>NZ_POYX01000076.1:0-27044 GCF_002913865.1 Campylobacter concisus
AAGACGATATCTTTGGTGTGAGTTAAAGCTAAAAGGATCTAAGATGATAAACGCACTTGGTAGCTACCCCTTGAATTTAGAGCAGAACATAAAGGTATCAACCAAAGCTTCTACCAACCAAACCAGCTCAGAAGTTTTAGGCTACAAGGTAGATAAGGATGGCTACTTTACAGATGAGTTTAACAAGCAAGCTGGCATTCCAAGTGATTATAAAATTCACTCAAGCACGCTGGAGTCGTTAGTCAGGATAGAGACGCAGTCTGACTATATGCAAAGGACTTTTGATAGCATCGATATACTAAAAACTGTAAATAATGCCTATAAAATTCTCTCCCAAGTAGTTGGCGAAGACACACTAAACTCAAAAGATAGCTTTAGCTTAGATGAGATAAGAAATTTCCCTCAAGGCTTTTCTTATAACCGCCAAAGTATGCAAGTAACCAAAATCCATAACTCCATTCATGAATTTGGCTCGGCTGCGGCTGATTTTAACGGCAAAGAGTCAAATAAGCAGATGATAAGCACGCTTTTTTTCAACCTAAGCTTTAAAGGAGGAGACGGCAGACAGCCACTAAAGCCAACAACAGATATCTTTAACAACAACAATGGCGGCAAGGAGAGTGTGGGAAGTGGTGTATTTATGGATCCGCATGGAGAGAAATACACTAATAAAGATGGCTCAATAACTAAAGGCGGTCTCATAGCAGCCGTCATAAACAACAACCTTGATGTAAGAGAGGGCGAGACAACAGCACAAGGCAAAAGAGAAGGCTATGATAAGAGCATAGATAGTAAAGAATTTAATAGAGCTTTTGAGCTGTTTGAACTTATGGGCGAGATGAAATTTGGACCTGGCTTTATAAATGCTACTGATAATGACATAGCTGGCATGCCTAAATATATGCAAGACTACATCAGATCTAAAAGAGACTTTGTCTATATCGACTTAGAAAGTGGCTTTGTCAGCACTCCTGAAGATAGACGTAGGGGATATGAAGAAGACGAGCTCTCATTTAAAAAGATGATGGAGCGTAATCTAAAAATGCTAAAGCTACTCTTTGGTGAGATAGACAAAGATGGTAAAAAGAGCAAAGACTTTATGGATAGCTTTTTGAAATTTAGCATGCCACCTTTAAATTTAGTAAAAGAGCTAAATGAAAACCCAGCTGGAAAATACCTGGTAGATATGCTTGGTATAAAAAGAGATGTTGATATAAAGGCGTAAGGGGGAGTTTAAATGATAACTAGTATAAACGGACTTAGCAATACACCGATACAAGATAATACTATCCAAAAAGAAAATGTAAAAATGTCAAAGGAGCAAGAAAAGGCTCTAATTGATTCATATATGCAAAATTTAATAATTGATAATGTTGAAAAATACATCAAAGAAGACAGAAGTAGTGAAAACTGGATAACAGAAACCATAAAAAAGATAGACAGTATGCTCTCCGAAAAGTATAGCTATACCATTGATGAAAGGCGAGCTTTATTATCAAAATATCCAGAAAACTTAGAGGAATTCGAAATCAATGTATTACAATCTCACATGGACTGGTTGCTTTCTAACTCAGTAGATGGCAAGCCAACAATATCTGGACTGATGGTTGGTATCGGCACAAAAGAAGAAGAGGCTGAGCTAGAAGATTTTATGAACTCGTTTCCTGAAGATACAATGATGAGTAATGATGGCGCTAGATTGTTTGCTAGAGCAGATCTAAGCATAGAAGAGTTTAAGAAGCTTTATAGAGAAGATGTAGAAAAAACCACAAAAGAGCATAAAGAATTTCTAGCCAAGCTACACAAAGAAGAACAAGAATACAATGCAAATTTTGCCAAAGAGCAAAGTGAGAAGAAATTTAAACCTATGCAGGTTAAGAAGAAGTATGAGACCTATGATATAAACAAGGATCAAAAATTTATCTATGCAAGAGAGCTTTTAAATTTTAAAGAAAAAAGAGGCATAGACGTCTTAGAGCTTATGCAAAAGATAGATAAGAAGCAAATTTTAAATAAGATGGCTTAACTGGTTAAAGACAGCCACCTTTTAAATTTATCTATTTAAACTTTTGTCTCGTTTTGAAGCTTTGTGGCATGAGCTAGCACACTATCTACTATTTCGCTCGCACTTTTGCCATCTTTTGAAGTGAGTAAATTTCTCTTTAGTAGCTCTTCTAAGATAAATTTGATCATCTTCTCATTTTTCAAAAGCCTTGAGAGAGGCACTACATCATCAGCCAAGCTTTGCTCGTTCATTAGCTTTGAGTAAGAGCTTGCTTCCACACTAAGCTTCGTCTCGCCACTATCACTAGCGATAGGACTAAAGCTCTTTAAAAATCCCACAAACACACCAGCCTTGCTATAAGCATTATCTGCTTGATATACCGACATGTCAGGGTTAAATGTATATTCATCACTGGCTTTTGCATCAAGATGCTCTTTGCTAAAATTTAGCTCATAGACCTCGTGGCTTACTCCAAAACCCCTAAGCTCATCTCTAACGCTCTTTGCATCATTAACTTGATCAAAAGTTTTATATACATTTGTAACAGATATCAGGCTCACATCTTTTAAGAAATTTGCATTTTTGCCAAAGGTTTTTTGGTTGGTATCCAAGCTAAAGCCCTTTGGTAAATTTGCTAGATCAGCTTCGCCATATCTACCTTTTTCATCGCTCACAATGCTTTTAAAAAGTTTATAGTAGTGCTTTGTAGTATCAGCTACGTCTATCTTTTCAAAGGCAGCCTTGCTTCTATCTTGCGTAAAGAGATATGTTTTGTTGTTGTATCTAACTATCTCATCAAGCGTGCTTTTGTGGATTTTAAAGTCCTGTGGCAAGCCTGCTGCTTTGTTAAAGTCAGCTCCCATAAAGCCAGCCTTATCTACTGTGTAGCCATAAGCTTGAAGATCACTGAAATTTAAAGAGGTGAGGCTGTTTTGTGATGAAGAGATATAGTTAAATTTAGCAGGCTCTTGGCTTGGCTTACTACTTTCTTCTTTGGTTTTTTGGTTAAAAACATCACTAAAATTTGCAGATCTATTTTGCTTGTGTTGTTGCCTGGTATATGAATTTACATTTGTGCTTAAGATGCTAATACTATTCATAGCTTGACCTCCTAGCTTTCTTTTATAGTTTAAAGCAAAAGGCGTTCCAGCGGTTTGATATTAAAAGAGCATGGGGAGATGTGTGCTCCCCTGCACAAAAAAATGTTATTTATTTTTTATCGTCACCTACTTCTTCGCAAGCTACTTTATAGCGGTATTTGCACGCTAGCTCTAGGTAACTTTTTTGAGTGGCTGCATCGTTTTTCTCGCCGTAAAAGTCAGCTAGTTTATAGCAAGCAAGACCAAATCTTTGCTCGCATGATTTTGCAAATAGCTCATTTGCTTTGCCTTGCATTTTTGGGTCATCTTCGTAGTATTCGCCAAGTTCAAAGCAAGCTTTTGGCGTGCCAAGATCGCATGATTTGGTTAGTGATTTTACGATCGTTTCATTATCTTTTTTTGAGTTGATTGATTTTGAGTTTAGTAAAACCGCAAGTCTGTAACAACCCCTTTTATCGCCTAGATCGCAAGCTTTTTGATAGTACATGACACCTTTGTTGATATCTCTTCTAGCATATGTTTTGCCAAGCTTTAAACACCAAACGGCTTCATTATTTGCGCATTTTTGCTCGATCCTAGCTATCTTTTCAGCTCTACCGCAACCCGAGATGAACAAGATCGCAACAGCCATTAGGATAAAATTTTTAAACACATTTACTCCTTTATTGTTAAAAATTTATTTAACTGCATTATAAAATCATATAACTTAGATTAAAATTTAAAAAGGAGCAGAAAGGTAAATTTGCCCCAAAAGGGACAAATTTATAGATATAGCATTGTCCCAAGGCGAACCATATTTGAGCCGCATTTTATCGCTAGTTCGAAGTCGCTACTCATGCCCATCGAGCAGATAGTTGCGCCTTTTGGTTTTAGGCTCTCATAAATTTTATATGTTAGCTCAAAGCTCTTTTGCACCTCTTTTGGCTCGTCCACATGCGCTCCGATACTCATCACGCCTTTTAAATTTATATTTTTGCACTCGCTTTGGATGCGCTCATAAATTTCAGCCGCATTTGCCACGCTCACACCTTGCTTTGTGTCTTCATCGGCCGAGTTTATCTGAAGTAGCGTATCTAGCTTGTAGCTAAGTCTTTTATCAACCTCTACGGCTCTTTCGAAGCTATCGCAGCTTTGCCAAAGCACTGGCTTTAGGCTTATCATTTGATTGATTTTATTGTTTTGCAGGCGGCCAATCATGTGCCATTTGATGCCAGCAAAATCTTGCAGCTCTAGCTCTTTTTTGGCTAGCTCTTGGACTCTGTTTTCGCCAAAATTTCTCTGCCCTTGTACGTAAAGCTCCCTTACTTCATTGCATGTCACATTTTTGCTAACGGCTATTAGTGTCACGTCTTTGCTTAAATTTTCGATCTTTTCAAGCAGCTCTTTTAAAACTATCATCATAAACCTCCGCTTAATCTCATAATGTCATTGAATGTCGCGAGCACCATGATGCCAAGCAGTAGCGCCCAGCCGCAGTAGGTGAGCACGACAAGCACCCGCTCATTGACCTCGCGCCTAAAAACTAGCTCATATAGGTTAAAAAGTATGTGGCCGCCATCAAGCGCAGGGATGGGGAATAAATTGAAAACGCCTAAATTCACAGAGATGAGCGCTGTGATGAGAAGCAACACGCTAACGCTGATCTGAGCGGCTTTTGAAGTGACATCGGCGATCTGCAAGATACCGCCGACCTCTTTTAGTGGCACGGCCCCGCTTACAAGCTTGGTAAAGCTTTTAAAGATGAGCTTTGAAGCCTCGATCGTCTCGCCAAAGGCAAATTTAAGGCTACCAAGACCTGTGTGATAAATTTTCACCACTTCGCCATTTGGAGAGATCCCGATCAATGGGCGCTGCACTTTTTCATTAAAAGGATTTATTGTCTCGCCTATCTTTGGTGTTAAATTTATAGTTAGTGACGAGCCGTTGCGGTCTATCAAAATGGTGCTTGGCTCGTGTTTTACATTTTTGCTGATCTCGTCCCACTCGGTTATTTTTATGCCATTTATCTCTAAAATTTTATCGTTTATTGCTATGCCAGCGCTCGCGGCTGCCGAGTTTTCTGCTATATGGCCGACACTTGGTGCAAGCCTCTCAACGCCGATAAATCCAAGTAAAATGTATATAAAAAACGCCAAGATAAAGTTAAAAAATGGCCCTGCAAAGAGGATGTAGATACGCTTTAGCGGGCTTAGCACGTTGTAGCTGTCCGCGTCGTAGTTTTTGGCCTTTGGATCGGTGTCGTCTTGCCCTTTTAGCTCCACATATCCGCCAATTGGGATAGCCCTTAGGCAGTAGTCGGTGCCACCAATGTTTTTGGTGTAAATTTTCTCATCAAAGCCGATGCTAAAGGTATTTACTTTGACGCCAAGCGATCTTGCTGCTAAAAAGTGGCCAAGCTCGTGAAAAAATATGAGAAAACTAATGGCTAAAACGGTCACTAAAAAATAAAACGAATACGCATAAAGCCCAAGGCAAAGCAGGGCTAGCGTGAAGAGAATGCCTTTCAAAACTTACCTTTTTTTGAAAAAATTGTTGAGATTTTAGCCAAAGTTTATAAATTTACTCTCAAATTTGGCTTGCCATTTAGGCGAAAATTTCCTTTAGCCAAGAGAGTATTTTGGCTCTATTTAGCCCTTTGCTGACGCTAAAATAACTTTTATCTTTATCATCTAGGTCAAATTTCAGATCAAAACGTGACTTTATTTGATCAACAAATGGCTTTAAATTTAAAATATCAGGGCAGGGCAAAATATCTTTTGGCAGCTCTTGCAAAAAGCTCATGCCATCATCGTTAAAATTTATTCTAGCCCTTGGTACAGCGTCGTTTCTAAGCTCTATCTCAAATGTGTGATCATACACAAATGGTGCAAAAAGGCGAATTTCTAAGTGAAATTTGCTAGCTAGCTCCTCATCGCTTAAGCCTTGATTGCTAAACCAGTAGCCAAAATTTACAGCATTTAGCGAGATGTCAAAATCATAAGGATCAACAGGGCTTACACCGATACGACGTAAAAGCTCATATATAGGTAATTTTGCTTGCAAGCCATCATAATAGTCATAAAGCTTGGCAAGCAGCGGGTGTGTGCGGCCAGCTCTCTCTTGCAAGCGTAAAATTTCAAAGATGTATCTATGGGCAAACGAGCGGTGCGATACCGAGCGAGTGGTCTGCGTGCTTAGATAGTCTAAAATTTCAGGACTTTTTGAAAAGCTCATCGCACTCCAAATGCCACGCAAAGTCTCTACGTCGTTATCAAACGTATCAAATTTATCTGCATGGGTTTTGTCGTATTCTAAAGCGCAGCTTAGTAAAAATTCATTTAGCTCGGGGCTTATCACGCTGCCGATCTTTTCTAAATTTTTAGCATTATGATAAAAAGATGTATTGATGATCTTTTGATTTAGTTTTTTGGCTTGTTTTTGCAGCGCTGGCTCTAAATTTGCAGTGCGTTTTAGAATAATCTCTTGCAGGTCACAGCTCAAATTTAACTCTTTTTCATCGCTTTTACGTAGGCAAAAATGTACTCAAACCCAGAATAAAGCGTGAGCGCAACAGCGATCCAGAGCAAAAGCTCGCCACCAGGCCAGCTCATCAGTAAAAATCCAACCGCAAACATCTGCGAGACGGTTTTTACCTTGCCAGCCATCGAAGCTGCAACTTCAACGCCGTCACTTGCCATCACGACACGAAAGCCAGTTATAAAAAACTCTCTTACCAAGATAAGATAAACAGCCCAAGCGCTCGCTCTGCCAAGCATCATAAGGCCTAAAAATGCAGCTAAGATCAGCATCTTATCAGCTAGCGGGTCGAGGATCGTGCCAAGCTTGGTTTTTTGATCCCAACACCTCGCGATGTAGCCGTCAAAAAAGTCAGTCACCGAGGCGATCACAAAGATAAGAGCTGCGAAGTAGTTTATCCAGCTTATATGAATTTGTGTAAAGATGCTAGGCGCGTTTACAATCATAAAAAACATAAGCGGAGCTAGCAGTATCCTAAAAAATGCTAACGCATTTGGTAAATTTAAACTCACAAATATGCCTTTTTGCCTGTAAATTTCAAATTTCTCATTTAAATGTCGTGCCGCCGTCTATCACAAATGTATGCCCAGTCACCCAGCTAGCCTTAGACGAGCATAAAAATAGACACGCTCCAGCTAGATCAGTCGGCTGTCCCATGCGGTTTAGAGGGCTAAGCTTTGCCGTCATATCGCGCACCTCTTCGTAGTTTGTAAAGGCTCTTAGTGCGTCTGTCTCGATAGGGCCGCCACTTACGACATTGACACGGATGTTTTTCTCGCCAAGCTCGGTAGCAGCATATCTCGCCATCGCCTCAACGGCCGCTTTTGCTGTGCCGTGGCCTGCGTAGTTTTCTATATAGACTAAATTTCCAGTTGAGCTTAGGCTGATGATGCTTCCGCCACCCACTTTTTCCATGCGTTTTGCGGCTTCTTGCGTGCCTACGACAAAGGCATTTACGGTTGCTGTAAAAATATTGTTTATACCTCTTGGTTTTAGCTTCATAAATTTAGTGTATCCGCCAGCTACTGCGCGGCCTGAGATGATAGCGTTTGAGATGAAAAAATCAACCCTGTCAAAGTCCTCATCTATCTTTAAAAATAGCTCCTTATAAGTCTCTGGCTCAAGGATGTTTAGCGCGTAGGCTCTAGCTTTTATCTTGTAAGTAGCCTCAAGCTCTTTTGCCTGCTCTTTGGCAAGCTCCTCGTTTGAGTTATAGGTAAATGCTATATTTACGCCAGCTTTTGCAAATTCTTCGACTATGGCTCTGCCGATGCCTCTAGTGCCGCCACTGATGACTAGCGTTTTACCTTTAAATTCGTTTAGTGTGTCCTTCATTAAAATCCCTTTATTTCGTAATTTTTAATAACTTCTTCTATCTTTTTGAAATTTTCTTTGCTCGGTTTGCAAAGTGGCAAGCGGTACTCCAAAGTGTCGATCAGTCCAGCTAGATACATCGCCGCTTTGATCGGTATCGGGTTGCTTTCGCAAAAGAGCGTTTTATTGATCGTGTAGAGGTTGTCATTTATCAGTTTTGCTTTTTTATACTCTTCGCTCATCGCAAGGTGCGTAAGCTGTGAAATTTGATCTGGTAAGAGGTTTGCAGTGACTGAGATGACGCCCTTTCCGCCATTTGAGAGGATAGGGTAGTTTATAGCATCTTCGCCGCTAATGACTACCAAATCAGGCTCGTGAGCTAGTAGATCGACGCATCTATCGATACTTCCTGTCGCCTCTTTGATGCCATAAATATTTTTACAATCTTTAAAAAGTCTAAAAACGGTCGCTGGCAAGATATCTACGCCAACTCTGCCTGGGACGTTGTAAAGAAGTACTGGAATTTCTATGCTATTTGCTATGGCCTTGTAGTGCTCGTAAAGCCCCTCTTGAGTTGGTTTGTTGTAGTAAGGAGCGACTGATAGGATGCCGTGAGCGCCGTGAGCTTGGGCAAATTTAGCGATACCTATGGCCTCGTGAGTGGCGTTGCTGCCAGCCCCAGCGAGCACCTTGACGTTTGTGCCTTTACATGCATCTACTGCTATCTCGATGCAAATTCTGTGCTCATCATGCGTTAGAGTCGCGCTCTCGCCAGTAGTTCCTACTGGTACAACGACGTCTATGCCGTGTTTTATCTGTCTTTTTATCAGTTTTTCAAAACTGGCTTCGTCTAATTTTTGATTTTTAAATGGCGTAACTAGTGCTGTCATCGCACCTTGAAGCGAATTTTTCACGTCTATTCCTTTTTTAAGATTATTGTCGTGCTAGTTTTTTCGTTGAAATATCTATTTGCTATCTCTTTTAAAAGCTTGGCATCTATATTATCTATATTTTTTTCAAGCTCGTAAAGTGGCTTTATATCGCCTCTAGCAAGGTATGAGCCGTATAAATTTGCCACCTTGCTCGCGCTCTCAAATGAGTAGATAAAATCAGTTTTTATCAAATTTTTAACTCTTAAAACATCCTCTTTGTCGATTGTTTTTTTCTTTAGATCATCTATGATCTTTAAAATTTCGGTTTCAACCGCGCTCGCTTCGACGTCTGGGTTGCAAACTGCTAAAAATATAAATAAATTTTCATCAACGCAGCTCATATTGTAAGCATAAATTTGATTTACAAGCATGAGCTCATCGACAAGGTGCTGCTGCAAAATGGAGCTTTTGCCAGTGGCTAAATATTCGCTTATCGCATTTAGCCCCACTTGATCAGCATGCCTAAAGTCTGGGATCTTATAAGCGATAGCTAGCATTTGCGTTTGGCTATCTTTGTAGATGATAGCCCTTCTTGCGCCGTCTTGCTCAGGCTCTTTGCAGTGCAGTTTTGGTATAGCTCTTTTGTTTTTTACGCTGCTAAAGTTTTTCTTAGCTAACTTAAATGCCTCGTCCTTGCCGATGTCGCCACTTATCATCAAAATGGCGTTCTTTGGCTGATAGTATGTAGCGTGAAATTCTTTTATATCAGCGATCTTCCAGTTTTCGATATCTTTTATGAAGCCTATTGGCGTCCAGTGGTATGGGTGGTAGATAAATGCGTGGTTGTAGAGCCTAAAGTAGAGGTATCCCATTGGGTTGTTGTCTGTTCGCCACCTGCGCTCTTCATGCACCACCTCGCGCTCTGGCTGAAATTCTTTATCTTTTAGGCTTAAATTTTTCATAAGCTCGGCAAAAAGACCAAGCGTTTTGTCTAAATTTTCATTTGAGGCTTTTATAAAGTAGTGAGTGTAGTCAAAGCCAGTGCTTGCGTTATTTACGCCGCCAAAGCCCTTTACGATCTCATCAAATTCCCCAGCTCGTAAATTTTTGGTTGATTTGAAATTTAGATGCTCTAGCATGTGAGCGATGCCGCTTTTGCCCATCACTTCGTTTCTGGAGCCAACTTTATAAAAGACATCGACGCTTATCACTTTTGAGCCAGGATTTACTGGCACGTGATAAATTTCAAGTCCATTTTCTAGTTTAAATTTATTAAATTTTATCAATCTCTTGCCCTCTATTTTTTAACATTTGCGCCGACTGCTTCGCTGATAGAGGCAAAGCCATCTCTTTTTAAAAGCTCTAAAATTTCTAAATTTATATCCCTTGCGATCATCGGCCCTTTAAAGATAAAGCTTGTAAAAATTTGAACTAAATTTGCTCCCATTTTTATGCGCTCATAAGCCTCTGCGCCGCTATCTATGCCGCCACACGCGATAAGCGTCGTCTTGCCATAAAGCTCATCAGCCACGGCTTTAAAGATATCTTTTGACTTTTTGGCGATCACCTTGCCGCTTAGTCCGCCAAAATCCTTTAAATTTGACGAGTGAGAGAGTGAATAATCAACGCTTGTATTTGAAACAAGCACGCCACTAGCGCCGTTTTCTACCGCGCAGCTACAAAGCTTGATCGCATCTTCGTGGCTCATATCAGGAGCAATTTTAAAGATGATCGGCTTTTTAGTAAGTGGCAAAATGACGCTAAAAAGCTCTTTTATGAAGCTCTCATCTTGAAGCGCTCTTAAATTTGGCGTGTTTGGCGATGAGACGTTTATGACAAACGTGTCGCAAATTTCACTAAATTCTCTTACTAAAATTTCATAGTCTTTTATCGCATCTTCGTTTGGCGTAACCTTGTTTTTACCGATGTTTGCCCAGATTGGTATGGTGAAAGGATATATTTTTTTAACTCTATTTTTGATAGCCTCACAGCCTTCGTTGTTAAAGCCCATCGCATTTTGGATGCTCTCTTCGTCTATGAGCCTAAAAAGCCTTGGTTTTGCGTTGCCAGGTTGTGGTTTTGGTGTAAATGTGCCAAATTCTAAATGTCCAAAACCAAGAGCCGTTAGCGCCTCAAACATCGTGGCGTTTTTATCAAAGCCACCAGCTATGCCAACTGGGTTGTGATAGGTGCTTGAGAATAAATTTTGTTTTAGCGCGTTGTCATCGACCACGCATTTGTTTGCTAAAAAGCTTAGCGAGCCAGGGAAGATTTTATTTGCCCCAACCATCGCTACTTCAGCGATCTTGTGGGCAGTTTCAGGATCAAATTTGAAAAATATAGATTTTAAAGTATTGTAGTTTAAGCTCATTTTAACCTCTTTAAAATGCCTAAAATTTCTGCAAATCTTAGCAAAAATCGCCTTAAACTAAGGCTTTGCCCTTAAGCCTTGCATAAATTTCATTTCTCTTGCTAAGCTCCTCGTCGCTTCCACTATCAATGATCTTGCCATCACTCAAAACTGCGATTTTATCGGCATTTTCAACCGTGCTTAAGCGGTGAGCGATGACGAAGATGATCTTCTTGCTTCTTAGATTATTTATCGCCTTTGTGATCTCTTTTTCGCTCTCGTTATCAAGTGCAGATGTAGCCTCGTCAAAGATTAGGATTTGTGGGTTTTGATAAAGCGCTCTAGCTATGGCGATGCGCTGTCTTTGACCGCCTGAGAGGTTGGTGCCAAATTCATTTAAGATAGTGTTTATGCCGTTATCTAGCTTGCTTACAAACTCATAGGCATTGGCTAGTTTTAGTGCGTTTATCACGGCATCTTCGTTAAATTCTCTGCCGTAAGCTACGTTTTTAGCAACTGTGTCGTTAAAGATATAGACACGCTGGGTTACAAGTCCGATATTTTGGCGAAGTGAGTGAATTTTGATATCTTTTAAATTTATGCCATTTATCAAAATTTCTCCGCCATTTACGTCGTAAAATCTCATAAGCAAATTCATAAGCGAGCTTTTTCCGCCGCCACTTGAGCCAACAAGGGCTATAAATTCTGACTTATTTGCCTCTAAATTTATCCCTTTTAAGACCTCTTTGTCGCCGTAGTTTAGGCGGACATCGCTAAATTTGATCAAATTTATCTCTTCGTTTAGCTCTTTTTGGCCATCTTTTATCTGGCTTACCTTATCCATCAAGAAAAACGTCCTCTCGCTTGCTGCGATGGCATCTTGCATTTTGTTGTAGATATTTACGATGCGTTTTAGCGGGGTGTAGAGCATGAAAAGCGCTGTTAGAAATGAAAAGAATGCGCCCATATTTATATGCCCATCGATGACGTCTTTGCCACCTATTATTATGACTGCTGCCACACCTATTGAGCCTATGGTCTCCATTAGCGGGCTTACTAGCTGCTCGATCTTGACGCTTTTTAAATTTAGCCTAAAAAATTTATTATTTTCATCAACAAAGCGTGAATGCTCGTATTCTTGGGCGTTATTTGCTTTGATTATCTCGATATTTGTAAAAATTTCACTAAGTGCAGAGGTGATGTCAGATGTTTTTTCTTGTGACTGCTTTGAAATTTTCTTCATCCTTTTAGCAAGGCGCGAGATCGGATAGATCGCCACTGGCATGACGACAAGGGCGAAAAACGCCAGCTTTGGACTTTGATAGATGACGACGCAAAGAAGCCCTATAATGGTGACTGACTCTCTTGTTAGCTCAGGTATGATGCTTGATACTATCGATCTTATACGATCGATGTCGTTTGTTGTTCTGCTGATTAGCTCGCCGGTTCTAAATTCATTGAAAAAATCCATATCTAAATTTAAAAGGTTTGCAACCATTTTTTCGCGAAATCTTCTAATCGTATCTTGCCCGATATATGCCGTAAAATAGGCCTGCATGAAGGTTCCGATGTTTTTTATAACGTAGATCGCGATGATGGCGCAAGGCAAGATGTAAAGTAGCTTTTCGTTTTTTTCAACGAAAATTTTATTTAGCACAGGCTCCACAAGATAGGCACTTACCGCCGTTCCGCCACTGGCAAGTCCCATGCCGATGATGGCAAAGATGAAGTGTGGGATATAGTCTTTAAAGTAAGGACCAAAGCGCTTTAGCACATCTTTTAAGCCAAAATTATTCATTATTTCTCTCCCAAACTGCGCCATTTGGCGTATCCATGATAGAGATATTCATTTTTGCTAGCTCATCTCTTATCTCATCAGCTCTTGCGAAATTTCTCTCTTTTTTAGCTGCCGCGCGCTCATCAAGAAGCCTCTTTATCTGCTCTTTTTGCTCGTCACTTACGCCAAACTGAAAATACTCCACATAGTTTGTGACAGCAATGCCTAAAATTTCGCTTATTAACTCTAAATTTGCCACCACTTCGGCCTTATATGCTTTATCTTTTGGGTTGTTATCAAGTCTTTCATTTGCCGTTTTTACAAACTCATCGACGCTTGCAAGCGCTTTTGAAGCGTTTAGATCATCGCTTAGTGCCTCAAGTAGCTCACTTTTAAAGCTCTCACTTGCCATGCCAGCCTGCACGCCATCAACTCTTTTTTTGAGGCGGTAAATTTTATCAAGCCTCTTTTTTGAGGCTACTAGATCTTCATCTGAATAGTTAAAATGAGCCCTATAATGGCTCGTAAGCAAGTAATATCTAAGCACTTCGCCATGAATGTTTTTTAGGGCGTCCTTTACAAAAAAGCTGTTATTTAGGCTTTTGCTCATCTTTTCGTTATTTACTTTTATAAAGCCGTTGTGCATCCAGTATTTGCTCAAATTTTTATGATAGGCACATCTGCACTGGCTTGCCTCATTTTCGTGGTGCGGAAAGAGTAGGTCGATACCGCCAGCGTGGATGTCGATCTCAAATTTATCATTTTCTTTATCGCTTAAAAACTCCCTTATCATCGCCACGCACTCGGTGTGCCAGCCAGGGCGACCTTTGCCAAATGGGCTCTCGTACCATTTCTCGTCAAATTTCCAAAGCACAAAGTCTTTTTCATCTCTTTTCTCGCAAAAACATACTACGCGTGCGATTAGATCGGTGTTGTTATCCTTGCCACTAATGCTAAAATAGCCACTATCCTTGCTAGTGTCAAAGTAAATTCCATCGCTCGTTTTATACGCCACACCTCTATCCATAAGCACCTTGATGTAGCTAATGATCGCCTCCAAGCACTGCGTAGCCTTTGGCTTAAAGTCTGGATCAAGCACGTTTAAAGCGCCCATATCACTCTCATAGTGCGCTATATATTTATTTGTGATCTCCTCTAGGCTTTGGCCAGTCTGCGCCATTTTATTTAAAATTTTATCGTCGATGTCGGTGTAGTTTCTTGCAAATTTGACCTTGTAGCCAAGCGCTTTTAAGACCCTTCTTAAAAGATCAAAGCTAACGGCTGACTTTGCATGCCCCAAATGCGCGTCGTCATAGACCGTTGGGCCGCACAGATAGATGCTTACTTCACCATCTTTAATAGGGCTAAACTCAACCTTTTCTCTTTTAGAAGTATCAAAAATTCGCATTAAATATATCCTTTAAAAATGTTAAACCAAAATAGAGCAAAACCGCCAAAATAGCGATGGCAGCTATAAATTTAGGCTCGATTATAGCTAAAAATCGCTTAGCTCCAAAGGCTCTAATGTATAAAATAAGCTGCAAAAATCCCCCGAGCGAGCTTGCAAATGCAAGGCCAGCAGCTCCAAATTTCTGCATCAAAATGACTGCCAGGATCAAATTTATCACAAGGCAGATGATAGAAATTTTGGCTGCCTCTTTTTGCTTCATATTTGCATAGAGCCAAAGTGAGAAAATTTTAGCCAGTCCAAATGGCGTAAGCCCCACCAAATAGGCACTTAGCACCTTAGCGCACTCAATGGTGTTTGCCCTTACGAAATTTCCCCTTTCAAACAAGAGCCAGATGATAAACTCGCTTAGCACAACACCTGTGATCGTGGCTGCTAGCAAGGCGCAAAGTAGCAGATAAAAGCTCTTTTTCGTCCAGAATAGGGCGTTTGCTTCGTCTTTTTGTTTTAAAAGTCTGGTGATCTTTGGAAAGAGTGCCTGAGAGAGTGCGATCGCGAAGATGGCAAGTGGGAGCTGAAAAATTCTATTTGCATAAAAGAGGTAGCTTATCGAGCCACTTACCAAAAAGCTAGCCAGCCAAGTATCCATAAATGCGCTTATCTGCATCGCACTTGAGCCGAGTAGTCCGTGGTAGAAATTTGTAAAAAAGCCTTTGCTCTGCGCTCTTTTGCCTTTAAAATATCCGCTTAGACCACCCCAGAAAATTTTATTTAAGGCGTTAAATTTCATGGCGATTAGATGTACTAAAACCTGCAAAATGCCGCCTGCAACAACGCCAAAGCTAAGATAAAGTGCGACCACACTCTCGCTCTTGCCACGAGCCAAAAGCAGTGAAGCTATCATGGCTAAATTTAGCAGCGCAGTAGAAAACGCAGTCGTGGCAAAATGCCCTTTATACTGAAGTAGCGCACCCATGAAAGTGACGATATAAACAAGGGCTAGATAGTAGAAATTTATGCGTACAAGTGGCACTGCATCGGTTATGTTTTGCTCGCTCAAGCCGCTTGCGATGATCTTTATAAAGTAGGGCGTAAATAAATTTACAAGAAGCGTCAAAACGCCTATAAAAAGTAGAAATTTGATGAAAATTTCAGCCTGAAAGGTCGCTTTTTTCTTGCTATTTGCAAAATTTGGCAAAAATGCCTGCGTAAAGGCGCCCTCGCCAAAGATGCGGCGAAATAAATTTGGTATCTTAAATGCTATAAAAAAGAGGTCGCTAAATATGCCAGCACCAAGGATAGAAGCCGTTAAAAGATCTCTTATAAGCCCTAAAATCCTTGAAGTCATGATGCCAACTGAGTTTGAAAAAAAGCCTTTTATAAACATCGCCCACCTAGTAAATTTAAAAACGCAATAGTAACAAAAGATGCTTTAAAGCTTACATAACCCAAATTTAATAAAGTTTTAGAGATAATAAGAGCCAAAATTTTATGTGAAATGGATCAAATTTGAGCGAGAACGTGCAAGAAAACGAGAGATTTTTACCGCCAACGCAAATTCAAACTTCAACGCCTTATCTATCGCTTAAAGAGTTAAGCAAACAATACAGCGTGCCGGTAGAATTTATAGATTACAAACTCTCAAATATCTTAACTTACTACAAAAATAAAGACAACGTCGAGCCAGTTTTTGTCCCTGAAGAAAATTTAAGCTTTTTTGATGACAACACATTTTATCTCGACGAGACGCTAGAGATCGAGCAGGTCTATGACGTGGAGTTTTTTGACGTGAGGCTAAATGCCACGCCAAAGCTACCAAAGATCGATATCGGCGTAAATTCAACCATCACAAAGGTCATCGCAAAGGTTAGAGCGAGCAAAGAGTGCGAATACGAGCAGCATTACGAAGATAAGCTTTATGAATACATTGCCAAACAGCTTATGAAGGCTCAAATTTTAATAGGCATAAGGATCGGTAAGCTAAAAGAGGAGCTAAAGCAAATCGCCTCGATAATCCACGTAAAAGGCGAGCTTGACAAGGACTACACGCTAAATTTAACCCAAGGCATCAACCCTAAAAAGGCGATCGACGCAAAGATCATATACTATTATAAAGATAAGCTTGATGGGTTAAAAGACGAAGATAAGGTTGATTACGCTGATAGGGGCTTTGTCTTTGGCGTGGCAAAAGATGAAGTGATAATGGAGGAGAAAAAGTCTCACGAAGGGGCAAATGGACGCGACGTAAGAGGCAAACTTATAGAGGTTGCAAAGCCAAAAGAAGAGAGCGAAAAAGAGATAAGCATAAGCGAAAATATCGAGCGCGTAGAAAATGACGAGAGCATAAAATATATCGCTAAAAAAGCAGGTTACGTGGTCGAGAAAAACGGCTCTTTTGATATCGAAGAGCGCATAGAGATAAATGAAGCAAATTTTAAAACGACTGGCTCGATCCAAGCAGGCACCGACACAAACGTCACATTAGTAGTTCGCGAAACTGATACGATCAAAGACGCCATCGGCACTGGCATCATCGTGGAGGCCGATGAGATCGAGGTAAAAGGAAACGTCGGCGCAAATGCGATGGTCAAGGCAAATGATGTAAATATCGGCGGACAAACTCACCAAAAGGCTAAAATTTACGCCAAACACGCCAAAATTTCTATCCACATCGGCAAGGTTGAGGCTGAAAGCGTCGAGATAGATAGGCTAGAAGGTGGCACTGTCATAGCAAAAAGAGTAAAAATTAATAGCGTAGTTGGTGGCTCTATAACAGCTCAAAACATCCAGATAGACACACTTGGCTCAAACTGCACCATCACAGCCTCGCACCTAATCGACGTTAGATATCTAAGAGGCACTGATAATAAATTTATCATTGACGCCAGCAAGATGCCTGAGAGTGCAGAGGCTACGCAAGATCAGCTAAGCAAGATAGAGAGCACCAAGTCTGAGCTAGCTACGCTTCTAAAAAACATAGAGAGCAAGAAAAATGTCATCAACGAGAACAAAGACTCGATCTACACGATAAAAGCTAAGATTGAGGAGCTCTCAAAGGCAAAGGTGATACCGCCAGTTACATTTATGAAAAAGCTAAAAGAGTATCAAGGGCTCGTTAATGAGTACAACACCTTGCTTAGGATATTTAAAGAGAAAAAAGAGCTTTTGGCTGATCTAAAAGATGAGCTTGAGATCATGCAAAATGGCATATTCTCAGCCAAAGTGATAAACAGAGGCAACTGGATCGAGCTAAATGAGATAAGATTTGTCATCGTCGATCCTCCGCAAAATGTCACCTATATCTCAAAACAAAACGAGACCGCTCACGTCATCACGCTAGATAAATTTGATAACGGCGGCGAGGTCGAGTATAAGATCAAAAAGTCAAACAAACTTGAAGACTACGCGGATATAAATTTCATGGAACAAAAGGTTAAATGATGATAAAAGCAATCGAAGGCGTCGTTACGAAAAAAGAGCCTGCATTTGCCATACTTAAGACAAATAGCGGAGTAAGTTATGGGATTTTCATCTCGCTTTTTTGCTCAGCAAAACTTAGTAAAGGCGAAAAGGTCGAGCTTGCCATAACGCAGATCATAAGAGAGGACGCAAATTTACTCTACGGCTTTTTAGACGCAAACGAGCAAAAGATGTTTGAGATGCTCATCAAGCTAAATGGCATCGGAGCTAGCACAGCAATGGCGGTTTGCTCTAGCCTTAGCTCGCAGGCATTTACAAACGCCATAATAAGTGGCGACGCTGACACTTTTAAAAGCGTGCCAGGTATCGGACCAAAGACAGCTAGGCGAATAATAGCCGAGCTAAGTGACGCAAAACTAATAAGTGACGAGAGCGTGCCAAGCTACCAAAATGAGGCGCTTTTGGCACTTGAGGCACTTGGCTTTAAGCGTGAGAAGATAGTGAAAATTTTGCCTGATTGCAAGAGTGAAAACACGAGCGATCTTATAAAAGAGGCACTTAAAAAACTAGGATAAGGATAAAAAAGATGAATTTAGGCGTGATATTTGGGGCAAAGAGTTTTGAACATGAGATAAGCATAGTAAGCGCAATAGTTTTAAAAAACGTCCTAAAACAGGAGCTAAAATTTATATTTTGCGATGCAAACAGGGACTTTTACCTGATTGAGCAAAAAGATATGAGAGCAAATTTCTTTAGCTCTGGCAAATATAAAAACTCAAAGAAGCTATCTTTGGCAAAGGGCGGCTTTTACGCGCACTCGCTTTTTGGCGCAAACAAAGTTGAATGTGACGTCATTATAAATTTGATCCACGGCATGGACGGCGAAGATGGCAAGATAGCGGCACTTTTTGACTTTTACGAGGTCAAATACATAGGTCCAAGGCTTGAAGCAAGCGCGCTTAGCTACAACAAAGAGCTTACTAAATTTCTAGCGCAAAAGGCTGGTGTAAAGGCGCTTGACTATGAGATGCTAACTCGTCAAAGTGGGCCAAAATTTCACTATCCTATTATATTAAAGCCAGCAAGGCTAGGCAGCAGCATCGGCGTGAGCGTCGTGCATGATGATAGCGAGCTTGCCTACGCAAAAGACGTTGCGTTTGAATTTGACAAAGATGTTTTAGTAGAGCCCTTTATAAAAGGCGTCAAAGAGTATAACCTTGCAGGCTGCAGGATCGATGGAAAGATCAAATTTTCTATCGTCGAAGAGCCAAAAAAGAAAGAATTTCTTGACTACGAGCAAAAATATCTAAGTTTTTCAAATGAAAATAAGGTAAAAGAGGCCGAAATTTCTGAAGAGCTAAAGCAAAAGCTTAAATTTAACTTTTCTAAAATTTATGATTGTGGATTTGACGGAGCGATCATTAGATGCGACTTTTTCGTGATAGATGACGAGGTCTATCTAAACGAGATTAACCCAAACCCAGGCAGCCTTGCAAACTATCTATTTGAGGACTTTGAGAGCACGCTAAACGCCCTTGCAAACTCACTTCCAAAAGAGCGTGAGATAAAGATTGATTATAAATTTATAAACTCTATCACTTCGGTAAAAGGTAGCGGCAAGCTCTAGTATTTAGCGATATATAAAGTAGTTTGTGATATTTTACGTAAAATTTTACATAAAGAGCGACAATGGTAACTTTTACAAAAGATGAAATTTATACAGCAACCGAGGTGGTTAGAAATTTTAGCTCAGTGCTTTCACGTGTGGGAGCTAGCGAGCTAAAGCGCGCTGTCATCGTTAAAAACAATAAATTTGAAGCTGTCCTTTTAAATATGGAGGAGTACGAGCGCCTTTGCGAGGCTGTAAGCGTGCTTGAGAGCATTTACGCTGCTAAAAAGAGAGAAAACGATGGCGAGTAGAGCAGTAAAATACGGCTCAGACGAGTACGAGATCAGCTACGAAGTAGTAAATCCAAAATGCAAAAAAGTAGTGCTTTTCTTGCATGGCTGGGGTGCCAATAAAGAGATAATGAAAAAGGCTTTTGGCTCATATCTAAGCGAGTTTTGCCACGTCTATATCGATATGCCAGGCTTTGGCAAAAGCTCCATTTTTAAGCCTTTAAAAACAAGCGACTACGCAAAAATCGTTGCAAATTTATGCGCTGAGCTTGGCATAAAACCAGACATCATCGCAGGACATAGCTTTGGCGGCAAGGTCGCAACACTCCTAAAACCGCCATATCTAGTGCTTTTAAGCTCGGCTGGTATAGTTGTCAAAAAGCCATTTATCGTGCGAGCAAAGATAGCGATATTTAAAATTTTAAAGATATTTGGCTTTGGTAAATTTTACAAACTCTTTGCTACAAAAGATGTGAGCGGCATGAGCAGAGTGATGTATGAAACCCTAAAAAACGTTGTTGATGAGGATTTTACAAAGCATTTTGCTGACTTTAGCGGCAGGGCATTTATATTTTGGGGAGAAAACGACAAGGCAACGCCTGTAACAAGCGGCGAGAGCATAGATAGACTTATCAAAAATAGCTCATTTTTCCCACTCGGTGGCGATCACTTTTTCTTTTTGCTTCACGCCAAATTTATAAGTGACGAGATAGAAAAAGGGATAAATTTTGAGCTAAATGAAGCAAAAAATGTCGTTTTAGATGATGATGAGAGCGGGATCGAGGAGATAAGATGAGTATATTTTTAAGCATAAGCACAGTTTTATTTATCTTTGCGCTTGCTTTTTATGTGATTACTTGCTTTCAGTGGTTTTCATATAGGCCTGAGCGCGTGCTCTTTCACTTCACAAAGCCCGCTTGGCACGTATTTTTCTTTATAGTGCCTTTGGTGCTGTTTTACACGACTGGCAAGTGGTTTTTTATCTATTTTTACTTTGCGCTTTTGCCAGCTCTTTATCTGTGGCATAAAAAACTTGATAAAAAGCTAGTCTTTACTGGTAGGATCAAGCACTTTTTTGTGATCCTTGCTTGCGCTATCATATTAAACTACGCTTTAAATTTCATCATCCACAAGGCATTTTTGGCTCCTATGCCACTTTTTGTCTTGGTCGTGAGCCTATTTTTTAGTGAAATTTTAGAAAAGATCAAATTTCAAGGCTTTAAAAACAAGGCGCTTAAAAAACTGGGCGCAAACAAAGAGCTAAAGATCATTTTGATCACCGCAAGCTATGGCAAAACGAGCATCAAAAATTTCTTATTTGAAATTTTAAAAGATAGCTTTGCCTGCTATAAAACGCCTCGCAGCGTAAATACAATGGCTGGCATTATTAAAGATATCAACGAAAATTTAAGCGAGCAAACACAAATTTACATCGCTGAAGCAGGTGCTAGGCTAAAGGGCGACATCCTAGAGATCACTAAATTTCTAAATCCGCAAATCGTCATCGTTGGCGAGATCGGCGCGCAACACATTGAGTATTTTAAAACGCTTGATAATATCCGAGCTACTAAGCTTGAAGCACTGCAAAGCGCTCGTTTGCAAAGGGCATTTTTACATAGTTCGACAAATAAAGAGCCAAGCGAAAATATAGAAATTTACGATGAGAGCCTAAAAGATATAAACGCAAATTTAGATGGAATTTCATTTACGCTTGATGGCAAAAGCTACGCTTCGCCGCTTCTTGGTAAATTTAACGCTACAAATTTAGCCGTCTGCATCAAGGTGGCAAGATACCTAAAAATGAGCGATGAGGCGATAAATAGTGCGCTATCTAAGATGAAAAACGTCGAGCACCGCCTAAGCAAGATCGAGGCTGGTGGCAAGCTGATAATCGATGATAGCTTTAATGGAAATTTCTCAGGCATGAGCGCAAGCTACGAGCTTGTAAGCACTTACGCTGGCAGAAAAGTGCTGCTAACGCCTGGTATCGTCGAGAGCGATGCAGAGCAAAATGCAAATTTAGCCAAAGTGATAAATGAAATTTTTGATCTCGTCATCATCACAAGCTCGCTAAACGCCCAAACTCTGCTAAAACATATCGTAAAGCCAAAGATCATCATCCTAAAGGACAAGAACAAAATGCAAGAAATTTTAGCCCAAAACACGCATGCTGGCGATCTTATACTATTTTCAAACGACGCACCGAGTTTTATATGAAAAAGATAGTTTTTTTAGCTTTAATCTTAAGCTTAGCCTCAGGTTTTGACATCGATGACTATGACAGGGGCAATGAGGCACTAAATGTCGGAGACTACGCAACTGCGTATGAAATTTTTTACGATGGTTGCGAACAAAAAGATGTGCTTTCGTGCGAGGCTTTGGGCGATATGTTTGTAAATGAAGAGATAAACGAGCAGATGGATGGAGATCTTAAAAAGCACTCAAATATCGAGCTTGGCGTGAGTTATTTTATGAAAAGCTGCGACCTTGGCTATCAAAACGCCTGCGATGACGTACTAAGCCTAAAGGACGATCTAAATATCACCTTGCCATCTGGCGTATACGAAAATGCCAAGGCTAGGTATGATGAGCTTTTTGAAGAGTTTAAAGAGCAAGAAGCAAATAAAACGGTAGAAGAGCCAAAAGAGAGGGCTAAAAAGTAAAATTTAAAGCTTTTAAATTTGGCTTTGCAATGTTAAATTTAGGCAAGTCTAAATAATGGCTACCTTCAAAACATGCTCTTTTAGCCCACTTGGTATCTCGCTATTTTCAAGCGCCATTAGCTCGCTCGCTCTTAGGACATAAAAGTCTTGCAAGCTTCTATTGGCACTTTTCTCAAGCTTTTTTGCTAGCGTGTCAAAGATATAAAACTCCGCTTCATTACTAGCTAGTAAAAAATCAGCCCCACTATCAAATGCAGCAAAAATTATCTTACTAGCAAGCTTGCAAGCTAGCTCTTCGTTAGCTTTTAAAAGATCATATCCACAAGGCATTTTGGCGTTTAGCTCTATAAAATTTGCCTTGTATGTGCTTAAATTTGCTGGCAGTCTGTCTTTTATGGCTATCTTAAACTCTTTAAATTTACTAAGTTTTTCTATCTTTTCAAGCTCGTTTTCGTGCTTTTGCATAGCTTTTACGCCTAAAATTTCTTTGAAAAATCTAATCGCCTCGCTATAAAATTCGCTACCTTCAAAGAGCAAATCATTAAAATTTAAATTTACAGTCCATGCAAAAATAGCCTCAAAATGCCTAGTATTTTGCTACCTTTACGAAGGTGGCTCATTTAAAAGAGTTGTAAAGACAAGCCACATCTTGCGTTAAAACTACGCACTTTTTATATAAGCAGGGTTAAATTTATACCGCGAGGCAAAGTAGTATTTAGGCTTGCTTTGCCTGTGGGTTTTAAAATTTTTTCTAAATTTTGCTTTCTCACTGCGCTACTGGTTAAAAAGATGGATAATCATCAAATGGTTGCGACAACACCCAAGATACCAACTGTAAAGTTTTTTACTCCGATTGATCTAATGGCATTTTGCAGATATTCGTTTACAACGTTTGTAACTGCGTCAAGTGTCGCACCAGTTATGACTATAAAAAGGACGGCGTGGGCTAGAAAAATGGCTAGTTTTAGTGCTCCAAGCCAAATTTGCCTCGTTATAAAGTTGAAAGTGTATAGGCGGTTGCCTTTGGATTGCTTGGGCTTTAAGCTAAATTTGTCCCGTCATAAAGCGGTTTATGTCAAGCACTCCAAAGACGAAGCTACCCACCCAAAAGACAAATATAGATGACTTTAAATTTAAGATAGCTACCCACTAGCTTAACAAGCCTTTTATCACAAATTTTTTAGCATTTTAGAGAGAAGCAAAGTCCCTTTGGTAGCTTGCTTTGCGGTGGTAAAATGATAAATTTGCGTTTTTCTCGCTATTAATGAATAAATTTTGATCTAAATTTAAGCTAGTTTGCCAGATCCTCAGCCACTTTGGCGGCTAGTTTTAGCTTATCACTATCAAAGTGTGTGTAAATTCGTGAGGTATTTAGGCTTGCATGCCCAAGAGCTTCTTGCACTAGTACAAGGTCTTTTTGCTTTTTATAAAGCATTGTTGCAAAGGTGTGGCGCAGCATGTGAGCACCATTTTTCTCTTTTCTGATACCTGCTTTAAATAAAATTTGCTCCACTATGCGGCTAACATAAGCCTGCGTGAGCCTCGTGCCTTTTTTATTTATAAAAAGATAGCCCTCTTTATTGATGTAGTTTATGGCGATCGCGTTTAGATGAGTTTCTATAAGGTGGCGCTTTATCATTACGATACGGTATTTGTTGCCTTTGCCACGAATTCTAATGATAAAAAGATCGCCGTCCTCTGTGATATCTTTTCTCTTTAAATTTAGTGCCTCGCTCACACGGATACCAGTAAATATAATGACCTTTATGATGAGTTTGTTGCGGTTTGAGTTTTGCTTAAAGTCGCTCTGCTCGATCGCATCAAGAAATTTCTTAACCTCCTCTTCGCCCATAAACTCAGGCAGCTTTTGCCCTTTGTTGCCACTAACGCCGCCCCAGTTTTTTAAATTTATATCAAAAACATGAGCCTTGCCGTCTTCTTCATTTTGCTTGTCTAAAAAGGCAAAGAAATTTATCACTGAAATTCTGTAGTTTTTCTTGCTCGCATCACTTAGTCCGCCAGTTGTGCTTGCTAAAATTTCACTTAGCAACTCTTCATCTATCTGTTTTAGGCTGCTAAGCTCATAAAATTTCATCGTCTCATATATCTTTTTAAGCGGGTTAAAGTAGGTATTTATGCCAGTTAGCCCTGCATTTCTAGCGCTTTTTACCAGCCCATCAAGCTGCTCTATGTTTTTTATCTCGCGGCTTAGGGCAAAATTTACACTTGCAAGCGCCTTTGGATCTCTTAGCTCCTTGTTTGAAAGTGAGCTAAGTTTAAATTTGACATAGCGAGTTAGCCAAAATATAAATGAGTTTTCAAAACTATCTTTGCAGTCAAGCGGGAATTTCATGCTTAAAGCGTTCTCTCTTTTATCACTCTGGCTGTCTCTATGGCGATCTCTAGCTCTTCGTTGGTTGGGATGATGAGCGTTTTTATCTTAGCACCTTCTTCATCTATGCATCTCTCGCCTCGCATGTCTTTGAAATTTAGCTCGTGGTTGATGTGAATGCCAAGATGTTTTAGATCATCACAAATTTTTTGCCTTGTATTTGGCGCATTTTCGCCGATGCCACCAGTAAATATAAGCGCATCAACGCGCCCCAAAATGGCGTAGTATGAGCCGATATACTTTTTCACTCGGTAGCAAAACATATCAAAGGCAAGCTTTGCGCGCTCGTCGTTTTGCATCTTAGCTACGACCTCTCTCATGTCGCTTGAGCCACAAATTCCAAAAAGTCCGCTCTTTTTGTTTAAGAAGTTATCGATCTCGTTCCACTTTAAAACGCCGATATTTAGCAGGTAAATGACTACGGCTGGGTCCATATCGCCGCTTCTTGTGCCCATTATGAGCCCTTCAAGTGGGCTAAGACCCATCGAGGTGTCGATGCTTTTGCCATTTTGCACAGCACAAGCTGAGGCGCCGTTGCCTAAGTGAAGTGAGATAGCGTTAAATTTATCAAACTCTATGCCAAGCATTTTGGCTGCTTGCTTGCAGACATATCTGTGTGATGTGCCATGAAAGCCGTATTTTCTGATGTGATGAGCCTTGCAAACATCGTAGGGTAGGGCATAGCGGTAGGCGTACTCTGGCATACTTTGATGAAAAACTGTATCAAAAACGACTACGTGAGGCACGTTTTTACTCTCTTTCATCGCGTTTTTGATGCCAGCAAGGTGCCCTGGGTTGTGAAGTGGGGCAAGTGGGCTTATCTCCTCGATCTTTTTGATGACGCTCTCATCAACGATCATTGAGCTAAAAAAGCTCTCGCCACCATGAACTATCCTGTGTCCTATGCCGTCAAGCTCGCTTAGATCGTGCAGTGTATGCGATGTGGTAAAGAGTTCGTTCATCGCCTCAAGTCCGTCGTGGTGATCTTTTATGAAGCGTTTTACCTCATAAACTTCGCCATTTGCCTTTAGCACCGCCCTTGAGCTAGAGCTGCCGATTTGCTCGACTAGGCCACTTGCTAGGCTCGTTTTTGTCTGCATATCAAAAAGCTGAAATTTTATCGAGCTGCTACCTGAGTTTAAAACTAAAATTCTCATATCACTCTCCTGCTTGTATCGCGCTTATTAAGATGGTATTTACCACGTCTTCGACGAGGCAGCCGCGGCTTAGGTCATTTACTGGCTTTTTTAGCCCTTGAAGTATCGGCCCCACAGCTAGGGCATTTGCGCTTCGCTGAACTGCCTTGTAGCAGATGTTACCGCAGTTTAAATTTGGAAATATAAATACATTTGCCTGCCCAGCGACATCAGAATTTGGCATCTTTTTACTAGCCACGCTTAGATCAACCGCCGCGTCAAACTGAATTGGCGCTGCGATCTTTAAATTCTCATCAAGCTCGCTCGCCTTTTTGGCAGCCTCTTTTACAAACTCCACGTCAGCCCCGCTGCCACTATCAGCTGTTGAGTAGCTTAGCATAGCGATCTTTGGGCTAAGCCCAAAAGCACTTGCTGTTTGAGCGCTGCTTAGCGTGATGCTAGCTAGTTCATCGCTGCTTGGATTTGGCGTGACGGCGCAGTCTGCAAAGAGTAAAATTTCTTCTTCAAGCGCCATGAAAAATGCCCCGCTTACCACGCTTACATTTGGCTTTGTTTTTATGATCTGAAGGGCTGGGCGGATAGTATCAGCCGTGCTCATCGTAGCGCCACTTACAAGTGCGTCTGCTATGCCTTCATGTATTAGCATCGTGGCAAAGTAAATTTTATCTTTTGCAAGCGCGTTTGCCTTGGCTTCATCGACGCCTTTATGTTTTCTTAGCTCATAAATTTTCTTTGCAAACTCTTCGCTCAGCTCGTTTTGTACTGGGTTTAGCACCTTTGCTTTGCTTAAATTTAGCCCCAAAGTGGCTGCTTTTTTTGAAATTTCGCTCTCAAGCCCTAGCAAGATGATATTTGTCGCACCTTTTTCTAGCACGATGTGGGCCGCTTTTAAAATTCTCTCGTCATCACTCTCTGGCAAAACGACCGTTTTGTTTGCCGCTTTGGCTCTTTTTAGAAGCAAGCTTTGAAATTTAAATGGCGTAATGATCTCGTGCTCATAGCTTAAAATTTCATCAAATTTATCAGTTATTAGAAGCTTTGAGTTTAAATTTAACGCCCTTAGCTCGCTTGCATTTTCGTCAAAAACAGGAGCGTTTAAATTTCTAGCTAGCTTTAAATTTAGCTCGCTCTTGCCAAATATGCTAAAGCCCTCACAGCCAACGACTACGAC
>NZ_POYX01000077.1:0-15200 GCF_002913865.1 Campylobacter concisus
AATGTGTATAAGGGAAAGGGGTAGTAAATTTAAATGGATAAATTTAAACTGCCTCTAGAAAAACTAGAGGCAAAGTGAGCATTTAAGCTTCAAGTCCTAAATTTGCTCTGTATTCTTCGTATGTGCCTTTAAAATCAACGACTTCGCCATTACCTTTTAGATGTAAAATTCTATTTGCAAAGGCATCTATCAGCTCCCTGTCGTGGCTCACGCAGATGACAGAGCCATTAAAGTTGTAAAACGCCTCGCCAAGCGCGATGATAGCCTCAAGATCAAGGTGGTTGTTTGGCTCGTCCATGACAAGTAAATTTGGCCTGTGAAGCATGAGCTGAGCTAGTCTTACTCGGTGTTTTTCGCCACCGCTTAGCGCTCCGACTGCCTTTTCTTGCTCAGCGCCACTAAAGAGCATCCTGCCAAGGCACTTTCTGATCTCGTCGATGTCCTTGTTTTTGGCATCTTGTAAGTACTCATAAAGCTTTAGCTCGCCATCTATTTTATTTACAGTATCTTGCGCAAAATATCCTAGCTCAATGGTCGCACCTATATGCACTTCGCCCGCGTCAGGCTTTATCTCGCCCATTATGATCTTACAAAGTGTGCTTTTACCAACGCCGTTGTGGCCGATGATAGCTAGTTTGTCGCCCTTTTCAAGCTTGAAATTTAACCCATCAAATATCACTTTATCATCAAATTTCTTACTTATGTTCTTTAGCTCAATTAGCTCGTTTCCTATCTCGCGGTTAGCACGAAAGAGTATGCTTGGATCACGCCTACTTGAGACTGCTATCTCGGCGATATCTAATTTTTCAAGCTGTTTGGCACGTGAGGTCGCCTGCTTTGCCTTGCTCGCATTTGCTGAAAATCTCGCGATAAATTTCTCCAGCTCCTCTTTCTCTTTTAGCTTCTTGTCACGCTCCATCTCATGCTGCTTTGCGATCAAATTTGCAGCCATATACCAATCATCGTAGTTGCCTGAAAACTCGCGAATTTTCTTAAAATCCACATCCAAAATGTTTGTGCAAACTCTATTTAAAAAGTGCCTGTCGTGACTGATAACCACAAGTGTGCCCTCGTGGCGGTTTAGCTCGTTTTCTAGCCACGCGATCGCATCTATATCAAGGTTGTTTGTTGGCTCGTCTAAGAACAAGATGTCTGGCTTTGGAAAGAGCACTTGAGCCAGCAAAACCTTAACTTTATCCGAGTTTTCAACCTCGCTCATCAGCTTATCAAATTCATTTAGCCCTAGCGAGCTTAGGATTTTTTCTATCCTAGTCTCATACTCGTAGCTTGGGTCTTCCTCAGCGCTTATCATCTCAAGCTCGCTTAAGCGCTCATTTATCTCATCTGTAAATTCCTCGCTCATATAGAGCTTTTCTTTCTCTTTTACAGCGTCGTATAGGCGTTTGTTACCATAAAGCACCGCATCTTTTAGTGTGAAATTTTCAAACGCAAACTGATCTTGCCCGAGCACACCAACCTTTAGTCCATTTTCTATGATGATCTCGCCGCTAGTTGGCTCGATAGCTCCACTTAAAATTTTTAAAAATGTCGATTTACCAGCGCCATTTGCACCGATGAGCCCGTATCTGTTGTGACGATTTAGCTTTAAATTTACATCCTCAAATAGCAAACTACTTGCAAATCTTTGAGTAAGTCCCCTAACTTCTAACATTATTTTTCCTTGAATTTATTTTGTGCGATTTTGCCTAAAATTTGATTAAAAAGCCATTTTGCTACTTTAGTCTATAATGCCCAGTGATCTTGTAGCTATAAAGTATGTTTTCTTCTTGCACGCCAGAGCCGATATTGTGAATGACAAGCGGTGTTTGGCCTTCAAATTTATCTGAGATCACGCCAATGTGAGGTAGATTTCTTGGTAGCATCCATGTGACGATATCGCCTGGTAAAAATTTATCATCACTCACCTCAAAACCTTTTCTTTTTAGATGGGTAGCGATGTTTAAAACACGCCTGTGATCGATGTTTTTATCAGCCTTTTTAAGCCCCCATTTTTTAGGATAGCTTGCGAAATTTCTACTCATATCTTCAAAAATGAGCCTTTGCAGATCCATATCTTGATGACGTAGCGCCCTTACCACAACGTCGGTGCAAACGCCCTTTTTGATATCCACGTCGCCCATAGGATAGGCGAGCCGCTCGTAGCTTGGATCGTAACTTATCGTCACGCCGATCTGCGACCTAGCGTCATTTACAAATTTACTCGCCGAAAAGGCAAAAATTTGCGAGGCAAAAAGAGCTAAAAGTAGAAATTTCTTCATTTTCTACTTTAAAAGCATAGTTTTTAAGATACGTTTTCCTATCTCAACGCCTGGCTGATCGTAGGTGTTGATGCCTAGCATGATACCAGTGGCCGAGGTTAGTAGCTCGTAGTAAAAAATGAGCCAGCCAGCGTGAAACTCATCAAGCCTCTCAAGCGTGATCGTATCGACACTTATGCCCTCTTGCACCAGCGCCATAGCCGTCGCGTCGCACTGCAAATTTATAAGCTCATTTAGGCTTAGACCCGCCACAAAATCGCACTCTTCAAGCCCTTTTAGGCTCAAATTTGGGATAGTCTTGTCGCTCGCATGATCTTTTATCTTTATAAATGTCACGCTCTTATCTTTTACGCCGTCCATGATAAGCTGCAAAAAGCTGTGCTGATCGCGGCTGCCGACAAGTCCAACTGGCGTAAGGCCGACCCTTTTATAGCCTCGTTTTTTGCCAAGGCTCTCCGCCCAAAGCTGCACGTACCAGTCGTTAAATTCAAAAAATCTATCACAATAGCTAAAAATGACATTTATGCTGGCATTTCTGCTAGTAGCGTAGTGGTAGGCTTTTGCGACTATGGAGCTATCTTTTTGCTCGATGTATTGCTTCTTGCAAGCAAGCGCGCCATCTAAAAGCGCCTTTATATCGTAGCCACAGATACCAAGAGGCACAAGGCCGATCGCACTTAGCACGCTAAATCTCCCGCCAACGTTTTTTGGGATATTAAAAAATTTGATGCCATTTTCTTTGGCAAAATTTTCTAAATTTGTGCCTGGATCAGTTATTATGAGGAAATTTTTGCCTAAATTTTGAGGCTTAAAGTCATCAAGTAAGCACTTAAAAATAGTGATCGTCTCGATCGTGTTGCCTGATTTTGAGCTTATTATAAAAAGCGTCTCGTCAAAATTTAGCCCACTAAGCGTGCTTTTGTAGCTGCAAGGATCGACGTTATCTAAAAATAAAAGCTCTCTTTTTATCCCATTTGTGCCATCAAGCATCGATTTTAGTGCCTTTACACCAAGACTGCTGCCGCCAATGCCAACAAGTACTACATTTTTGATATGAGCTAGCCCCTTTTCATACTCCTGGGTCTCGCCAAGCAAATTTTGCCCAAGCACTGGCAGGTGGTAGTAGCCTATCTCGCCGCTTTCGTACTCGTCGTTTATGCGTTTGGCATAAGAGTCGATGACCTCGCTGCTTGCAAAGTTAAATTTAAATGAAGTTTCTATCATTTACTGCGCTCGTAAAAGAAATTTGTAGCCTCGACAAAGCCATCGATGCTGCCGCAGTCAAATCTCTTGCCCTTAAATTTATAAGCTAGCACCATGCCATCTTTCGCCTGCGTTTTTAGCGCGTCTGTGATCTGGATTTCGCCGTTTTTGCCTGGCCTTGTTCGCTCTAAGATGTTAAAAATATCTGGCGTTAGGATGTAGCGGCCAATTATCGCTAAATTTGTCGGAGCCTCGGCAGGATCAGGCTTTTCAACCATATCATCGACCATTATAAGATCATCTTCTATAAACCTACCGCTTACGACGCCGTAAGACTTAGTCTGCTCTTTTGGCACCTCCATCACTGCAACAACGCTGCAGCGATACTTTTCATAAATTTTAACCATTTGCGAAAGCACGCCCTCGCCATTTTCATTTATACATAGATCATCTGCCAAAATAACCCCAAATGCTTCATCTCGAACTAGAGTTTTGCCCGTATAAATGGCGTGTCCAAGCCCTTTCATGGCATTTTGCCTAGTAAATGAAAATGTGCATGAGCTCATTAAATTTCTAACTTCGCTTAGTAGTGACTCTTTTGAGCTGCCTGCGATCTCTTTTTCTAGCTCGTAGCTGATGTCAAAATAGTCCTCAAGCGCCCTTTTTCCGCGTCCTGTGACAAAGGCCATATTGTCCATGCCAGCCTCAAGCGCCTCATCAACGCCGTAGTGAATGAGCGGTTTTGTAAGGATCGGCAACATCTCTTTTGGGAGCGATTTTGTAGCTGGTAAAAACCTCGTTCCATATCCAGCCGCTGGAAATAGGCAAGTTTGTATCATTTTAGTCCTTCATGAAAAATTGCAAAATTCTACTATCTTTTCCTTAATAATATAAATTTGTCTGAATTTACAAGGCTTTAATTAGCAAATTGATAAGATTTTTAAAATTTTTAAAAAAGAGCAAATTTGCAGACGATTGATAGGATTTTTAAAGCCCAGCTTGATATAAAAAAGTCAAATTTCTTAGCATTTTTATGCCCGATAAACTCGTTTAAAAGCTTGCACGAACACCTAAAAGAGGAGCATTTTAAGGCTGTTCACGTAGTTTGGGCGACAAGGGAGCTAAACAAATATGGACAAATCGTTGAAAATCAAAGTGATGACGGCGAGCCAAAGGGTACTAGCGGCCAGCCAAGCCTAAACGCGCTAAGAGGGGCGGGGCTTATAAATGTTGGGGTCTTGATAGTTCGCTACTTTGGTGGGATAAAGCTTGGCACTGGAGGGCTTGTCAGAGCCTACTCAGGGGCTGTAAATGAAGCGATAAATGAAGCGATAAAAGATGGTGGCGTGATGAAATTTGAGATAAAAGATGAGATTAAATTTTTTACGCCATTTTCGCTGATGAGCCGCTTTGAGCACTACTTCGCCACTAAAAATTTAAGTGAGTTTGAAAGAGATTTTAATGACTCTGGAGCGATCTGGAGCGTAAATTTAAACGAAGCCGAGTTTGCTGAGCTATTTAAATTTTGCAAAGAATTTGAAGCAAGCGAGTTTAAATTTCTAGCCTTGCCACTTGCTAGCAAAGCGCTGTTTATTTATTAATTGTAAAATCGCACAAATTTAAAAAGAAAGTAAAAAATGGAAATTTGGAACGACATTTATAACCACTTCAACCCAGTCGCCTTTAGCCTCTTTGGCTTTAGCGTGCACTGGTATGGGCTTATGTATATTTTGGCCCTTGTTTTAGCACTTGCCATGGCAAAGTATCTCGTTAAAAAAGATGATATCCCTATATCAAATCAGCTTTTGGACAACTACTTTTTTTGGGTAGAAATAGGCGTCATTTTAGGCGCTAGACTTGGCTGGGTTTTGGTTTATTCAGGTGAAGCAAGCTATTATCTAACGCAGCCTTGGCAAATTTTTAATCCAATCCACAACGGCGAGTTTATAGGAATTCGCGGCATGAGCTATCACGGCGCCGTGGTTGGCTTTTTGCTAGCGACAATTTTATTTTGCAAAAAATATAAGCAAAACGCTTGGCAGCTACTTGATCTTTGCGCTATCTGCATACCTTTTGGCTACACCTTTGGCAGGATAGGAAATTTCTTAAATCAAGAGCTTTTTGGCAGGGTCACAGATGTGCCTTGGGCGATAAATGTTTTTGGTCAGCCAAGACATCCAAGCCAGCTTTACGAGGCATTCTTAGAAGGTTTAGTTATTTTTGTCATTTTATTTTTATATAGAAAATATAAGAAATTTAATGGCGAACTGATTGCACTTTATGCCATTTTATACACATTTGCAAGATTTATTTGCGAGTTTTACAGAGAGCCTGATTCTGGACTTGGATTTATTATTTATGGTCTATCAATGGGGCAAATTTTATCACTTATTATGTGTGGGTTCGGAATTTTTGTCTATATTAAACTCTACAAGAGATTTACGAAAATTTAATGTCAATATTTAAAATTTTTTAAAGTAAAGTTCTGATAACATTAGCTTTATCAATTAATGCTAATGTTTAAATTAGTATTAAGAAATGATAACTTATTTCAAATTTCTTAGGAGGGCTCATGACCGGGCTTATAGAAGGTTTTTTGGGGAAACGGTCGGACGGCAAAAAAAGCCGCACTCCAGCCGCTTGGGATAGATGGCAAAGTATTACAGGATTTATTCTAGCCTGTTTCATATTGTGCCATATGGTTTTTACTTCTACTATACTACTTGGCAAAGACGCATTTAACGCTGTCGTAGGATTTGCAGAGGCTAAATTTTTATTTGGTGAGGCTACTTGGTGGATCACAAATGTTATAGCTGCTGTTATCTTTGTAGTTTTTGTTACTCACGCCTTCTTGGCAATGAGAAAATTTCCTGCAAATTACAGACAATACTTAATGTTCAGAGGCCACAAAGACCGCATGAAGCACCTTGATACCACACTTTGGTGGTTCCAGTTTTTAACAGGCTTTGCTCTATTTTTTGCAGCAAGCGCCCACATAATCGACATCATCTTTGGTGGTCACATCACAGCTGATAAGTCAGCCGCTGCTTTTCACAAACTAGAAATTTTCTACTTCGCTCTACTTGTTTTCATGGTCGTTCACGCTGGCGTTGGCATGTACCGCTTATATGTCAAATGGGTAAGTATTGATGGCGCAAACAAACACGAAATGCTTGCTAAAAGAAATAAGGCAAAGACAGTTGTATTTGTCATTTATGGCATACTTGCTGTGATCGCTTTGATCGCTGACTTCGTGTGGATCAGCCACTAAAAAGGAGCTAGAAGATGAATGTAAAATATTATGACGCATTAGTAATTGGTGGCGGTCTAGCTGGTCTTAGAGCTGCTGTGGCTGCTGGAGAAAAGGGCTTAAGCACCGTAGTTTTGAGCTTAATCCCTGTAAAACGCTCTCACTCTGCTGCTGCACAAGGCGGCATGCAAGCAAGCCTTGGTAACTCTAAAATGAGTGAAGGCGATAACGAAGATGTACACTTTGCTGACACAGTAAAAGGTAGCGACTGGGGTTGTGATCAACAAGTTGCACGTATGTTTTGTCAAACTGCTCCAAAAGCTATCCGTGAGCTTGCAGCTTGGGGTGTGCCTTGGACTAGGATCACAAAAGGCGAAAGAAGCGCTATCATCAACGCTCAAAAGACAACTATCGTTGAAAAAGAAGAGGTTCATGGCCTTATCCACTCACGTGACTTTGGTGGCACAAAGAAGTGGAGAACTTGCTACACAGCTGACGCAACTGGTCACACCATGCTTTTTGCTGTTGCAAACGAAGCGCTTAAACACAATGTAGAAATTCACGACCGCAAAGAGGCGATCGCTTTGATACACCAAAATAATCGCTGTTATGGCGCGATCGTTCGTGACCTGGTAAATGGCGAGATCACAGCTTATGTTTCAAAAGGCACACTTATAGCAACTGGCGGATACGGCAGAGTTTATAAACACACTACAAACGCTGTTGTTTGCGAAGGTATCGGCGCTGCGATCGCACTTGAGACTGGCGTAGCTCAGCTTGGCAACATGGAAGCTGTTCAGTTTCACCCAACTCCGATCGTCCCATCTGGTATTCTTTTAACAGAAGGTTGCCGTGGTGATGGCGGAATTTTACGTGATGTTGATGGATACCGCTTTATGCCTGATTATGAACCAGAGAAAAAAGAGCTAGCCAGCCGTGACGTCGTTAGCCGCCGTATCATGGAGCACATCCGTGCAGGCAAAGGTGTACCTAGCCCTTATGGCTATCACGTTTGGCTTGATATCTCTATCCTTGGACGCGAGCACATCGAGAAAAATTTACGTGACGTTCAAGAAATTTGCGAAATTTTTAACGGCATCGATCCTGCTGACACTGAAGTATATACTGACGAGACAGGACATCAGCGTGGCAAAGGCTGGGCACCGATCCTGCCTATGCAGCACTACTCAATGGGCGGCATCAAGACAAAACCAACTGGCGAGAGCCCAACACTAGCAGGTCTATTTAGCGCTGGTGAGGCTGCTTGCTGGGATATGCACGGCTTTAACCGCCTTGGTGGCAACTCGGTTTCTGAGACAGTTGTCGCTGGTATGATCGTTGGTGATTATTTTGCAGATTATTGCGCTAGCCACGAGATCGAGATAAACACAGCTGATATCGAGAAATTTGTTAAAAAACAAGAAGACTATCTAAATAGCCTCGTTACAAAAGAGGGTAAATTTAACGTCTTCGATATCAAAAACAAAATGAAAGAGGTAATGTGGGAGCACGTTGCGATATTTAGAACAGGCAAAGGTCTAGAGCTTGCAGTTAAAGAGCTTGAAGCACTCTATAAAGAGTCACTTGATGTAAAAGTAAGCAACAAAGCACTATTTGGCAACCCAGAGCTTGAAGAGGCTTACCGTGTGCCAAAGATGCTAAAACTAGCGCTTTGTATCGCAAAAGGTGCGCTTGATAGAACAGAGAGCCGTGGTGCTCACTGCCGTGAAGACTATCCAAAAAGAGATGACCTTAACTGGCTAAACAGAACGCTTACAAGCTGGAAAGAAGGCGACACTATGCCAACTATCACTTATGAGCCACTTGATATCATGAAGATGGAGATGCCGCCAGCATTTAGAGGTTATGGTGCAAAAGGAAATATCATCGAGCATCCAAACAGCGCTATCCGCCAAAAAGAGGTCGATGAAATTCGCGAGAAAATGCAAGCTGAAGGTAAGAGCAGACAAGAAATTCAAGAGGCTTTGATGCACTATGACCTTCAACCAAAATATAAAGCACCAAATGAAAGAGCAGGTATAGGAAATGAGTAGAAAAATAACCATAAAAGCTTTTAAATACAATCCTTTAAGCAAAGTTTCAAAGCCTCATTTTGCGACTTATGAACTTGAAGAGACTGATGGTATGACGCTATTTATCGCGTTAAATCAAATTCGCGAGAAATTTGATCCAGATCTCAGCTTTGACTTTGTTTGTCGTGCGGGAATTTGCGGTAGTTGTGGCATGCTAGTAAATGGCAAGCCAAGTCTAGCTTGCAGAACCTTAACAAAAGACTTTGAAAGCGGTGTAATAGAGCTTATGCCTTTACCAGTCTTTAAACTACTAAAAGATCTAAGCGTAGATACTGGTAACTGGATGAACGCTATGAGTAAGCGTGTCGAGAGCTGGATACACACAGATCACGAGACTGATATCTCTAAGCTTGAAGAGAAAGTTGAGCCAGAAGTCGCTCAAGAAGTTTTCGAGCTTGATCGCTGTATAGAGTGCGGAATTTGCGTCGCATCTTGCGGAACAGCTATCATGAGACATGATTTCATCGGCGCTGTTGGTCTAAACAGGGTTGCTAGATTTAAGATAGACGCGCTTGATAAGAGAACTGACGAGGACTTTTACGAGCTAATAGGCGATGATGATGGTGTATTTGGTTGTATGACTTTGCTTGGCTGCGAAGACAACTGCCCAAAACACTTACCACTTCAAAGCCGCATAGCTTATATGCGTAGAAAAATGGCTGCTATAAAGTAGCAAAGGGGCTGTAAAAAGCCCCAAATTTATTTAAAAACTCTACAAACGGACACCAAGATACAGATACAAATATCTAGCGCTGCAAATAAGAAAAAGATAAATATTAAAAGCGGAAACGACAAGACTATGCCCATTATATAGCCAAGTGGCAAGGTAATAAAAAACAAAAGACCAAAGCCAGCACTAATGCAAAAAAATATCGCAAACAATGAAGCGATTACGTTTATAAATAAGTTGATATTATCAGAGAAAAACTCTGTTAGACTTATATATTTCATGTGGTGATTATAGCTTTTAAGATTACAAAAATTGATGAAAATTTATCTAGCATTTTAGAAAAATGAACTATGGGACTGAACTTATAAATAAAGGTCCAGAAGGTAGGATAGATGGCATCATGGATGAGTAGGACTTTCTAAAATTTACATCCAAGCAAAGAGATATAAAGATGGCAGCAACATTGGCAGGCAAGAGATCCAGCAGTTCATCGGCGCCATCTCAAACAAAAATACCAAAAAAGGCGTCTTTATCACTACAGCAAAATTTACAAAAGAGGCCCAAACGTTTGCCAAAGATAGTCAAAACTTTAGCGTAGTCTTGATAGATGGAGACAGACTGGCTGAGCTAATGATAAAATATAAAGTAGGCGTTCAAACAAGCCAGATATATGAAATTTGCAAGATCGACACCGACTTTTTTGATGAAAATAATTTTTAAAAATGCTAGCGAATTTAAAATTTGCTAGACGCTCGCACACGCAGTTTAAAGTCAAATTTCACTTTAATACCACCGAACTCTCTTTTAGCTTCTCTAGCTTTGAAATTTGCTCTTTTGGTTTTGCTTTTAGGCGTTCAAGCATCGCTATTTTTTGGGCGTAAATTTCATTAAAATCAGCCTTTATATCAAGCAAAGTTTTATTTAAAAAAGAGTTGTTTGAACACATTAGATCGTCAAATTCATAGAGGCTAAAGGCATTTAGCATGCGATCAAAAACCTCTTTTGCGCTCGGGATGTAGAGTGGTGTGCCCATTTGCAGGTGCGAATTTAGCGAGTTTTCTATCTTTTGCTTTAGAAAATAAACCGCAAGCTTAAGCGCATTTTCGTAGTTTGATGCGACCTTTACGTCAAGCTTTTCAAAAAAGAGCGATATCTTTTGCGTCGCCTTAAATTTGGCATTTTCATACTCTCTTAAGAAGTTCTCATAGGTTCTGCCAGCGTAGGTGTTTATAGATTTTGTCTCATAGTTTGAGGCAAACTCATCAAATGGATTAAAACTCTCGTAGCGAGATTTGTAAATAAAAAGCTCATCTTCTAAGCTTTTATAAAGCTCATCAAAAGCCGATATGATCTCGTTTTCAAGCTCTTTTAGATCTCTTTTGTAGCGTTTAAAAAATTTAGAAAAGACGATATCTTCGTAGATGAGCTTTGAAAAGACCTCGTCCGTGTCAAGGCTTATCATCTCAAAATTTTCGCGCTTATAAATTTCTTTGTTTAAAAGCGTCTTTGATGGGTTAAATTTTGTCCTAGAAAATGGCTTAAGTAGCTTAAAAACCTCATCGCTTGCAAGCTTTATAGCTTCGCTCATATCGCTATATCGCAGGGCGATTTTAGGCTTAAACTCCTCTTTTATCGCTTCTAGTTTTTCTTCAAGTGTGCCGTTAAATTTATCTAAAATTTCACCAGCTGCGTTATAAACTTTGAGGCGATTTTCTTGCTCAGCTATTAAAAAAATTACTATCTTTTTCGCCCTTGCTTTTATGAAATTTTCTTTAAAGTTCGCGTTTAAAAACGTCTCTTTTACTGCGCTTAGTGCTTTAGCAAAATTTGAGCTTTCTAGCTCGCTCTTGTTTTCATTTGCAATGCCATTGAGCGCCTGCTTTGACGAGATGGCGATGATATCTTCAAAAAGCTCGCCATAAGTTTGCCTAGCATGCTTTAGCAGACTTTCAAGCTCGTCCTTGCTTAGCTTGTCCTTTTGGTTAATGAAACAAAGCGCCTTTAGGTCGTTTGTCTTTAAAATTTCTTCTACGCTTTCAAGCTCGCTAGCCTTTGCTGCGTTATTTGCAAGGCTTAGCCAGATCGCACCACAAACCTTTTTTAGCGTGTTTTTGGTCTCTTTTGTGTCGGCACCTCTTAGCGAGTTTAGCCCTGGCGTGTCGATGAAATTTACCTCTTTTAAAATTTCACTTGGCGCATAGAGTGTCATGCTTTTTATCTGCTCGCTCATGGCGTTTAGCTGGGCAAGCTCGCTGCTAGCTAGCAAGCTCTCGCTGCCGTTTGTAAATTTCACGCTAAGAAGCGGCATCTTTGCAAATTTTAGCCGCACAGCCTTTGCCGTGACAGGCGTTAGACCTGATGGCAATATGTTTTGTCCAAGCAAAGCGTTTAAAAATGTTGATTTGCCACTTGAAAACTGCCCGATGACGGCGATGAGAGGTGGCTCATTTAGAGTGTCGATTAGTAAATTTAGGCTCTCTTTTATCTCATCGCTTGCGTGCAGACTTGGGTCATTTAGCTCATTTACCAGCCTTGCTAGCTCGCCTTTAAAGTCGCTTGTAAAAACCTTAAAATATCTCGCCTTATAGGCATTTATAAACTCATTAAACATTTTCTAGCTCCCCTAAAAGCGAGCAAATTTCGTCTTGCAGGGCATTTTGCTCTTTTAGTTTTAAAAGTGAGTTTTGATTTTGCGAGCTAAGCTTTTCTAGCTCATGATCTAGCTCTTTTAGCCTCCTATCAAGCGTGGCTTTTTGTGCGGTTTGGTAGATTTTTATGAGATTTAAAAGGCGATTTTTTTCATAATCAGTTAAAATTTCACAAAATTGAGAGATATTTTTATCTTTTAGCAAGCCCTCTTTTAAACCTAAAAGTGCTTCACTTACATCATTTGAAATTTTAGCTCTAAATGCAGCTAAAAGCTCCTTAAATTCAAGCTTTACGCCCATTTGCTCTAAAAAGTCATTGATGTTAAAAACCTCGTCTTTGCTCATCACATAATCATCAAAATTTAAAGCGATATTTTGCTCGCAAGCCTTTGTTTGCACCAAAGTTTCGTTTCTAGCCTCTCTCATAAGTGCCATCACACCGTCACGAAGCGTCGTTTTTGCTATTTGCTCTAGGCGCTCTAAATTTAAGCTTTGCTTTTTACTTTTGCAGTAAGCTATCTCGCTTTTTACCTTGTCGTTTAAATTTTGCAAAAGCGCCTCAAGCCCCATTTTATAGATGTTTTTGGTGTTGCTACTTTCAAGCTTTGCAAGCTCATTTTGAGTTAGGCTCTCAAGTTTAAAGAAATTTTCACTAAGTGCGTTTTTAACGCTTGCCTGCTCATTTTGAAGCTTTTTAAGCTCCACATCATAAGCTTTGAGCGACAAAATTTCAGCCTTAGTAGCTTCAAGCTTGTTATTTAGGATATTTTTTAGCTCCTTTTGATACGAGCTTAAGATAAGGGCTGATTTTTTAGAGTTTTTGCCAAAGAGCACCTCGTAAAGATAGTCTTTAAACTCCTCTACACCGCTATTTGCAGCGCCTTCTAAGTAGCTTTTTGCACTAAGCGCAAAATAATCAATCTCCACGCCATTTATCTGCTCGCCGATCGCTTTTTTAGTGTAGTTTAGCGTCTCGTTTAGCTCTTTGGCACTTAGCTCATCAGCGTGAGTTAGCACCACGGCAAGCCTTACGATATGCGAGTTTTCAAGACATTTTTTCAAAAATAGCGCATCCTTTTGTGTGGCACTTTGTGAGGCGTTCATGAGGTGAGCTAAAAGGTCGCACTTTTTCATAAAATTTGTAGTGATCTGCTCTCTTAAAACCACCGCGTCATCGATACCTGGCGTGTCTATGATGCAGACGTTGTCCTTTAAAAGCTCCAAGTCGTCGTAAAGTTCAACACTTTTTACAAGATTTGCTGTTTTTGAGCTTGAAGATGTGTAGTTTTTTATCTCGTCTATGCCGATATCTACGCTTTTGCTTGGTAAATTTTCGCTTGCTACGCCAAGTGCTAAAAGCTCATCTAAGGTGTAAAAATTTACCCTTGCAAAGCTATCTTTGGAGTATTTTAAAATGGTTAAATTTATCGTCTCTGGCACGTTTGAAGCGCCAAGGACGGATTTGTTTAAAAGGGCGTTTAAAAGGGTTGATTTGCCAGAGTTTATGACGCCACTTGCAGCTATGTTAAAAAGCGTTTCGTTTGATCTTTTTTTGGCTGCCACAAGCGCCTCTAAAAATGTTTTTTCATTATCAAGCAAACTGGCTTCTTCGTTTATCTCGTTTAAAAAGTCTAGGTTTTTATGAAAGTGATCTTTTGGCTTTATATGAGAAATTTTAGCCTCATTAGTCCCTTTGTTTTTGCTTATGATCTTTTCTAAAAAGGCAAATTTCTCATCATCTATGATCTTTTCATCACGCAATATTTCTAGATATTTTACTATCTCATCACTTGAAATTTTAGCCTCATTTAGTGCCTTAAGAGTCGCAAGCTGCGCACTTTGTATGCTAAATATATCAAGCTCGATTTTAAGCCTTTTTAGCACCGCTCTAAACTCATCAAGTGCCATAAACTGATCTAAATTTTTCTCGTCGCAAACTAAGAGAAGAGCTAGCAGATCTGGGTAAAATGGCACGCTAGCAGCAGCATTTGTATAAATTTTATTTGCACGCCAAGCCTGTTTTAAAAACTCATCCATGAAGACTCTTTTTATTGATATTTTGGGATTTTATTAAATTTTTACTTATGAAGCTATCAAAAAATGAGGATGGCGCTCAATCAAAAGGATATAAGAGAACTTCGCACAGCTACAAAAAATAGTATCAAAAAAACACCTAGTTTTGGTTACAAGTAAAATACAACTTTAATTTCCAAAATAGCTAATTTACTCTTATCAAAATGAGCAAGAGCATGCTTTTAAATGTAATACTTTTAAACTTAAATATATTTATTTTAGTAGCAAAATTTATCTTGCATAAAACATTGCCACCAAACCACGGTTTATATCTTTTGTATCGCCGTCATCTATTTTTGTAACCTTTGAGATATTAACACTTTTATCGCTATTTATCGTGAAAGTAAGTTCAATAACTCTCTCATTTATCTTTTTAGTATTTTCACCAAAATAGATCACTTCTGGCTCTTTTTGCGAGTAGTAGGCGGCATATTTGCTTTGGGCTACGACGTTGTCAAAGACCCATTTTTGCTTGATATCTAAAATTTGAGCAAGCTCATTTTTAAACTCAAGGTCACAGCTAACAGAGGCTATATAGCTAGCGCTTTCTTTCGTCGGATCAAATTGACAGTGCTTGTTCGCGATAGATAAAATAGTCTCTTTGTCTATGCTTTTGCCGTTCTTTAATATGCTATTTGCGCTATCAAGTGCTAGCTCTAAGCTATCATCAACTCTTTTTTGCTGAGCAGCCTTGGCATTATTTAGAGCTTTTATGTAGCCATTATTTTTTCTTTTAAACTCATCTTCAAGCACATTTTTCCCTACCACGCAGCTTACTTTAACCACTTTCTTTCCATCGCTACTAATGTCTTGCCACTGAGTACTTGAGCAACCTTTAAAGCTATCTATCGCCGAGCCTATCGTTATTGATTTATTACCTTTTAAAATATAGTTTTTAACAATGCCTATATTGCTTTCCTTGCAGCCCACTAATAATAAAAGTGCGCTAAATCCTAGAAATAGAGCCTTTTTCATCATTTTACC
>NZ_POYX01000078.1:0-211 GCF_002913865.1 Campylobacter concisus
TTTGAGTAGATTTGGCATTGTATCATAAGGGGACAAATTAAGTCAATAGTCCCCTTATTTTTTGCGTAATTATGTCCCCTTATCTGCGTAATTATGTCCCCTTATCTGCGTAATTATGTCCCCTTATCTGCGTAATTATGTCCCCTTATGACTTCTGTAGCCCCTACTACAACGGCTCTAGCGACCCCCCTACAATATATAACAAGATATA
>NZ_POYX01000079.1:0-4597 GCF_002913865.1 Campylobacter concisus
AGCTAAAAGATAGCGAGCGGCTAAATATCGAGCAAAGAGCAAAGCTTGAAGCAAATAGTGACAAGATAGATGAGCTAGCTAAAAATTTAGATGAGTATAAAATTTCGCTCAAGCAAAAAGATGAAAAAGAGGACGAGCTAGAGCGCGAGCTAAGGCGCCTAAACGAGGAGCTTGGCAGCCAGACAAAGATGGCTGAGATGGCAAAGTCGCTATCTTTAAATTTACAAAACGAGCTTGGCGCAAAAGAGGATGAGCTAAAAAGATCAAACGAGAGTGAAAACGAGCTAAAACGCGCTATCGTCGCTCTAAAAAGCGAGATCGAGGCCAAAGAAAACATCCTAAGATCGCAAGAAGAGAATTTAAAAAAGGTAAAAAACGAGCTAAATTTAGAGTTTGCAAACCTTGCCAATAAGATATTTGAAGAAAAAAGCGCAAATTTCTCAAAAAACAGCAAAGAGTCGCTTGAGCTCTTGCTAACGCCACTTGGAGAGAAGATAACAAGCTTTGAAAAGAGGGTAAATGACGCCCACAGCGACTCGCAAAAGAGCGCAGGCGAGCTTAGCGCGCAGCTAAAAGAGGTAGTCGAACTTGGCAAAAATATGTCAAAAGAGGCAAACTCGCTAAGCACGGCGCTAAAAGGCAGCAACAAGGTCCTTGGCAACTGGGGCGAGATGCAGCTTGAGCGCACACTGGAGGCTGCTGGGCTAGAAAAGGGCACGCACTACACTACGCAAGAGAGTTTTGACGTGAGCGGCAAAAAGCTCATACCTGACTTTGTCATAAATTTCCCAGACGACAAACAGATGATAATAGACAGCAAAGTCTCACTCCATGCCTACGAAAAAGCAGTCGTGGCGGCTGATCTAGCACAGAGTAAAATCGCTCTTGGTGAGCACATCGCCTCAATAAAAAAGCACATCGACGAGCTAGCTAAAAAAGACTACTCATCGCTTGTGAAAAGCCCTGATTTTGTGCTGATGTTTGTGCCAGTTGAGCCGGCATTTTTGGAAGCTTTGAAATTTGATCCAAATTTATTTAACTACGGCTACGAGAAAAAAGTGGTGCTAGTCTCGCACACGACGCTTATGCCGCTACTTCGCGTGGTGGCAAATTTATGGCGCATGGAAAATGGCAACAAAGAGGCGAAGGAAATTTTAAAAAGTGCAAATGAAATTTATGAGAAATTTTGCACCGTCGCTGAGAAGCTAAATAGGCTTGGAAACTCGGTGAGATCGGTAAATGATAACTTTAATGAGGTCGTTAAAAGCGTGAGCGGTCAAGGTGGGCTTGATAGCAGGCTGGAGAAATTTAAAAAGATCGCTATAAATCCTAAAGATACGCAGGTAAAAGAGCTTGAAGCAAGACCTAGAGAGATCTTGCTAGCTAGCTCTAAAGAGTAAATTTGGAGCTTTTAAATTTAGTGATGCATATGCATATTAGTTGAGTTATCATCACTTATATTTTGCATCATCATATTCATATGCATCTCACCCATATTTTGCATCATATTGTGGTGATCGTGCATTGGCATATCTGCTGGCATGTTCATTGGCATATTCATATGCATACCCATCTCACCGTTTTCAGCCTTGTAGCCAGTTATGGTAGGATCAACCATGCCAAATATCATAGCGACGTGTGCGACGATCAAGGCAAATATGAGTAGGCAAAAGTGAAGCTTTAGCTTTGCCTTTTCGCTTGCGTTTTTGTAGATCAAATTTAGCTCTAAAAGCGCGATGCCAAGAAGTGGTATGACGCTGATGAGATATGAGTAGACAGCGATGACATCGGCATATCCACGCCATTTTATGGTTGGATAAATTTTTGCCATAAAATAGATCACAAGAGCTGCAAAATAGACCCCAAGCACTATGCCAGCAAATTTGCCAACAGCCTTATAGCCAGCATTTTTACCGCTATCCATGTGATACATAGTGAGAAACTCCATCGCCACTAAAAGCTCCGTAAGCCCCACAGGTATCACCATGAAGAGGATTAGATTGTAAGGTTGATTGAGCGATAAAAGCTCCATGTAGTGTGTCATTACCATTGTAAGTCCTTTGTAAAAATTTAAAGAAGTTTAACGCCAAATCGCTAATAATTATAAAATATCAAGATAACAAATTTAATCGGATGTTAAATTTACTCCTAGCTCGAGTAAGAGTAAATTTAAGCTAGTCTTTAAACTCGTGTGAGATGACTGGAGAGAATTCCTCCCAGTGAAGCTTAGTTTTAAAAGTTGGCATCTTGCTTTGATAAGGCTCTTTTTTAAGCGCAGCAACCGCAACGCTATCGCCTTGTGGCTTGGCTGGTGCCTCTAGGCTTAAAACAGCTCTTTCAAGCTCGATGAAGTCTTTTAAGATGATCGCATAGGAGCGGAAGAAATTTGCATTTTTATGAGCTAAAAGTAGCGAGCCAAACTCATCTACAAATAAATTTAAAGTCTCGCTAAAGAGCTTGTCGCTGATATTTTTTGCGCCGTTAAATTCGTCATTTAAAAACGTAGCCATCGCTAAAAATATAAAGCCAACGTAGTCCTCGCTATCCTTGCAAAGCTCCTTATCGCGCCTATATGGGCTAAGCTTTAGGCAGTGTATCACCCTAAGTCTAGCCGCGCCGTTATCTCTACCCTCTTCATAAAATGAGGCGCTTAAAGGGATGTTTGTAAAGCCAAAAAGAACTTCATTTTGCTCATTTACAAGCTCTTTAAAGCTAAATTTTTCTAAATTTGCAAATGCCTCTGCGCTTTGCTCACTTAGAGGATTTTGCGCTAGGTAGCTAAGCTGCTCTCTCCACCTTGCAAATTTCTCATCGCTAGTGTGAAAAAATAGCGGATAAGCTAAAAATTCGTAAAAATATGCCCTTGCTTTTGTGATGTTTTTATCCATTTAATAAATCCTCTCTCATCGCGTTTAGTTGGGCTTGCACCATGATCTTTGCCTTGCAGTCGGCACAGCAGTAAAGTGACTTGATCTTGGCTCTGTCGTTGCCAAAACGTGGCTGCATGATCGCTGCGATCTTCTCGACCGCCTTTTTAGTCGCAAACTCTTTTCCGCACTCCACGCAGGCAAATAGCTCATCATGCGCAAGCTCGCTATAAACGAAGCTTTCAGGCTTAAGCGCTAGTTTGCCAACTTCAAGCGAGATGGTGTTTTTCTCAGCGCAGCTTAGCTCGCAGTAGCCACAGGCGGTGCAGACACTTGGGTTAAATAAAATCGAATTTGTCTTCTTATCAGCCACCAAAGCGCTTACGTTACAAGCGCCGACACAGCTAAGGCAGAGTGTGCAAGTTTCAGCGTTTATCTTAACGTCGCCATATCTTATCATTTCGCCACTTTTTACCACGCCAAGATCATCACCATCCACGATAAACTCAAGCCTTTTGGCAAAAATTTCTCTCTTTGGTAGCGCGTATTCATTGATCGAGTGCTGAGAGCCAGCTATTAGTTTTGCTTTTTTAAGTGCGATTTCAAGCTCAGCCTTGTCTTTTGCGTGGTAGATCGCTTGCTCTTTAAATTTAAGCTCATAAATTTGATTTAATATGCTAATGGCGTCCTTTTCGCCCTTGCTAAGGCTCTTGCTATATAAAATCACACTCGCGCCACTTTCTTGAAGAAGCGTCAAAAAGTGCGTTTGGCTTAGCAGATGTGGGGCTAGGATGACAAAAGGTAGGACATTTTGCGGTAGGCTAATGCTAAGCTCTTCTAAATTTATCTCTTCAGATACGATGAGAGCGACCTTATCTTTGTAAAGCTTAGCGATAGTGGCAAACGAGCTTTGTGGCATGAGCGTTGAGTCTAGCGAGCCGCTAGGGCAGACGCTGATGCAGTTTCCGCAGTTTGTGCAGTCTATCGCTGAAAAGACCAGGTGCTTTGTCTCGTCCTCTTTTAGGATGGCAACCGTTGGGCAAACCTCGGCGCAACGTCCGCAAATTTCAGTCCTGCGCTCGTGATACTGGCAGATTGATGAGTCGTATTGCGTAAAGCTTTTGTATCTAAATTTTGGACTTTTTGCGTTTAAAATTTCAAGCACTTTTTCATCTTTTAGCCCTGAAATTTCGTAGCAGCCGCTTTGCTTTAGCATATAATCCCTTGCGTTTTCAACTAAGAAAAAGTCGCAATCAACCTCAAATTCATCATTTGCTCTAAGCACCAAAACGCTTAGCTCGCCAGCTGCGCCATATATAAATTTAACCTCAAAGTGCGTGAGCTCGATCACTTTGTAGCCATTTTCTTTTAGTAAATTTGCTAGCTCTTCGCGGCCTGAGTTGCTTACTATGACGACATTTTTGCCGACCTCTTTTTCGTAATCCACATCCTTTGCCATGTCAAAGGCGCTCGCTCTTGCCTCGTAGAGTAAAAGTGTGTTTTTGGCTTTTTCTAAGACGCTTGCGGTGGTATTTTTAAGGTAGAAATTTATCTCAGGGGCGATGATGTTTGCTTTTAGCTTTGGAGAGTTTGAGACTAGATAGTCGCCATTTTCGTTGTTGATCTCTATCTGCTCATTTAGCATCAAAGCATCGTCAAAATCGTTATAAAAGCCAAATTCTTTCATTGTTTCTCCTATTATCAAAAACGGGCTTATTCTAATATTAATG
>NZ_POYX01000080.1:0-6941 GCF_002913865.1 Campylobacter concisus
ATTCTAGCTGTTAAAAGAGCTATTTGAACTTCTGGAGAGCCTGTATCTCCCTCTTTTCTAGCGAATTTCGCAACTATTTGAGCTTTTTTAGCCGAATCCAAAGCCATGATGACCTCCTGATTGGTGAATTTTGGAAGAGCGATTATAGCATTTAAAACATAAAGTTAGATAAAACGGCGCTTTTTAAAAATTAATGAAAAATGCAGTAAAAATTTTATAAAATTAGGGCTATTTAAAGAGTTAAGGAAGATAAATGCTTTTTACAAAGGCAAGCGAATACGCTCTACTTTCGCTTATTTTAATATCTCAAAAATCATCGCCAGTTGATGTCGATACGATCTCAAATGAGCTTAAAATTTCAAAAAGCTTTCTGGCAAAAATTTTACAAAATTTAGCAAAAGATGGAGTTTTAAAGTCATTTAAAGGAGCAAATGGCGGTTTTGCACTAAACGGCGAACCTGAAAATTTAAGTATAAAAAAGATAATAGAATGCGCTGAAAAACGCGAGCTAAGCGTCTTTGAGTGCTCATCTTCAGCACTTGGTTGCCCGTCAAACAAAGCTTCAAGCTGTCAAATTTGGTCGATGTTTAGCGGCCTTCAAGGCAAGATCGACGAGATGCTTGACGCGATCAAACTAAGTGACATCGTTAAGAAGTAAAGTTGGCAAAGCAAAAAAATAATATTTTGACTCTTGTCGCACCGTTTCTTGCGCCGATTGTCAAATTTAAAAGTCTTAGCATCGTTGGTATCATCGTTGCCATCCTTGCTATCATTATCGTGCCCCTTCCAAGCGCGGTACTTGACTTTTTCTTGGCACTTTCGATCTCGATTTCTGTGCTTATTATTTTGATCTCTATTTACGTGCCAAAACCAACTGACCTTAGTACGTTTCCGACGCTCATTCTCATCATCACGCTTTTTCGCCTCTCGCTAAACATAGCAACCACGCGTATGATCTTAAGCGAGGGTCACAACGGCCCAGAAGCGGTCAGTGAGATCATCTCAAGCTTTGGAAATTTCGTTGTTGGTGGCAACTTCGTCATCGGCACCATCGTCTTTTGTATCTTGGTGCTCATAAATTTCATGGTCGTAACAAAGGGTTCAACCCGCGTGAGCGAGGTGCAAGCTCGTTTTACACTTGATGCTATGCCTGGTAAGCAAATGGCGATAGATGCGGACCTAAACGCAGGTCTAATAGACGAAAAAACAGCGCGCGAAAGACGTCAAGCCATCATCGGCGAGGCAAATTTCTACGGCGCGATGGATGGTTCGTCTAAATTTATAAAAGGTGACGCAGTAGCCGGCATCATCATCACTATCATAAACATCATCGGTGGCTTTGCCATCGGCTCGTTTCAACACGGCCTTGATATGGCGACATCGGCTCAGTACTATACGATCCTAACTATCGGTGATGGCCTTGTTAGTCAGATCCCAGGACTTATCACTTCAACAGCGACCGCCATCATCATCACAAGAGCTAGCAAAGACGACGAGGACTTTGCAGAGGGCACGCTAAATCAGCTATTAGGAGACTATAAAACCTTGCTAATAGTTGGCTTCATACTATTTATGTTTGCCCTTGTTCCAGGACTTCCGACGCTTTCGCTTGGCTTTATAGCACTGCTATTTTTGGGGCTTGGCTACATCATCAAGCAGACCAAAGATGGTGGGCTAAATTTAAACCTTGCGCCAAAAGAAAAAGCAGCTTCTAAAAAAGCTGGCGGCACTGCGCCAAGTGGGGCAGGGGCAGCAGCTGCAAGTGGTGGCGCTGCTAAAACTCCAAAGAAGAGCGACGAAGAGATCGCAAGAGAAGAAGAGACAAAGATAAATGACATCTTAAAGCTTGAAATTTTAGAGCTTGACCTAGGATACGGCCTACTAAAGCTAGCTGACGTGGATTTAATCGAGAGAATTCGCGCTATGAGGCGAAATATCGCTTCAAGTCTTGGCTTTTTGATGCCAAAGATAAGGATCCGCGACAACCTTCAGCTACCACCAAACGAGTACCGCTTTAAGCTAAAAGGTATCATCATCGGTCAGGGTGAAATTTATGCGGATAAATTTCTAGCGATGGATAGTGGGCTTGTGAGCGAGGATATCGAGGGGATACCGACAAAAGAGCCAGCTTTTGGGCTAGACGCTCTTTGGATCGACGCTAGCGTCAAAGAGGACGCCATACTTAGTGGCTACACGATAGTTGATCCTGCAAGCGTCATCTCAACGCACATGAGTGAGCTTATCAAGCAAAACGCAGCCGAGCTTTTAACTCGCCAAGAGACGCAAAATTTACTAGACAAACTAAAGATTGACTATCCAGTCGTGGTCGAGGATACGCTAAGGATCGCACCTATAAATTTGATACAAAAGGTCTTAAAAACGCTGCTTAAAGACAATATCCCGATCAAAGACCTGCTTAGCATACTTGAAGCCATCAGTGACATCGCCGAGGTTAGTAAAAATTTAGATATGATCATCGAGCACGTGCGTGCAGCGCTTTCACGTGTCATTACTTCGCTTTATGTAGATGAAAAGGGGCAGCTAAATTTTTATATCCTAGACACCGCTGCACAGCAAAAGCTGATGGATGCGGTGCAGTATAAAGACGGCGCATATCACCTGATGATAAACGTGGCGCAGACATCATCGATCGTGCAGGCGCTAAGGCGTGAAAAAGAGAAACGGCCGATGAGCCAGCACGGAGAGATGGTGCTTTGCGTGGAGCCAAGCTTGCGCAAATTTATAGCAAATATCTGTGCAAATTTTGCCATCGACATAGTGGTGCTAAGCTTTGCTGAGATCTCGGCAAATACGCCATTTGAAACGGTTGGCGTCATAGAAATAGAAAATTTATAAAGGAAAACGATGAAAATTTATCACCTCTCGCACACCGATCTTGACGGATACGGCGCACAATACATAACAAATTTTTACTTCAAAGATGTGAAATTTCTAAACTCAAACTACGGCAGAGAGATAGATGATAAATTTGCTCAAATTTTATCTGAGATAGATGCCTCAAACGATGATAAAAACGTTATCTTGATCACTGATCTAAATTTAAGCCTAGCTCAGTGCGAGAGCTTTGAGGAGATGATAGAGAGTAAAAATATCAAGCTATTTTTGCTAGATCATCACCAAAGTGGTGCCGAGTGCGCGAGCGCTTACTCATGGTATTTTTTAGATAGTTCAAGGTGCGCTACAAAGATCACTTATGACTTTTTTGCAGGCATTTTTGGCAAAAACAAAGAGCTTGAAATTTTTAGTGACGTCGTAAATGCCGTGGATATCTGGCTAAAAGATGATAAAAATTTCGAGATGGGCAAGGTCTGCTTGGGGCTTGTGGCATATGCCAAAGAGATAAATAAGGTGATGTTTGAAGCTGAAAACAACCTTTATATGGATCATATCTTAAAAGAAGCTAGCAAATTTTTTAATGAGAAAAACGACTATATCGGCCTTGATATGCAGGTGCATGCCATTAAAAAGTCATTTTTCAAAGAGGATAAAGACGATACGCTAAGCAATCTAATCTCAAACTACGTCGTAAAAAAACTTAGTGAAAATAAAGAGAAATTTAGCATCACTTATAAAGATCATAAAGGGATTTTAACCTACAATGTCGGCAATGTTTCGGTTATCGGCAACGACTTTTTAGTGGCAAATCCTGAATTTGACTTCTTTATCGACGTGACAAATAAAAAAACGCTAAGCTTTCGTGCAAATGGCAAGCTTGACGTTAGCGCCATGGCAAAACACCTAGTTGGTGGCGGCGGCCACGTCAATGCTAGTGGCGGGCTCTTTGCAAATTTCAAAGATGGCTTTAGCTATGAGCCGATCAAGGCGCAGATAGCTGATCTAATAACTAAAAAAACACAGGAGGAGATATGAAAGAAGAAGAGGTAAGCGTAGAGGAGCTTAGCTACGAGCTTAGCATGGTGCTTGAGGCGATGTTTTACTATGCTGGCGTGAAAAAAGATAAGCTTGAAGAGGCGGCAAATCTCTATGTTGAGTGCATCGACGATGCGTTAGAAAACTCTGATGCTAGCGGTAGCGACGAGGTCATAGAGATAGTTGAATATATGAAAAAACACCATCCAAAGTTATTTAAATAAGGAGAAAATATGAAGAAAATTTTAGTTTTTGCAGCGGCACTTTTTGCGTTAAACGCTTTTGCAAGTGAAAATTACGATAAGGCAAATGAGCTTTATGCAAAGAGAAATTTTGAAGAGGCCTATCTTGCTTTTAATAAAGCATGCGGCGAGGGCGAGAAAAAAGCTTGCACGATGAATGCGATCATGCTATTTAACGGCGATGGCGTGGCAAAAGATAGAGCTCAGGCTGAAAAAATTTTTACAAAAATGTGCGACGAAAATGAGGGCATGGCCTGCGAAAAACTAGGCGAAATGACAGCTTATGGCCTTATAAAAGACAAAGACGACAATGAAGCAAAAAGCGAAGAGAAGGCAAAAGCTTTGTTTAAAAAAGCTTGCGACAACGGCTACAAACCAGCTTGCGACTTTGTAACAAAATAGATCAAAAAGGGCTTAAAATGGGCTACAAACATAAAGATTTGATAGGAACTAGAGAGCTTAGCAAGGAAGAAATTTTATATTTTCTAGAGGCGGCGAGAGAGTTTAAGGAGCTAAATTTAAGCCAAGTGAAAAAAAATGACTACCTTCGTGGAAAAACCACGATCAACGCATTTTATGAAAACTCGACAAGAACAAGGACTTCTTTTGAGATCGCAGCAAAGAGGCTTGGAGCTGATACGATAAATTTTAGCTCATCAAGCTCTAGCGTGACAAAGGGCGAGAGCCTAAATGACACGATGAATAACATGGCTGCTATGAGAACTGATATCATCGTGCTTCGTCACCCAAGCTCTGGAGCGGCGAAATTTGCAGCTGATAGGACAGAGGCTAGCGTCGTAAATGCAGGAGACGGCACAAATGAGCACCCAAGCCAAGCTTTGCTTGATCTTTTCACGCTAAGAGAGCATGGCAAAATTTTAGATAAAAACCTAAACGTGGCTATCATCGGCGACATCGCTAGAAGCCGCGTGGCAAGGTCTGACATCTGGGCGATGAAGAAATTTGGCATAAATTTAAAGCTCTTTGCGCCAAGGATGATGATGCCAAAAGACGCTGAGGTCTTTGAGTCTCAAATTTGCAAAAATATGGAGGAGGCTTGCGAGGGTAGTGACGTCATCATCATGCTTCGCATCCAGCTAGAGCGTGGCGGTGCGGACGTGGCATTTCCAAGCTCGAGGGAGTACTCGAAATTTTTTGGACTAAATAAAAATAGGATAAAGCTAGCAAAGCCTGATGCGATCGTGCTGCACCCAGGACCGATAAATAGGGGCGTGGAGCTAAATTCTGACGTGGCTGATGGCACACACTCAGTGGTGCTTAACCAAGTTGAAAACGGCGTTGCGATAAGAATGGCGATACTAAATACGCTTGCAAAAAATAGGGGCTAACGATGAAAATAGCAATAATTAACGGCACTATCGTAAATAGCGACGAGAAATTTAAGGCAAATATCCTAATAGAAAACGGCAAAATAGCCAAAATCGGAAGTGAGAAATTTGAGGCTGATAAGGTCATCGACGCCACAAATAAGCTAGTCATGCCAGGACTTATCGACATGCACGTGCATTTTCGCGATCCTGGTCAAGAGTATAAAGATGACATCATCTCGGGCTCGCAGGCCGCCGTGGCTGGAGGAGTGACCACCTGCCTTTGTATGGCTAACACAAACCCAGTAAATGACAACGCTTCAATCACAAGGGCGATGATAGAAAAGGCTAAAAACTGCGGACTGATCGACCTTTTACCAATCGCAGCCATTAGCAAAGGACTTGGTGGCAATGAGATCGTTGAAATGGGCGATCTTATAGAGGCTGGTGCAGTTGCATTTAGCGATGATGGCTTGCCAGTTACAAGCTCAAGCGTGATGAGAGCGGCACTTGAGTACTCAAGTATGTTTGGCAGCTTTTGTATAAGCCACTCAGAGGACTGCTCGCTTTGCAGGCAGGGCGTTATGCACGAGGGCAAGGTCTCGGCCATACTTGGACTTCGAGGCATGGCAAGGGAGAAAGAGGAGATCGCAGTGAGCCGTGATATGCTACTTGCAAAGCTCACTAAAGCGCACATCCACATCGCTCATGTAAGCTCAGAGTACTCGCTAAAGATCATCGAAATGGGTAAAAAAGAGGGCATAAACATCACTTGCGAGGCGACACCTCACCACTTTAGCTTTAGCGATGATGAAATTTTGAAAAATGCTTATGATACAAATTTCAAAATGTCACCGCCACTTCGTGAGATAAGCGACGTAAAAGCGGTAAGAGAGGCGTTAAAAAGCGGCCTTATAGACGTTATCGCCACCGACCATGCGCCGCACCACACAGATGAAAAGATAGTGGAATTTGACAAGGCGCCATTTGGTATCATCGGACTTCAAACCCTTGTGCCACTCACTCTTAAGCTCGTAAATGAAGGCGTTATAAGCTTGGAGCGCATGGTGGAGCTAACATCTACAAACGCAGCTAAGATGCTAAATTTAAAAGATAAAGGCAGACTTGCTGAGGGCATGCTAGCTGACATCGCAGTGATAGACCCTGAGATCGAGTACGTTTATGACGAGAAGATAAACCGCTCAAAATCAATAAACTCTCCACTATTTGGCAAAAAGCTAAAAGGCGCAGCGACTACTACTATAAAAAGTGGCAAGATCGTTTATGAGTTTGGGAAATAGTCTAAATTTGCTCGTGCTTGCTGGCAAATTTGCTTTAGATGCTTTGAGATACAAAATTTGCTAGAAATTTCTAGCAAATTTTGTTTTTAAGAGTTATATTTTTTAACGATACCGCGAACGACTTTTTCGATAAAAAGCGCAGAGGCTACTTCACAGTGCTCTCTAGTAGAGTGAGGTGA
>NZ_POYX01000081.1:0-4587 GCF_002913865.1 Campylobacter concisus
ACTTTTTAAGTGATAAATCAGGGGCAAATACAAAACAATCACTAGATGTTGTGCTTAGCTCAAAAGATATCATTTTGATCGCGATTGGTGTTGAGAGTGAAGAGCAAAAGAGTAAGCTAATTGAGCTTGGCATTAAAAATATGCAAGGAATTTACATAGATGAAATCAAAAATATTGGATAATAGATGCATAGCGATAAGATAAAAGACGAACTGCTTCAATGTTTGGTGATCTTTACCAAACTTCATAACAACCCATATAGTGCCGATGCTTTGACTATCGGTCTGCCTGTAAAAGATGGCGAAGAGATCGAGCTTTTTTCACTAAAGAGCTCGAAGTCTTTATTTTCTCGCGCAGCTTCACGTGCTGGCTTTGCATCGACGCTTGTTAGAAAAGACCTTGATCAAATTTCGCCTTTAGTTTTGCCTTGCATTTTGATGCTTAGAGGTAAAAAAGCTTGCATCTTACAATCTTTCAGTGAAGACAAGAAGATGGCAAACATCATCACGCCTGATCTTTCAACTGGTACTAGCACGATAGAAACAAGCAAGCTAAAAGATGAGTATCTAGGCTATGCTTACTACCTAAAACGTGAATTTGTCCCAGAAGATACAAGCTCGACAAAGCTTATCGACGCTGGTAATGACCACTGGTTTTGGGGCACTTTAAAGCGCTCTAAGAAAATTTACTTTGACGTCGTGATAGCAAGCTTTATCATAAACTTATTTGTCCTTGCAAGCCCGCTCTTTACGATGAATGTCTATGACCGCGTCGTGCCAAATAACGCAGTTGAGACACTTTGGGTTCTAGCACTTGGCGTAAGCGTCGTTTATGGCATCGATCTATTTTTAAAATTTGTTCGTTCATATTTTCTTGAGATCGCAGGCAAGAAGAGCGATATCATTATGAGCTCGATCCTCTTTGAGCGCGTCATGGATATGAAATTTAGCAATAAGCCAAAGTCGGTTGGTTCATTTGCTAGCAATTTGAAAGAATTTGACACAGTTAGAAATTTCTTCTCATCTGCGTCGCTTGCTGCCATTGTGGATCTGCCATTTGCGTTAATTTTCTTGATAGTTACCTACTTTATAGGAAGCTACCTTGTGCTTGTGCCTATTGTTATCATGATAGCTATTTTGTGCTACACATTTTTCATAAAAGATCCGCTTCAAAACGCGATTAAAAGCACATTTGAGGCTTCAGCTATGAAAAATGGAATTTTGATAGAGAGCCTTAGCAGCTTAGAGACCATTAAAACTCTTGGTGCTAGCGGCCATGTGCAGTGGAACTGGGAAGAGGCGACTGGCGAGATAGCAAATAGAAGTATCAAATCAAAAATAATCACTACTTCGATCACGACTGTCACGTCATTTTTGGTACAACTAAACACTATCGCTATCATCGTTCTTGGCGTTTATATGATACAAGATACGCACCTTACTATGGGTGGTTTGATCGCTGCTGTTATGCTTAGTTCTCGTGCGATCGCCCCTATGGGTCAAGTAGCCTCACTAGCTGCAAATTTCGAGCAGACAAAGACAGCTTATCAAAGCCTTAGCAAGATCATGCAGATGCCAGTTGAAAGACCTGAGGGCAAGAAATTTGTTAGAAGAAATTCTTTTGATGGCAAGATAGAGTTTAAAAACGTTAGCTTTACTTATCCAGACACCACAAAAGGCTCACTTGATAGGATAAATTTTGTCATTCAGCCGGGTGAGAAAGTAGGCATCATCGGTAGAAATGGTTCTGGTAAGACAACCTTACAAAAGATAATCCTAGGTCTTTACGCACCTACTGAGGGCTCAGTGCTAATTGATGGTATCGATATAAATCAAATAGACCCAGCTGACCTTAGAAGAAATATCGGCTACGTGCCACAAGATGTTGTGCTATTTAAAGGAACGGTTAGAGAAAATATCGTTCAAAAAGCTCCTTATGTAGATGATATGCAGATCATTAAGGCGGCTAAGGTAAGTGGCGTCGATGAATATGTCAATGCTCACCCGCTTGGTTTTGATATGCCTGTCTTTGAAAGAGGTGATGGCATCAGTGGCGGTCAGCGTCAAAGTATAGCCGTGGCTAGGGCATTTTTGCTTGATAGTCCTATCATCTTGCTTGACGAGCCTACAAATTCGCTTGATAATACAGTTGAAAGCAAGCTAAAAGCAAATTTAAAGGTAAATACCGTAAATAAAACCATGATTTTAGTGACTCACAGAACATCGATGCTCGATCTTGTTGATAGGCTCATAGTGATGGACAACGGCAAAATTTTACTAGATGGTCCAAGAGACGAAGTTTTAGCTAGACTTAGTGGGAAGTGATTATGCAAGAAGATATAAAAAATCAACAAAATGAAAATTTAAAGCCAGACGAAAAGCCGGTTCAAAAAAGCGACATAAAAGATCAAGAGAGCGCTGGAGATCAAATTTTAAATAGCGTAGATGGCATCAAGTCAAACATCCAAGCCAAAAACTACGATGCCTATGACTTAAAATTTATGTCAAGCCTCTCAGAAGCGGTTTTGGCAAAGGCTCCATCAACCTCAAAAAAGATACTTTATGCAGTTAGCATAACTGTATTTTGGCTGCTTTTGTGGGCTTCATGGGCACAGATAGATGAGATAACAAGAGGTAGCGGCAAGATCATCCCATCAGGTAAAAACCAAGCGATACAAAACCTTGAGGGTGGTATCGTAGATCAAATTTTTGTAAAAGAGGGCGATGAGGTTAAAAAAGATCAAATTCTAATCAGGCTTGATAACAAAAACTTTACAAGTAGCTACGGCGAGTCAAAGCTAAGACTTGATGAGCTTCAGGCTAAATTTATGAGGCTTGATGCTGAAGCAAATGATAAAGAATTTGACTACAACGAAACAAGAGATGCGAACAATAGCAAAGCTGTAAGATACGAGATAAGCTTGCATAACTCAAACATCGATCACTTAAATGAGCAAATAGGAATTTTGACAGAGCAAATTCACCAGCGCCAAAGTGAGCTAACCGAGCTTAGAAACAAAATTTCTCAAACTCAAAATAGCTACAACCTTGTCTTAAAAGAAAAAGCGATCATGGAGCCTATCTTTAAAAAAGGTCTTGTTAGTGAGGTCGAGTATATCCAGCTTCAAAGACGTGTAAATGACCTAAAGGGCGAGCTTGACGCATCTGTGCTTGCCGTGCCAAGGGTCGAATCAACCATAAAAGAGGCGAAAAATAAGATAGAAGAGGCAAAGCTGGCGTTTAAAAATAATGCAAAAAAAGAGCTAAACGAAGTCTCTGCTGAGATCGCAAGGATAAACGAGTCGCAAATCAGCCTAAGCGACAGGGTTGAAAGAACTTATGTAAGATCTCCAGTAAATGGTATCGTTAGTAAGATGATGGTGCATACAGTCTCTGGCGTCATCAAGCCAGGTGAAAATATCGCAGAGATCGTCCCACTAGAAGATAAACTCATCGCTGAGGTAAAGGTTAAGCCAGCCGATGTTGCGTTCTTAAGACCTGGACTTGATACGATGGTTAAATTTACGGCGTATGATTTTAGTATTTATGGCGGCTTAAAAGGTAAAGTAACGCAGATCAGTGCCGATACCGAGACAAATGAAAAAACAGGCGAGAGCTACTATCTCGTCAGGATAGAAACTGAGAAAAACTATCTTGGTAGCGAAGAGAAGCCACTTAGGATCAAGGTTGGTATGATAGTTTCAGCTGATATCATCACTGGTAAAAAGACGATACTTGACTATCTGCTAAAACCTATCTTAAAAGCAAAACAAAATGCTTTAACGGAGCGATAATGCAAAAGTCAGCTAGCTTTGAGCGAAATTTTAGCGAATATCAAATTTCAAGAGCGAAGTTGGCTGATGAATTTGTCATTGTAAATGATGGCAAAATATGCGATCTAATCGGAAGAGGGATCGTTAAATTTCTCTTTAAAGACTGTGAAAAAAGCTTTGATGAGATGATAAATTTAAAAAGAGAAAATTGTATAAATTTATCTGGCGTGGAGATTAAAGATGAGCTTATAAAGAGCATTAAGATATCTATTAGCGGCTACGATGAAAGTAGCGATAGCTTAGACTTTGATCTAAATTTACTATCTCTTAGTGTGCCATATAGATATGCTATATCAAATGGTTGTTTTGAGATGAGTATCTTTTTAAAAGAAGGCAAAGAAGTGGTTGAGAAATTCTTATCCACTTTTAGCTATAAATTTGAGGCAAATAGTGGCAAGGAGCGCTACTTGATCGTTTTCGTAAATGAGTCAAAAATTTACGAGCAAACCTATATGTGATATAAGGAAATATGGTTATGAATGTGGTTTTTTTTACTCAAAATGGTTCGCTTAATAATCTTTGGCGAGGGTATTTTTCAGATGAAGATGTGAAATTTACTCACAATAAAAAAGATTTTTTTGCAAATTTAAACGACGAGGTTGATATCGTCGGTATCGATACAAACGCTTTTAAAGATAGCCTTGATGAAAATATTAAAACCATTCATGAAAGTTTTCCAAATATAAAATGTCTAATCCTTGCAAACGAACCAAAATTTAGTGAAGGCAAACATCTGCTAGCTCTTGGCGTCAAAG
>NZ_POYX01000082.1:0-12615 GCF_002913865.1 Campylobacter concisus
GTTTAGGGGTTAATAATGTGTAATTTTTTATAAATATTTGAAATTTTTTATGTTTATCTATTATAAATTTTAAATTTTTAAGCTTTTGTTCATCAAAATAGCATAGTAGTTGATAAAATAACCCAAAAATGTCACATAACAATTTTCATTTTAAGCGTATAAATTCTTAACCAAAAAAGCCTTTATCTAGCCTTATTGCCACTAAATTTAGCCTTTTTATATCAAAATGTTTTTTATTTATAACTATCATAAATTTATCCCCACTTGTGACACAAATTTTCTTAAGTTTATCTATCAAATTTTGCAAATTTTTATCTCTTTTTCTATAAATTTTAGCTAGTAGTGACATAAATTTATCACTACTTTTAAGATATTCTTAGATAAATATATTAATTTTACTATTTTGAATTTATGCTTTTTCACACTCAGCTACTAAGATATACCCGCTCTCGCTGATGTTTTTAAATTTCACTCCAAGCTCGCGTTTTAGGCGAAGCACGACATTTTGTATCGCAGCCTTGCTCACCTCGGTGCTATCATAGACAAATTCCTCTATCATCTCGTAAGTCACAAGCTTGTTTAGGTTGTAGGCAAATAGCCAAAATATCTTATTTTGCAAGAAACTAAGGTATAGCTCGCTGCCGTTTTTATAAATTTTCTCTCTTTTTAAATTTATACTCACCTCATCACTTAGGCGCACTAGCTTCTCATCTCGCTCAAAGCTTAGGCTTATCAGCATCGATCTAAGATCCTTTATATCGATAGGCTTTTTTAAAAACAAGGTCGCGCCCTGCTCATAGCTCTTGATCAAATTTTCATCGCTATCATACGATGTAAAGACGATAAATTTCTGATGAGGTTTTAGCTTTTTTATCTCGTTCATCATCTCAAAGCCATTAAGTACTGGCATGTGAATGTCGCTCATCACGATGTCAAAGCCCTGTTTTTTAAATTTCTCCAGCCCATCTTGCCCATCTTTTGCGCCTACGACCTGACCACAGTATGGTTTAAGTCCAGTGATGATGAGCTCCCTTGCCATCTCGTCGTCCTCGGCTACTAAGATAGATACTTTCTTTAAAATTTCTAGTGCCTCTTGCATCTTTTAACCCTTTAAATTCTTCTCAAAGCTTAGCTCAAAAATCGTTGGTTTTAGATTATGCGCAAGCGTGATGTCGCCATTTAGCTTCTCACGCGCGAGCTTTTTAGCGAAGTAAAGCCCTATGCCATTTCCTTGCTTTTTAGTCGTGTTTAGCCAGGTAAAAATTTTCTTACTCATCTCGTAGCTCACGCCGCCGCCACTATCATAAACACCGATGTAGCACTTATCTTCAAAGCTTCTAAATTTTAGCTCTATCACGCGCTTTAGCGGCTCATCTTTGTAGCTTTCAACTAGTGAGTCCTTTGCGTTGTGGATTAGGATTAGTAAAATTTGCTGGATGATGTTTTCTATCTGGCAAACCTTCATCTCTTCAAATCCGCTAAATTTCACGCTCACATTTGCACGGCTAAGCTCTGTGTGCATAAGTGTTATTAAATTTCTAACGCTTGTTTGAATGTCAAATTCGCTAACATTTTCAGCGCTTTTGTAAAAATTTCTAAAAATTTCGATTGTTTTTGAAAGAAGCTCGATCGAGCTTTGCCCTTTTTTTAATAAATTTAAAAGCTCCTCATCACTTAGCTTGCCCTCTTTTTTTAGCATTATCGCCGAGCTTAGCATAAGTTTTAGCGAATTTACTGGCTGGATAAACTGATGGCTTATGCCGCTTATCAGCTCCCCAGCCTCGCTCATCTTGGCTCTGTGCGCTAGCAAGGTCTCATACTCATCTTGCACCTTTTTTATCTTGTTATACATGAAGTTGTGCAGGCTGTTTGCCAAAAATGCAAGTGCGACGAAGGCAAAGAGTAAATTTAGGGCGTTTTTTAGCGCCTCTCTTGTCATGGCTAAAATTTCTTCTTCGTTGTTTGTGCCAGCTCCGATAAACCAGTTCATCGTCGGTATCTCGGCTACTTGGATCAAATTTTGCCCTATTTTTAGGCTGGTGATGTCCTCATCTTTTAAAAATATCTCTTTAAATTTCTCCTCGATCTCTCTTTTAAGCGTCGCATCAGCCATCGATGTGAGGATCTCGCCGCTGTGAGTTACCAAAAATGAGTAAGAATTTGGCGCAAGACTAAAGTTTTTGATGCTATCAAATATAGTGCCTATGCGCACGACGCCACAAAGTGCTGCTTCAAATTTCCCGTCTTTTTCAACTGGCACGCATAAATTTAAAGTAGAGTCATTTAAAATTTTGTGATTTTGCATGAAATTTACGCTTGGGGCATTTGTGTTTTTTGTCTCGACATACCAGATAAGCCCTGCTCGCTCACGCTTTGACATCACCTCTTCTGAGATCTTTTGCCCATCTACAAAGATCTCGCCATCCTCTCTTAGAAGCTGCATGAGATCAAATTCTTTCGCATTTTCTTTAAAAAGCTTTATGAAATTTGCCACCCTAGTATCGTCATCTATGATGCCAGAGTTTTGGATAAATTTTGATGCACGGATGAGTGAGTTTAAGCGCTCATCAAGCCAAATTTGAAAGTTGCTAACGATATTTTTGCTAACTGCGATGTTGTTTTTATCAGATAGCTCGATGATCTTTTCTTTTGCTTTGTTGTAGCTATTTAGCCCAAGAAGCACGACAAAGAGGCTTGCTAGCAAGATGATCGCATAAATTTTAATATTTTGTGATTTTAAATTAATACCCATGCGCGCAGTATATCCTAAGTTAGCCCAAAAATAGGGCTAACTAAAATTTATTTCGTAAAAGATAAGAGCTTTGAAACAAGCATAAGTGCAAGCACAACAAAGCAAATACTAAAGCCAAGTAGCGTGCAATCCGCCATCGACATAAATTTAGACGACGGCACAAGATACCAGCCATCTGCATAAAGATCCACTATGCTCTTTTGCAGATCACTTAGCACCGCACCATCAGGCACCATAGGGCTGTCATATCCGCAGTCGCCTGTCGGCATAAACCAGTCAGGCGCCCACTTCTCAAGTGGCAAGCCAAATGGATAGTGTGGCTCAGTCGAGCAGCCCTGCACGCCAAAAGGATCATCGCCATGCACCGCATCGTGGATTTTGGCTAATTTTACGCTATACATTATGCCCTGCACCGCTCCCCAAAATGCAAAGAGATAGCCAACTAAGGCAAAGAGCAAATTTTTAGGGTTTATGATAGCTATCACTCCTCCAAGCGCCATGCATAAAAAGGCAAAACGTATATAGACGCACTGCTCGCAAGGTGGCATATAGGCGTAGTTTTGAAAGAGCGAGTGCGCAATGATAACAAGCGCGACGCTCACAAAGACTAAGATCGCCCAAGAGATGCGTGAGTCTTGAAATTTAGCCATTTTTTTAAAAAAGCTCATGTGGCGCCTTATTTTTTAAGAAGCTCTTCGATGAGTGCTGCCATGCCGTCAAGCGAGCTGATTGATTTTGTCATGATGAGGTATTTGCCATTTACGACAAATGCTGGCACGCCTTGAATTTTAGCCACATCATAGCTCTCATCCCACTTTTTAAGTAGCTCAGTCACTTTTGGATTAGCTAGCTCTTTTTCGTAGTCTGCTTTGCTAACGCCAGCTGCATCAAGTCCAGTCTTTAAAAAGCCCTCAACATCTTTGCCATCGCCCCAGCGCTCTTTTTTGTCGTGATAAGCCTTGTAGTAGGCAAATTTAGCCTTTTTAAATAGCGAATTTTCATCAAATAAACTAACACCCTTTGCCTCGTCCATAGTGATAAGCACGGCAAAAACCTTGCTCGCAACCTCGCCATAATCGCCCTTTGTCTTTAGGTGAAATGGCTCGTATTTTAGGCCAGGAATTTTCTCAACTACCTTTGGAGTGACGCTCTTGTCGTACTTGTAACAAAATGGGCAAGCGTAGCTAAAAACCTTAACTAGCGTGTTTTGTCCGACACTTAGTGGCTTTTCGAGCTTGACGTAGTCCTCGCCCTCGCTAAATGCACTCGCACTAATCGCTCCAGCTACCGCAACGGCAAAGATAGCCTTACTAAATTTAGATAGAAAACTCATGATGATCTCCTTTGGATGATTTATTTTGAGTTATTCTACAACCAAGCTCAACCGCAAATTTAACGCTAGAATAAATTTTGGCTGAAATTTGTCTATTTTAAATTTATGATGATGGATTTGGTGATTTTTTTTTGTTAAATTTTATAAAAATAATATACGTTATCAATAAAAATTATTATTTACATATTTTATTTTTTGAGTTATAATCGGCTCAAATTTTATCAAAATAGGAGTCAAAATGAGACAGTACGAAACATACAAATGCGAGAAATGCGGCAACGAGATCGAAGTTCAAAAAGTTGGCGGCGGCACACTAACCTGTTGCGGCGAAGAGATGAAGTGCGTGACTGAAAATTTAACAGCAGTAAATTTGATGAAGGCATTTGCCGGTGAGTCACAAGCTAGAAATAAGTACGAGCTTTACGGCGACCTAGCCAAAGAAGCAGGCTATCACGCGATAGCCAGACACTTTTATGAGGCAGCTGAAAACGAAAAATGGCACGCAAGGGCTGAATTTAAGAAATATCACGAGATGATGAACGATCCGATCGATAAGATGGATAAAAATTTACTTGACGCTGCAGCTGGCGAAAACTACGAGCATACGACGATGTATCCAGACTTTGCAAAGATCGCAAAAGAAGAAGAGCTAAGAGATGTTGAGAGGCTATTTAACGCGATCGGCAAGGTTGAGGTTGAGCATGAAAGAGAGTATTTAGAGCTTAAAAAGATGCTTGATGAAGAGGGCTTTTTTGAGAGCGACGAAGAAGATATTTGGGTTTGCGAGGTGTGCGGACACGTTCATAGAGGCAAAAAAGCTCCAGGTGCTTGCCCACTTTGCAAAGCTCCAAAAGAGTATTTTAAACGCGAATTCTTAGGCTAAAAAGTCAAAAATTTAGCCAAGGCGCTTGTCTTGGCTAAATTTAATAAATTTAAATCTATTTAAAATAAAAAAGTTATATAATCTCCTTAAATTTTCACAAGGAGAAAGAGATGAAAAAATCACTTTTAGTTTTAGCTACTCTTGGCTTTGCACTAAGCCTAAACGCTGCAGATCTTACAGATACTTGCAAGTCTTACTTCTCAGACATCGATAAGATGGTTGAGGCTTACAAACAAGCTGGTCAAGAGCAACAAGTAAAAATGTATGAAGATCAAAAGAAACAATCAATGGATCAACTAGCTTCTTTACCAAAAGAGCAACAAGACGCTACTTGCAAACAAGCTAAAGAGATGTTTGCTCAAGTAATGGACCAAATGAAAAAACAAGGTCTTTTAAAATAAACCTTCACGTGGCTAGGCTCTCTAGCCACACTTCAAATTTAACTCTCTTTTTTACATAAATTTTGCGTGATCTTTGCAACAGACGGCGAAACTAGCAAAAGCACAGGATACGCCACCACAAAGGCTTTTACATAAGCAGTTAGCCAAATTTTCACAAAACCATCAACAAAGCCAAGGTTTAGATACGTGAGCACAAATGACATAAAAAATGCCATAAATGCTGACATTATAAACGCAAAAACATATCTATAAATTTCGCCGGTATCATGAAATCTTGCCTATCAACTCGCCTAGTCTTCTTGCATGATCAAGTGCCTTTTGCTTCATCAAAGCAAGCTTTGCATCATCGTGCCTGCTCTGATATGATAGCCCTCCGCTATAAACATAGCCTGCAAACTCCATGCCACACATATTTGCTAACGCCTTAAGTGGCGGCAAAAACTCCTCTATCTCGTAGCGCTGAAGCGCCTCTTTTTTATAGAGCTCCTCAGGCGCGCCAGAAGTAAATGAAAGCACCAGCTTTTTGCCACGTAACTTATCTCCCTTGCTGCCATGAGAGAAGCCATGAACTAGCACATCTTCAAGCCACTTTTGTAAAAGCGATGGCACGCCGTACCAGAAAAATGGATAAACAAGCACGATCACATCAGCCTTTACAAGCTTTTCTTGCTCAGCTTTTACATCGATCACGTAGTTTTTATAAAGCTCGCTTAATATGTCAAATTTAGCCTCTGGCAAGTGCTTTTTTAGCTCACCCAAGATGATCTTATTTGCAAAGGAATTTTCAAGGTCGGTGTGACCTGATACGACTAAAATTTCACTCATTTTCGCCCCTTAAATTTACTTTTTAAATTTACTTGCAAACAAAGCTACTTGCCTTGCTCGCGTCACCGCTCTCGTTCCACACCGCGTCTTTCATCTCGCTATGTAAAATTTTCACATCTTTTAAACTCTCGCATCCTGCCTTATCAAGGGCAAATGCCGCAGTACCAAAAAGTGCCAAGGCGCAAAAAAGTGAGCTTTTCTTCATAAATCTCCTAAAATTTTACCTTGCTAAATGAGGTCTCATTTTTTAAACCAAAGCCATCAAATTCATCTATTAGCCCTGCTCGCTCTTTGGCGTAAGCTTTGTAGTTTTCGCTGTGGCGGTAGCTCTCAAAGCTAGCTTCGTCTTTGTAAATTTCAACTAGTACCCACTTGTTAGGCGCGTCTTTTTGACTAAAGGCAAACTGCGCGTAAGCACCCTCATCTATGCTTTTTTGCATATATTTTTTGATGATCTTTTCAAATTTCGCATCGCTCTTTGCCTTTAGGCTTAAGTTTGCGATGTGAAAGTAGGCATCTTTTAGGCGCTCTGGCGTTAAATTTTTTGAAAACGCGGCCCGTTTTTTCACGCTGATAGCCTTTTTGCTAGACAAAATTTCAGCGCTTGCGCTTGCAAATTTCTTATAGTGCGCCGAGCTTAGATGCTTTTTATAAGCCGTCTCGTCCTTGTAAAACTCAAGCACGTAAAATAGCTCTGGCTTGCTCTTTGCGCTCGCAAAAAAGATCGCCTGCGTGCCTGGCTCGCTCTTTGAGCTTAGTATTTTTTCCCTGCCAAGCTGCTTTAGCAAACTCTTATTATTTGGCGTTGAAAATAGCTCATATAAGCTCACTTTCGCCTCCGCCCCAAAGGCAAAAGCCGCCAAAACTGCTAGTAAAAATAGCTTTTTAAACATCAAATTCCCCTTATCATTTCGCCTTTTTCATATCAGCCTTAGCTTTTATCTCTTCTGCTGCCTCAAGGTCAAGCTGTGCTTTTTTAAAGGCTTTACGTGCTTTTTCTAAGCAGTTAGAGTTGCAGTTAGAGTTTTTGACACTTGGGTTATCAGCATAGGCTTTTTCTGCCTCTTCTAGCTTAAATTTCTTGTCGCCATAGTTCATTTGTGCTTTTTCAAGGTTGTTTGTAGCTTTATTGCCACCTAATAGCTCAGCCTTTGAGGTGACTTTACCAGTGACTGGATTTCTACCGATAGTGGCATCAAAGTCACGTTTGCTATCTCTTTTGTTCTCACGATAACACTCTTCTTTTCCACCTATCAATGTGCCAGCAATATTGCGAGGTCTATTTTTTGGATCACTGCAATCGACCGCTGCAAAACTAATAGACGAAAACAAACTAAGCAATAAAACATAAATTAGTGCCTTACTTTTCATCTTTACTCTCCTTGAAAATTTTTAAATTTCTCATACTTTCTCCTTTAAATTTATTTTTCTAAAACTCTTTTCATCCAAGCAAAAAGCTCGTCTAGGTCGTAGTCGCCGCCATGTCCTTGCCCCCAGACCGCTTCAAAATCAACCTCTTTGCCAGCATTTTTGAGCGAGAGTGCGAGCATAGCAGGCACGGCAAGGGCTAGGTCGGTGTCGTTTGTGCCCTGCCTTATACGGTAAAATTTCGCCGCCTCTTTGTTTTTAACGTAGTTCATCGCATTCATCATCTTTATGACGCTAGCCTCCGCCATCTCGCCACCACTTCGCTCTTTTGCAAATTTAGTAAAGTGCTTTGCAGGCGTTTTGCTGTCGCCAAAAAGGTCGTTTTCAGCATTTTCAAGAGCTAGGCCATCAAAGGCAACTGGTGCTTTGGCACGTTTTAGCGAGGTGATGAAGTCTTCAAATTTAAATGTATATCCAAGCTCGCAGCCCTGCGTGTCAAGAGTTATAAATTTAGGCGTAAGCGTGCTTTTATCGCTGCTTTTTGTAGCGGTAAATGCCTTTGAGATGAGGGCGTTTATATACTCTTTGAAGCTACCCTCGCCATTTTCATCAAGGCTTAGTGCGTGGCCTTTGGCGTCTTTTAAATTTAGCGAGTTTAGATAGGCTGGGAATTTACTCTTTAGCTCACGTGAGAGCTCTTTTTGTGTGGCGTTTAGCTCGCCTGTGATCATCTTTGGCTTTTTGCTCCTGTCGTTAAAAGAGCTCGCATCAAGGCTTGCAAAATCTATCCTTTCAAATTTATCCAAATCCCCAAACATCCACTCATACGCCTCGTCCTCATGCTCTAAATTTGTAACAGGGCAGTAGGCTGAGACGGCATAAATTTGATCGTCCGCCTTTGCAGCGCCCAGCTCGTCAAGATATGGCTCGTACTCTTTTGCGTTTGCGCTAGTGCCTAGAAGTGCTGACATCGCACCACCTGCGCTCGTGCCGTTTGAGATGATCTTATTTGCGTCGCCTGGCATAAATTTATCGTTAAATTTAAGGTATCTAACGGCCGCTTTTAGATCGACTATCGCAGCTGGGGCTTTGCCGATGAAGCGCTCGCCATCTTTTAGCGTCCTGCCTCTAGCGCCAACGCTTGCCACGACGTATCCTCTAAGAAGCGCTTCAAGAGTGGCATTTGGCTTTTCGTTTTTGGTTTCTGGCTTTTGGGGTTTTGCTGGCATGTAGCCGCCTATACCATTTGGCATAAAGATAGCCCCTTTTTGGTCGCTAAATTTACCCTCTGGCACATAAAAATTTAAGACCTCGTAGTCGCTCGTTGGCTTTGCCACATAGACTATGCCCTCATAGGCTCTAAATTTAAGCGTCCTATCGCCAACTTGCACACTTTTTAGCTCAAATTTACTCTCATCAAATTTAAGTTCATTTCCAAAGCAAGCACCTACTAAACAAACCCCTAAAATAGCAACTCTAACGCATTTCATGATCTGCCTTTTTATTTTGTCCTACTTTTGCTTTAACGCCTAGTTATCTTTTGGCTCGTATTTGACCGCATAGTCAAATTTGGGACTACTTAGACTAAACTCAAAGCTATCTCTATCCACCGCGCCAACGCAGTAATGGCTATCATAAAGGCGCAGCAAAAACTCCGCCATCTCTTCACTCGTGTGGTACTTTTTAAACGCCTTGTCGTAGTCGTAGCTCTCTTTGCTAGTTGCCACCATGCCAAATTCTGTCTTTGTGGCAGCTGGGGCCAGCACTTTTGCTTGCATCTTTGCCTGCTTGTCTTGTGCTAGCTCGTGGTAAAGACCCTCGCTAAAGGCACTTACGAAAAATTTGCTAGCGCAGTAGGTCACGGCGTTTGGCACTATCTTATAGCCACCTATCGAAGAGATGTTGATGAGCTGCGTATCTTTGTCTTTATATTTTTTAGTAAAGAGCGTTGAGAGCGTCACAAGAGAGATGATGTTTAAATTTAACATCTGCGTGATCTTGTCTAAATTTTGCTCGCCGACCTTGTTGTAGTCGCCAAAGCCAGCATTGTTTATAAGCGCTTTTAGCTCAAATTTTTCTAAATTACGCCAAAGAGCTAGGACATTTTCTTGCTTTGAAAGGTCGCAAAGCTCTATCACCACATCGACATTTGCAAATTTAGCTATCTCGCTTTTTAAATTTTCTAAAAGCTCGCCGCGCCTTGCAACAAGGATCAAATTCTCCCCACGCCTTGCAAATGCCTTTGCCACAGCCGCTCCTATGCCTGAGCTTGCCCCAGTGATGGCGATATATCTTTTCACTTCGCATACTCCACCGGACTGTAAATTTTCACACCTTCGCTGTGGTCATCTTGCGCTACTTCCACGATCACTTTAGCGATATCAGCTGCCTTCATCGGACGATACTCGTCAAAAAAACCTTTTGGGATAAATTTAAACGCCTTTATCGCCAAATACTCGCCAAGTCTAAATTCTTTCCTATCAGCTTCGATAAGTGGCAGCCTAGCGATATGAAATGAGCTATATCCAAGCTCTTTTATCTTTGCTTCTGCTTGACCTTTTGCCTTTAAGTAAAACGAACCTGACTTTCTGTTTGCCCCTGCAGCCGAGAGCAAGACAAAGCGTTTTGCACCGCACTCCAAGCCAAATTTGGCGAAATTTATCGGATAGGTCACATCGACTTTATAAAACTGCTCTTTGTGCTTTGCTGCCTTCATCGTCGTGCCAAGCGCGCAAAATACGTCATCAGCGATAAATGGCACCTCATCTTTAAAATCATCAAAATTTACTATCTTTACTTCAAGCTTTTCATGAGTAAATTCTAGATCATGCCTAACGAGAGCGACCACCTTGCTATAGTGCTCACTCTCGCATAAATCTTTTAAAATTTCACTTCCTACAGCGCCGCTGGCTCCTGCTATAAGGGCGACTTTTTTCATGTTTATCCTTTGTAAATTTTGGATAAATTCTATCTCGCTAAGGCAAAAATTTCGCTTATGGCCTCTTTTGTATAAATTTGCTCCAAGCCCCTGCCCTTGGCGTAGTCATAAACTAGCGCCATGATCTCGTCTAAATTTGACTCATCAACGCCGATTTCTATGAGGCTTGTTGGTGTGCCGATCTTGCTAAACCACTCTTTTAGCTTCTCTATGCCTGCGTCTGCGTCATCAACGCCAAAAATTTCTTTGCTAAAGCGCTTAAACGCCTTTAAATTTCTACTCTTATACCACTTCATCCAAGCTGGCATAACCACACTTAGCCCAGCTCCATGCGCGCAGTCCACCACCGCACCTATGGCGTGCTCGATCATGTGATTTGGATATGAGTAGCCAGCCGTGCCGACGTAAGTTAGGCCATTTAGCGCCATCGTCGCAGCCCAGGCAAACTCGCCTCTAGCGTCGTAGTTTTCAGGCTCTTTTAGTAAAATTTCAGTCGTTTTCATGACCGTTTTGATGTTTGCTTCGATGTATAAATTTATGATCTCAGGCTGGATGCTCGCCGTAAAGTAGCCCTCGATGCTGTGAGCGATGATGTCTGAAGCTGAATAGACCAAGTACTCCTTGCTAACGCTTGCTTGAAGAAGTGGGTTTATAACTGAGACTTTTGGGTAAAGACAAGCGCCGTGCATGGCAAATTTCTCTTTTGTGGCTTCCTTTGTGACAACCGAGCCGCCGTTCATCTCTGAGCCAGTTGCAGCTAGTGTTATGATGTCAAAGATCATAAGCGCTTCTTTTGGGCAATTTCTAGTAAAAAAGTCCCAAACGTCGCCGTTATATTTAACTCCAGCAGCCACGGCTTTGGCACTATCAAGCACCGAGCCACCGCCTATGGCTAGCACGCTATCGACGCCCTCTTTTTTAGCTAATTTTATAGCCTCATTTACCTTGCTTAGCACTGGGTTTGACTTTACGCCGCCTATCTTGCAAAACTCGATGCCATTTGCGCTTAGGCTCTTTGTGGCAACATCAAAAAGTCCGTTTTGTATGATCCTATCGCTGCCATAGATGATGAGCGTCTTTTTTACGCCAAATTCTTTCATGTATTTGCCGATGTTTTGCTCTTTGTCTTTGCCAAATTCTATTTTAGTAGGGTTTAAAAAGCTGAAATTTTGCATATTTTTCTCCTTGTTTGTTTTTGTGGTTTGGGATAAATTTTAGTTAAATTTGCTTGACTCTGTGTGTTAAATGCATTGCTAGATAATAAAAAACAGAATTGACACTTTAAATTTTAAATTATTTTTAATTTTTGTATTTTTAAAATCTTAACTGCAAATTCAATTTAAAAAACAATTCGCCATTTTCTGTAAAAATTGAACCATACCTATGTCTTGTTGTAGATGGTGTATCAAAGCGAATATTTTCAAATAAATAGTTTTCTAATGTTTCTAAATCAGTAATATGATATACAACTTGTTCACCATCATTTTTTATGACAATTGTTCCATTGGCTAGGTATTTACCATCCCATTTTGTTCCTGCAAAAAAACCTAGCAAAATAGCCACAAGCAGTCGTTTTACTTTAATTTTTAAGCCATTTAAATCTGTTCCAAATTTTTTACCGAACTTTTCATATACTTGTTTTAGATTTTCATCTATATTATTATATCTATTTTTATAGAATTCAATTAACATAAACGAAACTAGCTCTGGTATTATGCTGTCAATCAAATTGAGATTATAATCCATTGTTATTTGTTCTATTTTTTTAAAGCAAAGAGAACCACCATTTTTGTATATGGCACTTATGCGATCTTTTACTTTTGTTTTTGTATCAATTGAATTTATACAATCTAACTGTGTTACGGGTAATCCTTGAACCTTGAATACAAAATTTGTATTGCCAGAAGCGTTAAGTAATGTTGGCAAACTTCCTAAATAAGACTTAATGCCAAACCCTTCATCACAATAAGTCATTACTCCATTTTTTTTCATATCTAAAACAATATCTGCTTTTTGATTTGAATTTCCACCTTTAATTAGTGCTACACCTAATTTATTACTTATAATATGAAAAAGGGGAATATCGAATGTTGAACCTTGTCCATTACTTATATA
>NZ_POYX01000083.1:0-23918 GCF_002913865.1 Campylobacter concisus
AAACAAAATTTTAAAACCAGTTTATATTTATAAATTTATGAGGACTAAGAGAACAAGCATGTTTAAGATATGTAGAATTTACGACTTTATTAAAAGCGACGACGAGAGTTTTAAAGGTGTCTTTATCGATAGACTATATCCTAGAGGCGTAAAAAAAGAGATATTTTCTGCCTTTATCTGGCTAAAATCAGTCACTCCATCAAATGAGCTAAGGTCATGGTTTCATGAGGATAAGGAGGCTAGGTTTGATGAATTTTGCAAAAGATTTAGGCAAGAGCTAAATGGCAAAGAGGAGCAAGAGGGGCTAAAGGAGCTTAAGAAGCTAGAAAAAGAGTATAAAAACGTGGCGCTTCTAACTGCTGTCAAAGAGCCAGAATTTAGCCACGTTAAGGTGATAAAAGAGGCGCTTAGTTCTTTATAAAGCCACTTGCGATGACACGATCACCATCATACATCACGCAAAGCTGACCTTGTGCTACGCCAAGTGCGTTTTGATTTAGCGTTAGTTTTGCAGTTTTGTTAGCTTTATCAACCTCTACAAAAGCCTCAAGTTTAGGGCTTCTATACCTTATCTTTGTTTCGCACTCAAATTTATCTTCATCTATAAATAAATTTACGTTTTCAAGCTCGACCACCTTTTGAGCAAGGTCATCCTTTGTGCCGACAACGATCTCGTTTTTATCAGCGTTTATCTTGATGACAAAGTGCGGATCATGAGCACCAAAAACCTCAAAGCCACGGCGTTTGCCGATAGTGTAGTGCATGTAGCCTTGATGGCGGCCGATGATATTGCCATCTTTATCGACCACATTGCCTGGTAAATTTGTGTTGTAGTGCTTGTTTAAAACCTCGATGTAGGTATTTTCTACAAAGCAAATTTCACTGCTTTCTGCCTGCGTAGCGAACTCTTCAAGCACTTTTACGCCTCTTGCTAGCTCTTTTATATCTTTTTTAAATTTATCCCCGAGCGGGAAAATGACATCTTTTAGCACCTCTTTTGGCACCTGAGCTAAAAAGTAGCTTTGATCCTTGCTAGGATCTTTGGCGCAGGTTATAAAACCATCAACCACCTGCACGTAATGCCCAGTAGCAAGCTTCTCGCAGCCATTTGCCTTTGCAAAGTCAAGTAGCGCACCAAGCTTTATAAATTTATTACACAAGGCGCAAGGATTGGGCGTCTTGCCCTCTTTGTAGAGCCTGACAAATGGGTCATAGACATATTCGTTAAATTTATCCTGCAGATCGAGGATATGTACCTTGATGCCAAGATATTCGCCCACTTTTTTGACTTTTCTGATGTTTTCTTCGTGATATCCTGGCTTTTGATGAAGCATCATGTAGCAGCCTTGCACCTCATGTCCAGCCTCTTGCAGAAATTTAGCCGTCATCGTGCTATCTACGCCGCCGCTCATTGCAACCATTATTTTCATATTTTTACCTTTTTTAAATTTAAAGGCGATATTTTATATCTTATTTTTAAATAGCCAAAATTTCGCTTACGATAAGCTCCAGATCATCGGTGATTTTATATAAATTTAGATCTTCTTCATTTATCGTTTTTTGAGGGATCAGCGTCTTTCGTATAAACTCATCAAGCCCTTGCCAAAACTCGCATCCATAAAGAAAAATTTTCACTTTTTTGCTGCCAACATGAGCTAGCACCAAAATTTCAAATAGCTCATCAAGCGTGCCAAAGCCGCCAGGAAAGACGACAAATGCGATAGAGCTATCAGTTAGGGCAAATTTTCTTGGGCTTAAATTTGAAAAGAGATATTTTGCTGTGACGTATGGATTTGTATTTTGTTCAAACGGCAGTCTCACGTTTAGTGCAACACTAGGGGACTTTGCGCTGTCAAATGCACCCTTATTTGCCGCTCTCATTATGCCATCTCCGCCGCCAGTTAAGATGGCAAAACCTAGCTCATTTAGCTTGTAAGCTAGCTCGTATGCCTTTTTGCAGTAGAAATTTTCTTCATCAAATCTAGCTGAGCCAAAGAAGGTTACATTTTTATTTTTATACTTTAAAACGCTTGGAAATTTTAAGAGATCATTTACTAATTCATTCATTATTTTAACTGCTGAAGCCTCTCGCGTTTTGAGCCTATCTGTGTGATCTGGATGCCGAAGTTTCCGTCTATTATGACCACTTCGCCAAGGGCTATCACCTTATCTCCTATCAAAATTTCAAGCGGGTCGTTTGCTAGCTGATTTAGCTCGATGACTGAGCCTATATCCATAGTGAGCACATCTTTTAAGAGCATCCTTTTTGAGCCGATACGAACGCGCATTGGTAGCCTTACGTCCATGATAAGGCCGATGTTTCTCATCTCTTCTGCGCTAAATTCGCCCTTTAGTGCATGAGGAGCAGCTTGAGCCTTTGCACCATCTGCTGGCTCACTTTTAGCAGGCTCAAAAAATCTCATAAGCGTGTGATCGCAGACAAAAGCCACGTGCTCATTTAGATCCTCGATCTTTATGTTAAACAAAAAAAGCTTTTCAAAAACGCTAAAATCAAGCGATGAGTTTTCATCTAAGAAATTTACATTTATCACCTCAAAGCTGATCTTTGGCATGCCCTTTTGCGCTCCAAGAGAGGTGCTAAAGGCGCTAAAGAGGTTTGAAAATATCTCTTTTGCAGCATCAAGCTCGTCGCTTCCGAGGTTTTCATTACGTGAAATTTCCTCCTCGCCCATCATCCACTCGCTAACCGCGCTTATAAGCACTGGTGTGCAGGCAATCTCTGCTTTTGCGTTGATGTCACCACTTAATGTCACACTAGCCATGACAACTGGCGGTTTTATGCCATTTTGCGCTGGCGCGTCAAATTCATTTCTCTCGCCGATCTCTGGCGCTCTGCCCGTCAGCCCTTCGATGGTCGCTTTTAGCTCATTTGAAAAGATGTTAAAAAATTCATTCGTCATTATCTTCGCTCTCTTCTTCGTTGTTGTGTTCGTTGGCCTCGTCGTATGCCATTAGTTTTGCTTTTCGCTCTTCTTCGTATTTTTCTAGGATGTGTTTGATCTCGTCTTTATCAGAGCGGATTAGCTGCTCGATCTTGATAGACTTTCTAAATCTATGAAGCCCAACTTCAGCTAAAAATACCTCTTTTTTATCGATGCAAACGATCGCTTTATCATCAGCGCCTCTATCAAGCCTTAAGATATCGCCCTCTTTTAAATTTAAAAACTCATTTACACTCACTATCGACTTACCAAGAATTGCTTCATAAAGCACCTCGGCACGGCCTATTAGAGTTTTTAGCTCTTTGTTTCTACTCTTTTTAGCGCTAGTTTCGCCAAGCATGATGTCCCTGTTTGCAAGGCGCGATAGGATCGGCTCTAGGTAGATGACCGGATAGCATAAATTTATCATGCCGCTTGAGCCGCCAACGATGATCTCCATAACGACCATGATGACGATCTCATTTTGAGATACGATCTGCACGACGTTTGGACTACTCTCTTTAGCCTCGACGTTTGGATACATATCAGTTATCATCGACCAGCTCTCTTTTAGACGCTGCATGATCATCCTAAGCACCGCATCAAGTAAATTTACCTCGATGTCAGTTAGCTCTCTGTTTGCCTCGAAATTTTCACCAGTTCCGCCAAGTAAGCGGTCTATCATAGGAAAAGCTATGCTTGGGTTTATCTCTAAAATGCAGTTTCCATCAAGTGGCTTTATCGAAAAGACGTTAAAGCTAGTTGGACTTGGCAAGCTCATCAAAAACTCGCCATATGTCATCTGATCGACGCTGTGAAGCCTAAGCTCGACGATACTTCTCATGACACTTGAAATTTGACTAGCTAGGTTTCTAGCAAGCTTGTCGTGGATACCTTTTATCGCACGAAGCTGCTCTTTACTGACGCGGTTTGGACGCTTGAAGTCATAGATAATGATCTGCTTTTGCTCGCCTTGTGGGCTCTCTTCTATCTCGATATTGCTCGTATCGCCGTCTTCATCGACGACTTCAAGTAGCGCATCTATCTCTTCTTGACTTAAAATATCAGCCATTAAACCCCCAAGCTGCGTCTGATGCGATCAAGCAAACGTTTATGAATTTGTGAAATTCTACTCTCGCTGATGTTCATTATCTCGCTGATCTCTTTTAAATTTAGCTCTTCATAGTAGTAAAGCTGAACGATCATCTGATCACGCTCATCAAAGTCTTTTAGCGCACTTTCGATCTTTAAGATAAGATCCTCTTTTTCTACGCTTTTTTCAACATCGCTTTGACCGATTAGTTCCATTTGTTCATCGATCGGCAAAATGGTAATGATGCCACTAACACCCCTTGCCTCTCTTATCTTTTCGATATCTTCATTTAGCTTTTCAGCCAGATACTCGTCGCTTGGCTCTTCTTCGTGTGTATTAAAGTAGTTATCTATCTCGGTATTTATGCTCTTTACTAGCTTTCTGTCGCTTCTACTAACGACATCAAGCGCTCTAAGGTAGTCAAGCATCGAGCCATAAATTCTCTTTTTGCCATATCCCCAAAATGAGTCGTTTTGCTCTTTGTCATACTTCCTGCTAAGCTTTATCATCTCTTCAACGCCAACGCTTATAAGGTCGTTTACGTCGATGCTTGAAGGCAAGCGCTCCTTTAGCCTAAACGCCATCGCGCGCAGAGCTGGCATGTATTTTAAGACGATCTCGTCTTGCTCTTTTTTAATGGTGCTTTTATAAGCGTTAAGCTGCTTTTGCTTTAGTTCGTACATTTTGCTTACCAGAGTCTAAATTTTCGGTGGTTACTTTTAGCATGATATTTTCCATCCGTTTTTCCCTAACGTTTAGCTCAGAGATGAGATAGTCTGCGATCTCCTCATGTCTTTGCTTGTCAAAAAATTTCTTCAAAGTCCTTTTTACATCGACGTAGTTCATTATCACGATGTGAATTATAAGGTAAAAAAATAAAGTAATAACTAGCGTATAAACGAGCATTTCGATAGGCTCGCTCACCTTTAGCAAGGTAAAAACTATGCCTATGAAAAATCCACAAACCGTAAAAAATGCTATAAAATTTTCTGCACGCAAAGCTCAATCTCCATTAAAATTGTTCTATCAAACGCTTAAAGAAGCCCCCAAAGCTCCTGCTTTGCTCATCTTTAAGCACTTTTCGTTCCAACCTATAAAGCAAATTCGAAGCTATCTGCTTGATCTGCACGCTAGCAGAGCCGTAAGCTTCGTCATCTGTAAAGAGCGTCCTTTGTTTTATACTCCTTGCCACGCTCTTATCAGAAGCCACGTAGCCAATTAGCTCTAAATTTAAGCTTGGCCCAATATTTGCATTTGCAACTCGCTTTACATTTTCATAAATTCTAGTGGCCTCAGCCTCGTTTTTTACCATATTTAAAAGCAAAAGCTCGTTATTTTTAAACCTTGAGACGATCTTTATGACCGCATACGCGTCAGTTATCGCCGCAGGGTCAGGCACAGTTACCACGACAACCTCGTCAGCCGCCTCTAAAAAGAGCTGCGTACTGCCGCCTATGCCAGCTCCAGTGTCGATGATCAAAAAGTCAAGCCCATCAAGCTCGCTAGCCTCATCTAAAAATCTCTCAAATAAAAATTGATTGTTAAATTTCAAAATTTCATCGCCGCTCTCACCAGGGATGAGGATGAGATTTTTATTTATAGGTATCAAGATATCTTTTAAACTGCATTCGCCTTTTAGCACGTGAAGCAGGTTTTTGCCCATTTTAACGTTTAAGATAACATCAAGGTTTGCAAGGCCGATATCAGCGTCAAAAAGCCCTACTTTATAGCCATTTTGCGACAAGATATTTGCCAAATTTGCACTTATCGTGCTCTTGCCAACGCCGCCCTTGCCGCTTGTAATCGCTATAAAATGCGTATTTTTAGCCTTATTTTGAGACTGGACTAAATTTTGTAGTTTTTGCGCTTGGTTATTCATCGCTAGCCTTTTGCTTTGTAAAGCCGTCAAACACGCACTCTACTAAAAATTCGCTCTTTGCCTCCACAAGATCGTCAGGCACCTCTTGACCCACGCTAAAGTAGCTAACTGGTGTGTTTGTCTCATAGATCAGCGAAAATACGTTGCCAAAAATTTTGGTCTCGTCAAATTTGGTGATTATTAAAGTGTCGATCTCCAAAAATGAAAATCCATTATAAATTTCTATTAGATCCTCGACCTTTGAGCCAGCTGAGAGGACTAAATTTACATCGATCTTTGCGCCGCTATGCTTTAAAAACTTATCAAGTCTTTCAAGCTTTTCTTTGTCATACTGCGAATTTCCAGTGGTGTCAATTAGTATCACGTCGCAGTAGCTAAGCTGCTTTATGGCGTTTTGAAAGTCTTCGACCTCTATGACGTCAAGGATCGGTAGCTTCATCATCTTAGCGTACTGAAATAGCTGCTCGACTGCCCCGATACGGTACGTATCAAGCGTGATGATGCCCGTTTTATAGCGCTTTTCGTTGCCGTAAGCAAAACGAGCCGCGAGCTTTGCAAGAGTCGTCGTCTTGCCAACTCCAGTTGGGCCAACTAGCATCATTATGCGCTGTTTTTTATCACTTAGCTCTTTTCTGCAAGGCAGCATATTTCGCAAAAGCGAGTAGAAGTACCTTTTTACCGCGGTTGGGTTGCTTTTCATAGAAACAGGCAAATTTTCAAGCGTCGTTTGCATGATCGCCTCTAGATGCTCCTCTTTCATGCCGCTTTGTTTTGCGAGCTTATAGATAGTAGCAAACTCTGGCGGGATCGAGAGATTGTTGCGATTTGGGGCTTTTTCGTCCCAGATCATGTCAGTTATCAGCACTATTTTCTCGCTTAGCACGCTTACTTGCTTTGCTACGTCGTCTATTTTTTTATTCATACCATTTGTGCTTGGCTCTTTTATCTCGTTCATATCGACATTTGCGATCGCACTTATCTCTTTTGCGACGTCTGAGATATTTAAAAGTACGCTCTCATTTGGGTCGTAAGGCTCAGGTGACGTCGTCTTTGCCTCAAATTTAGCAGGCTCTTCTTTTATCTCAAATTTTGGCTTTGGCGGCTCGTAGTTTTTACTAAATTTAGAGTAGGCATTTTCATAGTTTATTGCTTTTACATTTGGCTTTGGTGGCTGCTTTACCTCGTCCTCTTCGACGCTTACTAAAATTTCATAAAGCGGCTTTTTGTTTATCGTTTTGGCTTGAATTTGCTTTGTAGTGACGAGTATGGCCTTCTCGCCGCACGCCTCTTGAGCCTTTTTCAAAGCCTCGATGGTGCTCTCGCCTGTAAAAGTATGAAATTTTGTAGCCATTTATATCCTTTAACCTCTCATAAGCCCTAGTGGCACGATCACGCTAAGCCTCTTGCTAGCCCCTGGGTGCGGGACGATAAGGCGCGGCGTCTTATATACTTTTTTACTAAAATACAAAATATCCAGATCAAGCGTGCGTGGCGCATTTTTAAACGTCCTCACGCGCTTAAATTTACTCTCATAGTGCCCCAAAATTTTTAGCAAATTTCTAGGGCTCATAGATGTTTGTAAATTTATAACAGCGTTACTAAAATCATCCTGCGCTTCGTAGCCAAACGCCGCATTTATAAGGATCGGCGAGACTTCAACCACATGAAAACGCCTATCTTCACTAATCGCTCTTATAAATTTATCAAACCTCTTTGCGCTATCGCCGATGTTGCCACCCATGCCAACTAGCGCCTCATACTTAAACTCATCTCTTTTTTGAAAAAAACTAGGGCAAAAACGGCTTTTTACGATCTTTCTTGCTCCAGCTAGCCTCATAAGATCTCGCACCCACCTTCTCTTGCGACCACCACATCCTCGATACGCACGCCAAATTCATTTTCTAAATAAATTCCAGGCTCCACGCTAAAGACCATGCCCTCTTTTATGAGCGTTTCGCTCCTTGCTGAGATGACTGGAAGCTCGTGTATATCGACACCCACACCGTGTCCTGTCGAGTGGAAAAAGGCCTTTTCATATCCAGCCTTTGCTATCACACTTCTTGCTGCAAAGTCTATCTCGCACGCCCTAACGCCAGCTCTTGCGACCTTTATCGCAGCAGCCTGAGCCTCTTTTACGATCTCGTAAATTTCTTGCATCTTTGCTTTTTTAAATTTTTGCTCCTTTGAGAAGTTAAAATTTTCATCAAAGCAAGCAGTTCTGGTGCGATCAGAGCAGTAACGCTTAAATTTAACCCCAGCGTCAAGTAGCAGCAAGTCACCTTTTTTTAAAATTTTATCCCCAGGCAGCGCATGTGCCTTTGCGGCATTTTCGTTTATCGCCACGATCGGATCAAAGCTAAGACCTAGCTCATTTTTTTGCCTAAAGATAAGCGAGGCGTTAAAATGAAGCTCTTTCTCACTCATCCCATCGCCATTTTCACGCACAAATTTAGCAAATTCGTCAAAGCATTTCGCCCCAAATTCGCTAGCTTTTTTTAAAATTTTTATCTCATCTTCGCTCTTGCAAATTCTCTTTAGCCTAGAGAAATTTGCCTTTGGCTTGAAATTTATCTTAAAACCCTTGCTAAGTGCGTCAAACTCGCTGATACTTAGCTCGTCAGGGTTAAAAACGAGTCTGTTTGGTTTCATCTTTCTTAAAAATGCCCTAACCTCGTTTATTAAATTTCTCTGAGCCAAAAGAACGACTACGCCTGCATTTACACAGCTTTTTGCCTCAAAATAATATCTCGCGTCCGTGAAAAAGTATTTCACGCCATCAACGCATAGCAAAAACTCATTGTCGCAGCTATAGCCGCACTCGTAAAATACGGCGTTTTCGTCCTTTAAGATGAAATTCATTGTGCTTTTTGATTTGCTCTTACTGCTTTGATTTGCTCAAAAATTTGAAGCATGCCTATCATCGCTAAATGATAGCCAACTGGTCCAAAGCCCACGATCTGGCCTGCTGCAACTGGTGCGATGAGGCTTTTGTGGCGGAACTCTTCCCTTCTATAAACGTTGCTGATATGCACCTCGATAACTGGCAGCGCAACCGCACTTAGCGCGTCACGGATAGCAATAGATGTGTGAGTGTAAGCGGCTGGGTTTATGATGATGCCGTCAGCATCACCCAAGCACTCTTGGATCTTATCGACTAGCTCGCCCTCAAGGTTGCTTTGAAAAAACTCGATCTCAACGTCATTTTGATCGGCAACGATCTTCATTTGAGAGTGGATATCCTCCATCTTCATAACGCCGTAAATTCCTGGCTCTCTAGCGCCAAGCATGTTGATATTTGGGCCTTGGATAACCATTATTTTTAGCTTCTTATCCATGTCACTCCTTTTTGATTAAATAGCCCAAATTATACATTTTCGTTCCTAAATTTTCGCTACAATAACAAAAATTTAAGGCTAGAAATGGAAATTTTAAAAGCAAAAAAGATCATCACTGGCGGAGAAAATCCAAAAATTTTAAGAAATTCTTGTGTTGTCATTGAAGGTGATAAAATTTTAGAAATTACAAGCGAAAAAGAGGCACAAAAGAAATTTAAAGAGGCCAAAATTTTCGACTTTGGTGAGAGCGTGATAGCCCCAGCGTTCGTAAATACGCACGTTCATTTGGAGTTTAGCTCAAACGTTAGCACTCTAAAATATGGCGACTTTATAAAGTGGCTTGGCTCTATCGTTGATAAAGGCGGTGAGCTAGCTAAAATGGACGCTAAAAAGGCGATGAATGAAGCCATAAATTCACTGCTAAAAAGCGGAGTTTGCGCCATTGGCGAGATATCTAGCTTTGGCTCGGAGCTTGAAATTTTAGCCGCTAGTCCGCTAAAAGTCGTGCTTTTTAGTGAAATTTTAGGCTCAAATGAGCAGATGGTTCAGCAAAATTTGCAAAATTTCTTAGCTAAATTTGAAAAAACAAAGAGCTATAAAAGCCAAAATTTCACCCCAGCCATCTCGCTGCACTCGCCCTACTCCGTGCATCCAAAGCTAGCCAAAGCCGCCCTTGAGATAGCTAAAAAGGATGGTCTTCTTGTAAGCACGCACTTTTTAGAGAGCAAAGCTGAAAAGCAGTGGCTAGAGTGTGGCAGCGGTGGCTTTAAAAAGCATCTTTTAAGATTTAGCCAAGACCCTAAGCCAATGTATGACGCGAAGAGCTACTTTACGATGTTTCGTGAGATAAATACCCTCTTTACGCACTGCGTTTATGTGAGCGATTTTGCTAAATTTAAGCCTCATCACAGCGTGACGCACTGCGCCGTTTCAAACAGGCTACTTGGCAAAAAGGCGTTAAATTTAAAAGAAATTTTTAAAAATGATGTCAGCTTAAATATCGGCACAGACGGCCTTAGCTCAAATATCAGCCTAAATTTCTGGCATGAACTAAGAACCGCCCTATTTACCCACGCGAGCCTTGATCTAAACGAGCTTGCCACCAGGCTTTTTGTCGCTGCAACGCACGGGGGCGCAAAGGCACTTAGGACAAATAACGGCGAGATAAGGGCTGGACTCGCGGCTGATATCGCAATCTATAACGACCTAGAGTGCGATGATAGCGAGCTAATACTTCAGCTAATACTTCATACAAACGAGGCTAAAAAACTATATATCGGAGGCAAAATTTGCAAATTTTAAGGCTTATTTTTAGAGGATTTTTGGGAATTTTTAAATTTATCAACAACTACTTTAAGGCGCTCATATTTTTACTCATCTTATTTTTTATTTTAGCGCCAGATAGCAAGATGAAAGAGCCAAATTTAGCCCGCATAGACATCACCGGCACGATAATGGACACAAGCGAAATTTTAGATGCGCTCGAAAAAGCAAGGCTTGATAGCAACATCAAAGGCGTGCTACTCTACATCGACAGCCCAGGCGGCGCGCTAAGCCCTAGCGTGGAGCTAGCCATGGCGGTCAAGCGACTAAAAGAGAGTAAAAAAGTGCTCGCATACGCAGCTGGCAACATGGCAAGTGGCAGCTACTACGCTGGCGTAAATGCCGACACTATCGTCGCAAACCCAGGCGCTTTCATAGGCTCGATCGGCGTCATCATGCAAGGGGCAAACATCGAAAATTTAGCCAAAAATTTAGGCGTGAGCGAGCAGGTGGTGAAGGCTGGCGAGTTTAAAGAGGCTGGCACTTTTATGAGGAGCTGGAGCAAGCAGGAGCGTGAGAGCTTGCAAGGGCTCGTAAATGACGCTTACATGCTCTTTGTAAGCGACGTGGCGGAGGCTAGAAATTTAGACATCAATAAAAAAGACGAGTGGGCAAACGCAAGGGTCTTTTTGGCTCACAATGCCCTAAAAATGGGGCTAATAGATAGCCTTGGTAGCTACATAGACGCTCAAAATGAGCTAGCAAAAATGAGCCTTGTAGATGAGCCCGTCTGGCAAGAAAAACCGCAGATCGAAAAGATAATGGAGAAATTTACAAAGCAAGGCATAAACTCGCTTTTTAACGCATTTTTCGAGACAAAGCTTAGATAAAAAACCAGCCAAGTTAAATTTAACTGGCTGGCAAAGCTTTTGTAGTTAGCTTATCTGAAATTCCCTTCGCTATCCACAAAAAGTTCTCGCTCTGCTATTTTTATCAAAAAGGTAGTTTCATTTATCCTTTGAAGCACCTCAAATTTACCATAAATGCTATTTTTGATAACGACATTAAAGTTTTCATCCAAAAGTCCAAATTTATTATCTAGTCGTGATAAGTAGAAAGTGTTATTTGACCTGTCTATAACCTTATCAAACACCCCTATCTCATTTTTTGCCTTCGTCAAAAATAACAGAACATCCTTTGGTGTTTATATAACCCCATTTACCATCTTTTTCAACCCAAGCAAAACCTTCGTTAAATTTACCAACATCATCAAATTCCCAAAATATATCCCTCTCCTTTGTTTATATGAGTTGTGTTATTTTAGTTTATATTATTTTAAAAAGTAAGTAAATTTAAGAGAAATTTAAAGTAAGATGGTGGAAGCGAGGGGGATCGAACCCCTGTCCAAAAGCAAAATCCATACAGCCTCTACACGCTTAGCAAAAGTGAAAATTTCATCTAAAAAGGCTCACTTTCCAAAACCAAAATTTAGACTAAGACTAAAATTTCAGCTAGCAAGCAGTCACTTTGCTGGCCTACTCTAGCTAAATTACTCGCTTACATCCTAGCTAGAATGAGACAAAGCGAGGCTCAACTGAACTTACGCAGCTTTAGCGTAAGCAGGAGCGAAATTAACGTTGTTTGCGTTTAAATTTAATTTGAGCTTTTTACGCTTTGCTCAAAGCGACGTGCCACCGTACACACTCTGCTCCTGTCGAAGCCAAGTCGCTCCCATAAAAAATGAAATGGTTTAGTTGGATTGTTTAGTCAAGCTTTGCAGGTACGTCAATGATCTTTGGCTCAAGGACGCTAAAATACTCTAGGTCTTTCTCGACGTCACCTTTGTATTTATGAAACTGATCACTAATAAGCAGCAACCAATCTATAAATTTATCATTTGCTGGACCTTTTAAGCTTCTAGCCTCTTGAGTGACCTCTTCAGCCAAAGTCGTTAGTTTCAAGATCGGGTCAAGATGCATAAAACCTGCTGCTGATTTGATATTGTGAAAGATCCTAGAAAGCTCTAAAATGCTCTCCTTATACTTGTCAGCTCTTCCTAAATTTATTATCAAAGGCTCTAGTAAATCGCACATCAAAGTGTAGTGGGAGAGAAACTCCTCAACTATATCGTAAGAATAATCGACTTCAAGCCTTTTTAATATACCCATTTTCATGTCCTTAAGAAATTGGCGTAATTGTAGCAAAATTTTGATAAAATTGTTAGCATTATCACAAAATTTACCGGACTCAGCCATGAAAGATGAAAAAATCGCAAAGAAAAAACTCACTATAAATGATATAAAAAACAAAAAAGGCGTCGAACCTATCGTGATGATAACTGCCTATGATGCGCTATTTGCGAAGATTTTTGATGATTACGCTGACATTATCCTTGTTGGCGATAGCTTAAACATGAGCTTTAATATGAAAGAGAGCACGCTAAGTGCTGATATGAGCACCATGCTTTATCACACAAAGGCCGTTTGCGCTGGGGCTAAAAAGACTTTTATCCTAGCTGATATGCCATTTGGCAGCTACACAAACGAAAAACAAGCGATCAAAAATGCGATGAAATTTTTTAAGCAGACAAATGCCGATGCGGTGAAACTTGAAGTTGGCATGCATCAGGTAAATTTAGTAAAACGCCTTTGCGAAGAGGGTATAAACGTGATGGCTCACATCGGACTAAAGCCGCAGTTTTTTAAATTTGAGGGCGGATATAAGATAAAAGGCAGAAGCGAGCTTGAGGCAAAAAGGCTAGTTGAAGAGGCTTTGGCATTTGAGCAAGCTGGCGCATTTAGCATACTGCTTGAGGGCACGCTTAGCAACGTAGCAAGTGAGATAACAAGGCAGGTTCGTGTGCCAGTTGTGGGCATAGGCTCTGGGGCGGACGTAGACGGACAGGTGCTTGTCTGGTCTGATATGCTGGGATTTTTCGAGGACTTTAAGCCTAAATTTGTTAAGCGCTATCTTGACGGAGCCGCTCTTGTGCGAAAAGGCGTGCAAAGCTACACTGACGAAGTAAAAAACAAAATTTTCCCAAGCGAAGAGTTTTCGTATAAGGGTTAAATTTATACTCCAAATTTATAAAAATTCTGCAAAAAGCTCTAGCAACACTAAAGTGCTAGAGCATACTTTTTAAATTTAAAAAAGCTCTTCTGATTCAAGATAATTTTGTGAGATGTTTCGCTCTTTTTCGTCGGTATTTACGTGAAGGACGTAGTAGCCTATCTGCGTGTTGCTAGCATCAAGTAGCGGCACCACGCAAAAATAGTGCGTCTTATATACGTAAAATTCATACTTTTTAAGGTCGATGTCACGCAAAATTCCAACTATATTTAAATTTGCACTGCTTAAATTTTCGATGTAATAATCACTCAAAATTTGATCACTCGGCGCGCTTTTATGTGCTGGCATCTTATCTTTTGATAGGAGCACAAAGAGGTCGATGCCTTGCGTTTTATAGAAATTTCCAAGTGAGTCGTAGTTTAGCAAAACCTCGATGCTACCGATATTTTTACCCTCATGCATCACATTTGAAACAGCCCTTATAAGCACCCCAGCATACCACGCTTCGATGCCAACCATGGGCCTATCTTGACGCCTTGACTCTTGGACTAAAAACCTGCCACTAGCGATCATATCGCCATATCTGTTTAGATCCCAGCTTCTTACGTAGCTTTTTAGATCTTTGTCGTAAAGATGAAGTTTGATGTTGTTATACATCGACGCTGCGCCAAGAGTTTTTGTCAAATTTTCAATATTTTTTACGCACTCGTCGCGGTTTTGACCTAGCAAGCACATCTGTATAGACTCATTTTGAGCAAGCAAGATCGAGATCGCCATTGATGAAAATTTCGCGTCATCAATGCTTTTGTTTAGCTGCTTTACATGGTAGTCAAAAAAGACACGCATATTGTTTTGCTTTTTTTCAGCCATGTATGAGCTATAAAGAAAGTAAAATAGGCTACCAAGCAGCGCAAAAACGATTAGGGCGATATAGATATTAAAATATTTTTTGTATTTACTCAAAACTAAGCCTTAGTTTTTTTTCTAAAATTTTAGCAAATTCATCAAATTTAGGTAGCTCAAGCTCGCTTTTTCTTTTGGGGCTAGCCCAAACGCTATCTGGGAAAAATGCATCGTTTTCAAATCTCGCAATAACGTGAATATGCACGTGTGGCACGTAGTTTCCAAAGCTTGCGATGTTTATTTTAGTTGGTTTATAAAACTCAAGCATCGCCTTTTCAGCCACCAGCATCGCCTCAAAAAGCCTAGCCCTACTCGCTTCGTCACACTCACTTAGCTCCCTGTATGGCTTTACGGTAAAAATTTTCACCCACGGAAGCTCGTTCTCTTCGCGCTCTACTCTTATAAATTTATCTTCATATATCATATTTTACCCCTATTTTATACGAAATTTCTCTCTCGCAAAAGCGTGTAAAGCTTGATCGTTGAGATAAAAAATGTCACGATCGCAGGGCCAAGTATGACGCCCCAGAAGCCAAACGTCGTGATACCAGCGATCATCGCAAAAAAGATGAGTAGCTCGTTTATCTTTGTTGGTATCTTGACTAGTTTTGAGTTTATAAATTTAATGACAAGCGGCTTTAGCAAGGTATCAGCGCCAAACGAGATCACGATGATGGTGTAAAGTGCGATCGTGATAGCGGCTGCTGTGTTGCCATTTGCAAACTCATAAATGCTAATAGGTGCCCACGCCAAAAAGCCACCAACGACTGGGATGAGTGAAGCGAAGCTAAAAAATATGCCAGTTAGCACGCCGTCATAGCCGTAAAAACTGGTGATAATGGCAAATAAAAAGCCTTGGATGATCATATTTGCGATGGTTGAGTAAAAAACGACGCCCATCACGTTGCCAACCTCGCTTAGTATCGACTCAGTGTCCTCTTTTTTAAGCGGAAGCGCCTCTTTTAGGTAGTTTATAAGCTCGTTGCCGTAAAGGTTGCAAAAGAAGAAAAAGACCAGGATGATGATCATATCAACACCAAATTTAAGGCTTAGTTTGCCTAAATTTGCAAGATTAGCAGCGACTTGCGAAAATAGCATCTTGATATCAAGCCCACCTATAAATTCCTTGATCTTTGGCTCTAAGAAATTTATCGACTCTGGCAGGCTAAAGTCGTAGTTTTTGATAAACTCGATCGTCTTTGTGACGTTGTTTATGTCAAAGCCAGCTGCGTATTTTGCGATCTCCACGACTGCGTAAAGAAGCGGCGCGATAAATAAACAAAGAAGTGCAAATGTCGTAAGACCTGACGAGAGCGTTTTGCGGTTTTTAGTAAGCGTTAAAAATGCGATCTGCACGTTTGCAACAGCCACCGCTAGCAGCGCTGCGATAAAAATGTCAAGTAAAAATGGTTTAAAAAGATAGACCACCAAAGCCAAAGCACAAAACGCAAAAATTCCAAAAAACAGCCTATTATTCATCTCGCTCCCTTAAAATGGGGTAATTATAGCAGATTTATCAAAGCTACTCATTTGCTTGATAAATTTGCTAAAACGCTTTGGCACCAAATTTGCAAGGAGTGAGCTTTTGGCATTTTAGCGTGGCACTGATGCTTAGCAAATTCAGATAAATTTATGCCTTACTTAAATTTTCTAGCTCAAAAGCTCCTATAAATTTAGCCTTTTACGTGCACTGAAAATTTGCTCCGACAATCTCACACTCATCACAAATTTGCATATAGATCATGCCCTCGCCGTCTATCAAGCCACCAAAAGGAATTTGCGCTAGATATTTCATCGTTTTACCACATTTTGGGCATGCTAGATACTCGCTGTCTTGCTGCCACTGCGGATATCCGCCAAGCAAAATTTCGCCATCGATCATAGCCGCATAGTGCATACAGACCTCGTTTGCTAGCTCAAATTTTTGCCCGTCAAGCACCGCCACAGCGTCTCTTACATAGTCTTCGCTCTCGCCCTCTCCAACGGTGTCAGTTTGCACGTTATTGCCATCATTTTGGCAAAAGTACTGCACAAAGCCAACGCAGGTCGGACAAAATTTAAGCACAGCGTCATTTTTAAGCTCCAAGCCAAACTGCTTTAGGCTCTCCTTTTTGATGGTGAGCTCTATCATCTCGCCGCTACAAAATTTACATTTCTCATCATTTGCTGCTTTAAATTTAACGCTTGCCTCTGCGCTTTGGCTTGGCTGGCAGGTAAAGCACTTATCAAAAACTAGGCTTCTTCTCTTGCCACTGCTATCAAAGCTCCAGCCAGCAACCTGCGCGTATCCATCAGTGTCGGCATAAAGCTTCGTCTTCCAAGGCTTTGGCGCACCATAAAGCCTAAAAAATAGCTCCCTTACTACCTCATCGCCCTGCCAGGCAAGTGCCGAAAGGATGTGATTTAGCTTGACTATATTTTCTTCGCTTGAAAGTCTCTTTATAAGCTCATCTCTAAGCCCTTCTGAGGCCTTTTTGTAAATTTCAGGTGGGTAGTACTCGCCGTTTTTTGTCAATTCTTCGATGATCTGCTCGTCGCAAATGCCATGTAGATAAAAAATATATGTGAGATCGCTGTAAATTTCATCAAATTTATCTAGCTCGTCAATGTGAGCGAGGATATTTTTCTGCCTATTTTTGATCTCGTCCTCGCTTAAGCCCTCGTAAAATTCCAGCTTCTCTTTTTGCCTGCACCAGTAGCAGATCCCGTCAAAGTAAATCGTCCTTTGCTCGCACTTAGGACAAAGATGTGGCTCGCCCATTTTTGCTCCAAATTTAAATTTCGCTACTCAAAAAGCCCTTTTTCGATGTCGATCTTAACGTTAAAGGTCTCAAAGCACTTCGCACTAGCGATCCTGCCTTTTGCTGTGCGCTCGATAAAGCCATTTGCAAGCAGATATGGCTCGATGACATCCTCAACCGTGCCCTCGTCCTCGCTAAGTGCCGCAGCGATCGTGCTAAGCCCCATAGGACGGCGCCTTGCTTGCATCAAAATTTCCAAATACCTAATATCCATCTCGTCAAATCCAAGCGAATTTACACCAAGCGCATTAAGCCCCTCTTTTGCACGCTCGTGGCTGATGATTTGCTCGTCATTTACCTCGGCAAAGTCGCGAATTCGCTTTAGCAGCCTAAGAGCGATCCTTGGCGTGGCACGTGAGCGTTTAGCGATCTCTAAAGAGGCGTTTTTATCGCACTCTTTGCCAAGTTTGGCTGAGGCGATCTGCACGATGCGGCTTAGCTCGCTGCTTGTATAAAACTGCAGCCTAAAGTCCATCCCAAAGCGGTCTCTTAAAGGCGCTGAGATCATGCCAGCACGTGTCGTTGCGCCGATAAGCGTAAATTTTGGCAGATCTATCTTGATAGTCTGAGCTGCAGGCCCTGAGCCTATGATGATGTCAAGCCTAAAGTCCTCCATCGCAGGGTAAAGCACCTCTTCGATAGCTGGGCTTAAGCGGTGTATCTCGTCGATAAAAAGCACGTCGCCCTCTTGTAAATTTGTAAGGATCGCCGCAAGATCACCACTCTTTTCTATCATCGGCGCTGCGGTCATTTTGATACTTACGCCCATTTCGTTTGCGATGATGTGAGCAAGGGTGGTTTTACCAAGTCCTGGAGGGCCGTAAAATAGCACGTGATCTAGGCACTCATTTCGCTTTTTGGCTGCTTTTATAAAGACGTCTAAATTTTGTTTTATCTTTTCTTGACCGATGTAGTCTTCAAATTTGCTAGGTCTAAGCGAGACTTCAAAGTCATTTTCAAAGCTTACTTTTTCGATTTCAACGATTCTATCCAAAGTTTTTCCTTCTAAATTTAAGGCTTCATTTTACGCTTTTATGCTTAATCTAAGCTCGTTTAAATTTATAGTAAAAGGTGCTGCCCACGCCATAAACGCTATCAACGCCGTATAAAATTTCATGTTTTTGGCAAATTTCACTGACGATATTTAGCCCAAGACCAAAACCGCCTTGAATTTCATCCTCTCTCACGTATCTTTTCCAGACCCTTTTGACGTCCTTTATCCCCTTGCCAAAGTCCTGCACACTAAGATTTATGCGATCTGCTTCAAGCTCTAAATTTACTATTATCTCACTCTCTTTTGGGCTGTATTTTATGGCGTTTGTGATGGTGTTATCGATGATGCGCTGAGCTTCGACCTTGCTTAGCATAGTAAATGCCTCGCTTGCTAAATTTGTCTTTATCTCGATACTCTTGACCTCCGCCACGCTTGAGAGAAATTTCACTCGCTCTTTAACATACTCGCCTAAATTTAGCCTCTCAAGTGGAAATTTGATGTAGCCACGCTTTATGAAATACTCGACATCTTCGTAGGTTATTTGCATCTGTTTTAGGGCGTTTTTGATGCGGGTTATATACTTGTTTTCAAGCCCCAGCATCTCAAGGTTCATGCCAGCCACGCCAAGGGGTGTCTTTAGCTCGTGCATAGCGTCGTTAAAGAAATTATTCATATACTTTTGAAACTCTTTATAAGGCTTAACGCTGCTTAGATATAAAAAATAGACGATAAATAGTACTGCCACAAGGATAACAAGCAGCATGATAGCTGTTAAAAAGAGGCTCTTTTTATTATCAAGCTCCTTTTCTACGACGATGTAGTAAGGGGTCTTATCTTTTATAAAAAAGCTCTTGTAAAAAAGGTACCCGCCCTCTTCTAGAGTTACAAATTTAAAGCTGCTTGGCTCTTTGGTAAGGGTTGAGATGATGGGTTTAAAATTTACGTCGTAAATCGCAAATTTATATTTTAATGAGCTAGCTATATTTTCGTTTTTTAGAAATGAATTTTTGATGATGGTTTCATGCTTCATAGCACCAAAAAGGGCTTTTGAGCTGCTGTTTTTCTGGCTTAAATTTAAGATCACAAAGCTTTGAAAGCAAAAAAGCGACATTATGACAAATGTCGCTATGATCTGGATCTTAAAGCTCTTGTGCATCTATCTTGTAGCCTATGCGCCTCTTTGAGATGATAAAGTCGTTTGTTGTCTTGTTTCTTATCTTTAAAACGTGCATTCTTATATCAGCGCCCTCTATATCTTTGTCATTCCAGACAAGATCTCTAAGCTCCTCCATACTGACGTAAGAATTTAGGTGCGAGACCAGGCACTCGACCAAAGCGACCTCTTTTGCACTAAGATCAACAGCTTTGTCGTTTTTATATAGCACACGCTTGTTTAGGTTAAAGCTAAACTCGTCATTTATCTTAACTATGTTTTTATCGTCAGTGCCATAGTATTTTCGCATAAGCTCAGCAACTCTAAATTTAAGCTCAGCAAGCTCAAATGGCTTTTTTAGATACTCATTACAGCCAAGTTCGTAGCCAATCGCCATATCATCAATATCAACTAAAGATGTCGTTATCATGATAGGAGCGTTTGGATTTAGACTTCTTATATACTTGATGACTTCGTGACCATTTACTCCAGGCACTTTTATGTCAAGTATAAAAAGGTGATAGAAATTTTTCTCTATCAGATCGCAAGCCTCTTGACCGTCGCTCACCGCTGTAACTTCATAACCAAGCGTCTGTAAAAACTCACAGACGCTCTCTTGAAACCCCAAATCATCTTCTAAAAGCAAAATCTTCAAAACGCTCTCCTAAAAAACAAACTTTAATAAGAATTGTATCTATTTTAATACTTAATAGGTAAATTTCAAATTAAAATTCTTTTTTAAGTATTAAATAAAAATTTGTCCTGCATAGACTATGTAATATCTTAGCAAAAAGACACCACAAATGACTAAAATAGCGTTAAGCACGGCAAATTCGCGTTTGAAATCATGCACCTTTAAAACGCTTAAGTCTAAAATGATAGGCAACGCCATACCAAAACCAATAACACCTACATAAAACATCAAGCCAAGAGAATTTGCGCTTAGTGCGTTTGCAACTGTGTTTGCGCCGCTTGCACTTGCACCTTTTACAACCATAAAAAGAGCAACTATTAGCAAAAACTCGACTATTATCGCAAAAAAGTCAAATTTTAATAAAAAGTGTGCAGTTTGGTTTTGCTCTCTTGTTTCATCTTTTAGCACGCCAAGAAGCAGCGTAAATGCACCAGCACAGCTTAAGCCAGAGACTAAGAATAATAGTGGCAAAACTGGTGTGTTCCAAAGTGCGATCTTGTGAGCTGCACTTAGCAAGAAGCCAGTATATGCGCCAACACCGATGCCTAAGATGAAAAGTAAAACTCCAAGCAAGCCTGAAATTTTACTAGCTAAATTTGCAAGCGCGTCAAAAAGAGAAATTTTAAGCGACGAGGTCTCATTTTTAAACGCACCAACTGCGTATACAACGCTTAGTGGAGTATAAACTAGAAGCAATGCAACGCCTATTGACATAACTGAGTCGAAGTTATAAAGCAAAAGTATCCAGTAAAAGCTAAGCGGCTTGCCAAGATCAACCACCAAAAGAGCAAGTCCAAGGACGATCGCCACTGGAGCGATAAGAGCGGCTGCTTTAAAGTAGTAGTTATCCTTGCCAAATTTATTTGATATAAGCACAGCAACGATGCTAGCACCTGCACTAAGTCCTGCTAAAAATAGATAAAAAGCTATTGGCCAGCCCCAGTAAATTTCAGTGTATTGAGCTAGACTTCCTGACATGCTATTCATTGTGTGCTCCTTTTGTGTTTGCGATCATTGCAAGTAGAGGTTTTGTCTTTAACTCCGCTTTTGGCAAGTAGTATTTGCTCTCTTTTAGTTTCTTTGAAATTTTAGAGTTTTCATCATTTACGTCGCCAAAAGTTAGGGCATTTGTAGGGCAGACGCTAACACAAGCTGGGTCTTTGCCCTCTTCTAGCCTGCTCTCATAGCAAAATGTGCATTTGCCTATCTCGCCATCTGGCAAGACGTAGCGAGCGTCGTATGGACAGGCTAGGATGCAGTATTTGCAACTAACGCAAATTCTATGATCAAGCAGTGTCACGCCATCAGCCGTTTTAAAGCTAGCGCCAGTTGGGCAAACCTCAACACAAGGTGCGTCTTCGCACATAACGCAGCTTTGACGTAAAAAGTCAGTCTTTAAATTTGGAAATGTCCCACTCATCTTTGCATGCACCTGCAAGCGGTAAAGTCCCCTTGGCACGTTGTTTGCACTTCTGCAAGCTACCGAGCAGCCTTGACAGCCGATGCATAAATTTTCATCATGTATCATCATATATTTTTTCATTTTCTATCCTTACGCTTTACTTATGCTAACGCCAACATTTGTAACCATAGTCGCAGCCACTGGACCCTCAGCTGGATCAAGAAGCACGCTTGTGTTAAGTCCCACGTGATCTATGCTCTTAAGGCCTGGCGTGATGTGTCCAAAGCCGTGATAGATAAAGAGCGTATCTTCTCTAATGCCCTCAGTCACCATAAGCTTGCCCTTTTGTTCGCCAAATTTATTTTTGACCAAAACCATGTCACCGTCACGTAAATTTTGCTTTTTAGCGGTGTTTGGATTGATCCAGATAGGGCTATCGCTCATGAGGTCATTTAAAAATGGCACTGTTTGGGTGTGGCCGTTAGTATGGACAGGCGTTTTGCCACAGGTTAAGCAAAGCTCGTGTCCGTCAAATGTGTCCATATCTTTGTCATTTAGCGCGCCATATCCTGCAAACTGCGCCTCAACGTCAGGTAAAAATAGCTCTATCTTGCCGCTTTTTGTTTTAAGCTTGGCCATATCGTCCATTAGCCCATTTTCTCCTACAAATTTAGAAGCGACTGGATATTTAGCGACAAATTTATCAATCATGCCTTTTTCTCTAAACAAAATCCCCGGCTCATCCCACGTGATAAAGCCATCTTTTTCTAGTGCTGCAAGTAAATTTACATCTCCACCAGCTTGTTGCATCCTAAACTCACGTATGTCGTTCCAAGTGTAAAGCTCATCTATCTTCATGCGGCGTGCTAGCTCTCTAAAGATAAACGCCCCGTCCTTCGTGTCGCCAACTGGATCAACGACTTTATTTCTTATCATATAAGCTGGTTTTAGACCTGACTTGTCCTCTATACCCTCGTCGCGCTCAAGGTAGCTGCTCTCAGGCAAGATGACATCAGCAAAGGTCGCCATATCGTTTAGATAGACATCGCTTACTACGATGAGCTCAAGCTTCTTCATCGCCTCTATACTCTTCATCGTTTCAGCCACGTTTATGAGGTGGTTAAAGCGGATGTTAAACCAGCCTTTTATGGCGTATGGCTTCTCGTTTAAGATAGCGTTATCTATATCCATCAAAACGCCATGTTTTCTGCTTACAAATTTATGCGCTCCAGCCTCGCCAGCAAAGTCTAGTCTGGTAACTTTTGGCACTTTAAATTTATCATCTGGGTTTTTAAGAACTGGGAATTTATCCTCGCCAACTAGCTTGTTAAAAGTCTTTGCATTTTTGCCACCAAAAAGGCCGCCCTTAACCTCCCAGTTGCCCATCATCGCATTTGCCACCATGATGGCTTTTGTCCTCATGTATTCAGCTCTTGTGGTAGTTGTCTTATGCCCAAAATCAAAAATAACTCTTGGAGCAGCTTTATAAATTTCATCAGCGATGCGTCTAACATCACTTGCTTTTATGCCAGTGATTGTCTCTTGCCATTCAGGCGTTTTGCCCTCTACGCTTTTAACAATCTCATCAAAGCCAGTTGTAAATTTCTCAATAAATTCTTTATCGTAAGTGCCATTTTGTATCCAAGTGTTGATGAGTGCTAGCACAAATGCTAGATCAGTGCCAGGTTTAACTGGTAGCCACTCATCAGCTTTTGCAGCTACAACGCTAAATCTTGGCTCAAGCACAAGTAGCTTTGTGTCCTTGCTAGCTGCAAATTTAGCAAGCTTTTTGGCATCAGCTATGACGATGCCCTCAAAGAGGTTGTGACCAAAATTTACAACGTATTTTGCATTTGCAAAGTCTCTTTTTAGCTTAGCGATGCCATACATCTGCTCGCAGACCATTTGGTAGGTGATCGGACAGCATGAAAAGTGCGAAAAGCAGTTTGGAGAGCCATAAGCTGAGGCGAAATTTACCATTAGCTTATGCGTTTGCGAGCTTTTACAGGTAAATATAAAGCTTTCAGGGCCATACTTTTGCTTGATATCAAGCATCTTTGAAGCGACATAGTCAAGCGCCTCGTCCCAGCTAACCTCGCGCCATTTATTTTCGCCTCTCTCGCCAGCTCTGATTAACGGCTTTTTGATCCTATTTTTATCATAGAGCTGACTTAAGCCTGAACCACCCCTTGCACAAAGAGAGGTTGCCGTGCCACCAGCTTTTGGATTGCCACTTAAAAAGCGAACTTTACCATCAACGACTTTTGCTTCGATAGGACACCTTGAAGAGCACATCTCACAAAAGCTATAAACGTGCTTTTCGCCTCCATTTGCAGCACCTTGCAAAGCACCACCTGATAGAGATGATGCAGCTGCGCTAACTCCTGCAC
>NZ_POYX01000084.1:0-62497 GCF_002913865.1 Campylobacter concisus
CTTATATAGTGTGACTTTTGGTTAGAAATTTTAAAACGTCTCGTTAAATTTAACCGAGCTATTTCGCAAAATGTTTTAAATTTTATATTAGAAATTTGAAAAAGAGCTATATTTTACAGCTCTAAAATTTTTGCCATTTGATAGTTTAAATTTAAAAAGCCTTGCAGGGATTTACCCGCAAGGCTATAAATTTAAGCTTTTGGACCAGCTTTGGCGTATTCAACGCCCTCTTTTACATCTTCGTAGCGTTTGAAATTTTCAACAAACATTTTAGCGAGCTTGTCGCGTGAAGCGTTGTACTGAGCTGGATTTGCCCATGTGTTTATAGGATTTAGCAGTTTTGTCTCGACACCATCAAGCTCTTTTGGGATAGCGAAGTTAAATTTATCAAAATTTTCAAATTCGCATTTTGTGATGCTACCATCAAGGATCGCATTTATGCAAGCACGTGTTGCTTTTATGCTCATACGCTTGCCAACGCCGTAAACACCGCCACTCCAGCCTGTATTTACAAGATAGACATTAACGCCGTGTTTATCGATCTTCTCGCCAAGCAGTTTTGCATATACAGTTGGGTGAAGTGGCATAAATGGTTCGCCAAAGCAAGCACTAAAAGTAGCGACTGGCTCGGTGATACCGCGCTCTGTGCCAGCAACTTTTGCTGTGTAGCCACTTAAGAAATAATACATCGCCTGCTCTTTTGTGAGCTTTGCGACTGGAGGAAGCACGCCAAAAGCGTCAGCGCTTAAAAAGATGATATTTTTTGGATGGCCAGCGCTTGAACTTGGCTCGTAGTTGTCGATGTGATAGATCGGATAGCTCACGCGTGTGTTTTCAGTTTTTGAGCCATCTTTATAATCAACCACGCCGTTTTCGTCAGCCACTACGTTTTCAAGTAGCGCGTCACGCCTGATCGCTGCGTAAATTTCTGGCTCGCTACTTGGATCAAGGTTGATACATTTTGCGTAGCAGCCGCCCTCAAAGTTAAACACGCCATCATCGTCCCAGCCGTGCTCGTCATCGCCTATTAGTTTGCGTTTTGGATCGGTTGAAAGTGTCGTTTTACCAGTGCCAGATAGACCAAAAAATAGCGCCGTATCGCCCTTTTCGCCTACGTTTGCAGAGCAGTGCATGCTTAGCTTGCCTTCAAGTGGCAACCAGTAGTTCATCATAGAAAAAATGCCCTTTTTCATCTCGCCGCCATACCATGTGCCACCGATTACCGCGACATTTTCTTCGACGTTAAATATGACAAAAACCTCTGAATGTAGTCCGTCAGCCTTGTAATCCTCATTTTTTGTCTTGCAAGCGTTATACACTACAAAATCAGGCTCAAATTTAGCCAGCTCCGCTTCACTTGGGCGGATAAACATATTTTTTACAAAGTGCGCTTGCCACGCTACTTCAGTGACGAAGCGGACTGATTTTTTGCTCTTTTTGCTAGCTCCACAAAATGCATCTTGGATAAAAATTTCTTTACCACTTAGCTGATCTTTTGCTTTTTTAAGAAGCTTATCAAATAGTTCTTTTGTGATAGGCTGATTTATCTTACCCCAAGCGATATATTTTTGGCTTGGATCTTGCTTGACAAAGTACTTATCTTTTGGGCTTCTGCCAGTAAAAATTCCAGTATCAACCATAAATGTGCCGTTACTTGAGACTCTGCCCTCGTTGTTTGCCTTTTCAAGCTCAAAAAGCTCGTCGTAGCTTAGATTGTGATTTATCTTTTTGATCTCTTTTAGACCTAGCTCGTCTAGCTTATTTATCATGTTGTTTCCTTTAAATTTCGTTTCTTTATAAATTTGACCTAAAAGTCATCAAAATGTTAATCAAATTTCGCTTAACACTATCTTTTTAAAATGGGCAAATTTATTTAAATTTAGCCACCACTTGATTGTTCGCGACACTTTGACCTTTGCTAACCTCGATAGAGCCTATGATGCCATCTTTTGGGGCTTTGACCTCTATCTCCATCTTCATCGCTTCAAGCACGATTATGGCCTGACCTTTTTTGACATGGTCTCCTGCGCTAACTAAAATTTTATGCACAGCGCCTGGCAAGCTTGCAACGATGTCATTTTCTGTTGCGCCTGCTGCTGCACTTTTGGCATTTTTTACGCTCTTGCCTTCAACTTCAGTGATCGATTTTACTTGGATGCTGTCGTTAAAGCCTTCGCTTACTTCGACATTGTAGCGGCTGCCATTTACGACGACGCTATATCTGCCGCTTTGAGTTTGTCTGCCTTCATTTGCTTTAGCATTTGGATCTACTTTTCTTACATTTACTTTGGCTTCGCCTTTTAAGAACGCGATGCCCTTTTCTTTACAAGCTGCTGCTATAAATACGTTTTCTTCGGTAACTTTGATCTTGTTTTGTTTTAAAATTTCTTTTACATGTGCAAGTGACTTGCTCTCATCTTTATCAGCTATATCAACTGCGTGTTTTGTAGTTGGTTTTAGTCCTAACTGCTCGCTAGCAAGCTTAATGATCTCTTTATCAGGCGTAACTGGGGTCTTGCCAAAGTAGCCAAGCACCATTTTGCCGTATCCCTCAGCGATCTTTTTCCACTTGCCAAACATTACGTTGTTAAAGGCTTGTTGGAAGTAAAACTGGCTAACAGGAGTCACTGAAGTGCCGTATCCGCCCTTTTGCACCACCTCGCGCATCGCAAGGATGACCTCTGGAAATTTATCTAAGATGTTGTTATCTCTCATCATCTGGGTATTTGCAGTGAGTGCGCCACCTGGCATCGGTGAAAACGGTATGAGTGGGCTTACTTGCACAGCTTCAGGCGGTAAGAAATACTCTTTTAAACAATCATTCAAAACACTTTCATATTTTAAAATTTTCTCCACGTCAAGTCCGCCAAGATCGTAGTTTTTGCCTTTTACTGCGTGAAGCATAGTTAAGATATCTGGCTGACTTGTACCACCACTTACTGGGCTTGCAGCTAGATCTATACCATCAACGCCAGCTTCAAGCGCTGCAAGATAGCAAGCCACGCTTACGCCTGCAGTTTCATGCGTGTGAAGTCTGATGTGGGTTTTTTCTGGGAGTAGCTTTCTAGCCATTTTTATGGTCTCATAGACCTTTTGTGGGCTACTTGTGCCGCTTGCGTCTTTAAAGCAAACGCTGTGATAAGGGATATTTGCATCTAAAATTTCTCTTAAAATTTTCTCATAAAATTTAACATCATGTGCTCCCACACAGCCACTAGGCAGATCCATCATAGTAACTACGACTTCGTGTTTTAGCCCGTGATGAGCGATCCTCTCGCCTGAATATTTTAAATTTTCAACATCATTTAATGCGTCAAAATTTCTAATAGTAGTGGTTCCATGTTTTTTGAAAAGTTTTGCGTGAAGGTCGATTAGCTCGCGGCTACCAGTATCAAGTGTAACGGTATTTACGCCCCTGCTTAGGGTTTGAAGGTTTGCTTTTGGTCCTACGATGCTTCTAAATTTATCCATCATCGCAAAAGCGTCTTCATTTAGGTAAAAATAAAGGCTTTGAAATCTCGCTCCTCCGCCAAATTCAAAATGCTCTATGCCAGCCTCTTTGGCTGCTTCAAGCGCGGGCAAAAAGTCGTTCATAAGCACTCTAGCGCCATAAACCGACTGAAAGCCATCTCTAAAGGTCGTATCCATAACATCGATAAATTTCTTTGCCATATTTCACCTCATTAAATTTATAAATTTACTAAAAAGCGGTCATAAAAAATGGCTAAATTTGACAGAAACTCAAATTAGCCATTTTGCTTGTTTTTGGTATTTTACAACCAAAAACTTTTATATCATTTAAAAAGTGAGAGTAAGAAGTTAAATAATCCGCCGTGGCTCGCATCAAGCATCGGCTTTATCTCCATCAAAAAGACGCAGAAAAAGACTAAAACTGCCACTTGAATGATGATGTAAGGCACCACGCCTTTATAAATAGCAGCTGTTTTTATCTCAGCAGGTGCGACTGATCTTAAGAAAAATAGACTAAATCCAAATGGCGGTGTCAAGAATGAAGTTTGTAAATTCATAGCAACTAGGATCGCTAGATAGACTGGGTTTATGCCTAGTTTTGCGGCGATTGGCACCAAGATAGGAAGCACGATATATGAAATTTCAACAAAATCTATAAAAAAGCCAAGCACAAAGATAACAGCCATACTAAAGATGATAAAGCCCCACTTCTCGCCTGGTAAATTTGTCATGAAATTTTCAACTATCTCATCGCCTCCAGTGTAGCTAAAGACCATAGAAAAGGCAGTCGCACCAACAAGTATAGCAAAGACTAGAGCTGTAGTTTTTACGCTCTCAGCCAAAGCCTCTTTCATCATAGAAAATGAAAATGTCCTATAAAATATTGCCAAGATGATAGCACCAACGCAGCCAAATGCTGAGCTTTCAGTCGGTGTAGCGATACCTGCAAAAATGGACCCTAGCACACAAATAACTAGCAAAAGTGGCGGGAAGATAGCCACAAGCGCTCTTATCACCTGTCTAAATTTACTAACTCCGCTCTCATCTTTTACCACAGGAGCGACCTCTGGCTTAAGATAAGCAGCTATCAAAATATAAACTATATAAACCCCGACTAGCGTGAATCCTGGCACAATGGCTTGGTGAAAAAGCTCGCCAACTGGCACTGAGAAGATGTCGCCCAAGATGATAAGCACGATAGAAGGTGGGATGATCTGACCAAGCGTGCCAGCAGCGCATATCGTGCCACATCCTAGGGATTGGTCGTATTTATACTTTAGCATTACAGGCAAGCTTATAACGCCCATAGCAACAACACTTGCACCTACGACGCCAGTTGATGCAGCAAGAAGCGCGCCAACTAAGATAGTGCTTATCGCGATACCGCCTCTGATTTCTCCAAATAGCATACCCATGCTCTCAAGTAGTCTCTCGGCTAGCTTTGACTTTTGAAGCACGACGCCCATAAATACAAAGAGTGGAACTGCTATGAAAATTCTACTCTCCATGATAGAGAAAATCCTATAAGGCATGAAGTTAAACATATCTTTAAATACTTCTATACTGCCAAGTAGCCCATCGCCATCGCCAAGGCTCTCTACGACGCTGCCAACCATGCCAAATATCATCGCGACCGCACCAAAGGTAAATGCCACTGGAAAGCCAATGCCAAGCATCAATAGCGCGGCTATAAACATTATTAATCCCGCCATATTTTCTCCTTACTAGCTTTCTTATAGCGATTTAAATTTTTTATAAAAAAGCCGATCGCAAAAAATACAAGTATGTAAAATGAAACAGGGATCATCGCTTTTATGATCCATCTATGGGTAAGACCGCCTGGATCTGCGCTGGCCTCTGCCGAGCTGTAAGCATCTCCTACAAACCCAAATGATAAATTTGAAACCAAAAGCGCAAATGGTATGATAAAAAATACAGTGCCAAGCATATTTACAAGGGCTTTATTTCTTTCTGAAAATTTAGCATAAAAGATATCAACTCTAACATGTGCGTCCTCTTTTAGAGCATAGCTCATGCCAAGTAGAAATATCACAGCAAAAAAGTGCCACTCAAGCTCCTGAAATGCAACGTTGCCGTAAGAGAAAAAGTATCTTGCCACAACGTTAAAAAATACGTCTATTATCATCAAAGCCATAATAAACATACAAATATAGCCGACTATATCACCAGCTTTGTCAAAAAACCTCTCAATCTTATCCATTAAAAACCTTTAAAAGTTCATTTATCATGATGATGAGCACACAAACTGGTGCTACATATCTTAGTAAAAAATACCATGTATTAAATACAAAATCACTCATATATGGGCTAAATAGCACATAAAGCGCATCTCTTTTCATAAAATATCCTACAAATATCGCTCCGCCGATACCGCTAATTGGTAGCAAGATATTTGAAGCAGTAAAGTCTAGGAAGTCAAAGAAATTTTTACCAAATATCATAAATTTATCGCCAACATTTTCTATGTTTGATAAAAGACATAAAAATCCCACTATAAAAATCCCAGCTCCAACTATACAAAGCGCTTTTTTTCTACTCATGCCATACTCTCTGATCAAGAAAAAGACAAATGGCTCAACGATGGAGATGGCTGAAGTGATGCCAGCAAAGATAAGTGCAGCAAAAAATGCTACAGCCAAAATTTGACCGATCGCGCCAAGCTTTGCAAATAGCGTTGGTAGCGAGATAAAGACAAGACCTGGTCCTTGAGACGGAGTAGCGCCAAATTCAAATATAAAGGTAAAAATAACAAGACCTATCATAATAGCAAGCGCGATATTTATGAAGACGATACTAAGCGTTGAAGTGGCTAAATTTGTATCATCGCTTAGGCTAGCTGAATAAGTAATGATCGCTGCCATACCAAGAGATAGTGTCCAAAATGCAAGTCCAAGAGCTAGCAAGAGTGAGTTAAACGAAATTTTACTAAAGTCTGGGATGAGTAAAAACTCGGCTGATTTCACAAAGCCATCCATAGTCATAGAGTAAAAAAGCATGATCAAAACCATGATAAATAGGCTTGGCATCATCCAAACATTTAGCTTCTCTATGCCACTTTTTACACCTTTTGATAGGATGAAAAAGCAAGCTGCAAATGCTATAACAAAGTAAAGTGTCTGCTCGCCAAGACCATGTGTGAGTAACTCGTTAAATATAGCCTTTGAGCTATCTATATCGCTTGGGAGGCCAGTAAATGAGAGCGTGAAATATTTAAAGACCCAGCCGATGATCACGATATAGTATGATGAGATGATAGCCGCTGTCACCATGGCTAAAATTCCAACTAGTTGCCATAAATTTTTATTTTTAGCTGCTAGCTTTCTAAAAGCATTTACACTGTCGCTCTCGCTAAGCTTGCCGATACTAAGCTCTGCCATAAAGATAGGCACACCAACTAGAAAAGTTATCAAAAGATATAGGATAATAAACGCCGAACCGCCGTTTTCACCAACCATGTATGGAAATTTCCATGCATTGCCAAGTCCGACAGCCGATCCAGCGACTGCTAGGACGTAGCCTATTTTAGAAAATTGTTCTTTTGCCATTATGAGATCTCCCTTATTAACACCACTAAGACTAAAATAGGTGCTACAAACCTTATTAAAAAATACCAAATTTTAAATACAACCTTGCCCATATAAGGCACAAATAACTCTTTTAAAAGCTCAAATTTCATAAAGTAGCCAACAAAGATAGCAAACAAGATACCACCAAGTGGAAGCATGATGTTTGAGCTAAGATAATCAAGCAGGTCAAAAAAGCTCTTACCAAAAAATGTAAGCGCATCTTTAAATTCGCTTGTGCCACTTAATGCGCATAAAATTCCTAAAACATAAACCACGCAAGCAACGATAAAGATCGATTTGTTTCTACTAAATTTTAGGCTTTTGCTTAAGAAAAATATAAACGGTTCAACCATAGATATAACCGAGGTGATGCCAGCAAAAAATAGCGATATAAAAAATGTAAATGCCAAGAAATTTCCAAGCAAGCCAAGCTTAGCAAATAGCGTTGGTAGCGATATGAAAGCAAGCCCTGCGCCTTTTGATGGCTCTGAGCCAAACTCAAATGTAAATGTAAAGACGATAAGGCCGATGATGACGCTTATTATGATATTTGCAAAAACGACATAGAGCGATGAGGTAAATAAATTTGTATCATCACTTAGACTTGATGAGTAAGTAAGTATGCAGCCAATGCCAACGCACATCGTAAAAAAAGCAAGTCCAAGAGCGTTTAAAACAGCTGCTTGATCTATCTTTGAAAAGTCAGGCACTAGTAGAAATTTAGCCGCTTTGTCAAAGCCCTCCATGCCAAAAGAGTAGCCAAGCATAAGCAAAAGCAAGATAAAAAGAGCTGGTATGAGATAGACATTTATGCGCTCTATGCCACTTTTTACGCCTTTTGTAAGGATGAAAAAGTAGGCAAAAAATGCGATACTAAAGTATAAAATTTGTTCATTTATGCCATTTGAGATGAAATTTACAAAAAACGTCTCTGAACTTGCGATATCTTTAGGTAGCTCACTAAGACTTAAAATGACGTATTTTAAAACCCAGCCAATGATGAGTGTGTAAAAAGATGCGATGAATAGCCCAGTCACCATGATAATACCAGCAAATTTCCAAAAGCCTGCCCCTTTTGTAGCTAGAGATTTAAACGCTCCAACCGTATCAAGGCGTGAAATTTTACCCATCGCCATCTCAGCAAAAAATATGCTAAGACCAACAGCAAAGGCAAAAAATAGATATACAAGGATAAATGCCGAACCGCCGTTACTGCCGACCATGTATGGAAATTTCCACGCATTACCAAGGCCGATAGCCGCTCCAATTATAGAAAGGATAAAGCCAATTTTACTAAATCTCTCTGCCATTATTTACCTGCCATCTGGTAGATCATTATCGCACAAATGGCAACTGGCACGACATATCTTAAGAAAAAGTACCAAATTTCAAAAAATGCTCTTCCCATAAAATCGCCAAAAAGCAGATACAAACTCTCTTTTTTAAGCTTATAGCCAACAAAAAAGCTAAATACGATAGCGCCTATTGGCATCATGATATTTGATGTGAGAAAGTCAAGCGCGTCAAAAAATGGCTTGCCACAAACGCTAAAAGCACTTGATGTTTCTGAATAATATGAAAGTATGCAAAAGATGCCCAAGATATATACAAAGGCGCCGATGTAAAGAAGCGCCGTCTTTCTTGAAATTTCAAATTTCCTAACCAAATAATAAGCAAAAGGCTCGATCATCGAAACCGCGCTTGTGATGCCAGCAAACAATAGCGACACGAAAAATGCTACCGCCATGAAGTTGCCAACGACGCCAAGCTTTGCAAAAAGCGTGACAAGCGAGATAAAGATAAGGCCTGGACCACTTGCCGTGCTATCAGCCCCATAAGCAAATATAAATGTAAATACGACAAGGCCCATCATAATGCCTATTAATATGTTTATAAAGATGATAGAGAGGGTTGATTTTATTAAATTTGTCTTCTCAGGTAAATTTGCAGCATATGTCGGTATGACGCCAACGCCCATAGATAGCGAGAAAAACGCAAGGCCTAGAGCCTGCAAGATAACATCTGGCGTGATCGCACTAAAATTTGGTACAAATAAAAATTTAGCCGCCTTAACAAAACCATCTCCCATGCTAAGCGCGTAAAAAAGCATGCAAACCAGCAAGACAAAAAGGCTTGGCATCATCCATATATTTAGCTTTTCGATGCCACTTTTTACACCTTTTGAAACGGCAAAAAATACCATTAAAAAAACCAAGCTAAAACAAAGCACGGCACTGCTTAAATCATTTGATAAAAGTGTGTTAAACTGCTCGCCTGCCGCTTTTGAGTCTGCTAAAAGCGGCGAAAAACTAAGATAGATATACTTTAATATCCAGCCAATAACAACCATATAAAATGAAGCTATAAGTATCGCGCCAATCATGAAAAAGCCAGAGAGCGACCACGCTTTTTTATGCTTTGGTGCGAGCTTGTAAAGAGAGCTTACGATGTCGCTTTCGCCAAGTTTGCCAATGCTAAGCTCCGCTAAAAATGCCACAAACGCGATAGCAAAAGTAAGAAGCAAGTATAAAATTATAAATGCCGAACCGCCGTTATTTCCCACCATTGTAGGAAATTTCCAGGCATTGCCAAGACCCACAGCAGAACCAGCCATCGCAAGAACAAAGCCTATCTTTGAAAATTTTTCGTTCATTAAAAACCTAAGATTAAGAATAAATTAAATTCTTTCAAAGATAGCATAAAAAAACTTTCATTTTTCTAAGCCAAGAATTTTTTATAGGCAATTTAAATTTTTAGTGTTTTTATTTGAAACAAAGTTTTGTTTTTGTAATATTACGGCTCATGAAGTTTAAGTAGGGGACAGATCCGAAAGAACTTTAAAATTTTAAAGGAGCAACGATGAAAAAGATCGTGTTTTTAATTCTTGGTCTTGCTGCATTCGCATTTGGTGCTGACGGCGAGATGATCAGATCATATTCAGTTATCGCTGGCGGTATCGGCCTTGGCCTTGCAGCTCTTGGCGGTGCTATTGGTATGGGTAACACAGCTGCTGCAACTATCAGCGGAACAGCTAGAAACCCTGGCGTTGGTAGCAAACTTATGACTACAATGTTTATCGCACTTGCGATGATCGAAGCACAAGTTATCTACGCACTTGTTATTACACTTATCGTTCTTTACGCAAACCCAATGCTTGGCTAAGCGTAAAGCTTAAATTTAGCCCCTTTTTTGGGGCTTTTGTTCTTTTTGCGATCATGGTGGAATTGGTAGACACGCTATCTTGAGGGGGTAGTGCCGCTAGGTGTGCGAGTTCGAGTCTCGCTGATCGCACCATTTTTCTCTCTTTCTAAATCAAAATCTTAAATTTCTAAGCTATAAAAAGGAAAATTTTATGTTAGACAAAAAACGTGCTTTAAAACAATTGCAAAATGAAGCAGACGATACTGCTATATACTCACTTCTTGAAGCTAGCGAAAAAGACAATGAGAATAAAAAAATACTTCGCAAATTAATCACCGAAGAGAGACGCCACTATGCTTTTTGTCAAAAGATAACTGGTGAAAGCAGAAGTGCAAATTTATTTAAAGTCATTTTCTATACGATACTTGTTAAAATTTTTGGCACATCTTTTACCCTAAAATTTATGGAGTCACGCGAAGAAAATGCAGAGAAATTTTATCTTGACATCGTAGATGAATATCCTGAAGCTCGTGATATTTATGAAGAGGAGATGAATCACGAAAACAGTCTAATCTCCATGTTAAAAGACACAAAACTTATAAATGCTGGTGGCATCGTGCTTGGTATGAATGATGCTTTAGTTGAGCTAACAGGCACACTTAGCGGCATCGCGCTTGCATTTTCGAATACAAAATCAGTTGGCGCAACAGGCCTTATCATGGGCGTGGCAGCTGCACTCTCTATGGCTGGCTCAGCATATCTTGAGTCAAAAGAAAATCCAAGCGACGAGATCAAACCGCTTACTTACTCGCTCTACACAGGCGGTTCATACATCATAACAACGGCATTTTTGATACTTCCATTTTTCATCTTTTCAAGCAGTCTTTACGCCGTTTTGTCGATGTTTTTCTTTGCTTTAGTTGCCATCATCACTTACAACTTTTACATAAGCGTGGCAAAGGAGCTTAAATTTTTACCAAGAGTGGTTGAGATGTGCATGATAACTTTTGGCGTTGCGATCATATCTTTTGGCATCGGCTTTTTAGTTAAACACTATTTTGGACTAGATATTTAATCCAAAATTTCATACCAAGTGTAGCTATCATCTCCGAAATTTCCACTAAAAAGCGGTTTTAGATTTAGATCAAGCCTTAAATTTTCACCATTTTTAAAATTTGAGCTTTGATAGATAAGTAGCCACTTTACATTTGCTAGCTTGCCCTCTTTTGCGAGCTTTAAAAACTCACCAGCTCCTTCAAACATGGTAAGACCTTTTAGATCAAGCTCTTTTTGAATGCTGACTTTGCGACCTGGCACGCTAAAAAGCGGCAATGTTTCATCAAATTTATCACTTCTTGAGTAGATTATGACGTCTGGATTTTTGCTACCGCTTACTAGCCTACTATCAAGCTTTGGGCGGTCCGTCCGCACCGTGTTGCCACCGATCACCAATGCATCTATGACGCTTCTAAGTTTATGCACATGCATGCGGCTAAGCTCATTTGTGATGATGCCGCCACTTGCCACGCCGTTTTTACTAATGGCTATTTTTAAAAAGCTAAATCCACCATTTTGATATGCCAAAAATGGCTCAAGCAGCTTATCGCAGCGCTCTTTTAAAATACCAAATTTAACTCTCACACCAGCACTTTGAAGTAAATTTCCGCCACCACTTGCTATTTTATTTTCATCATGGCTGCCAATTATTACCTCACCAAAGCCAAGCTCTTTTAGCAAATTTGCACAAGGTGGCGTTTTGCCATGGTGCGAGCAAGGCTCAAGAGTGACATAAGCTTTTGCATTTTTTAGTAAATTTGAGTGATTATTTAGTATAAATTCGTAGCTGAATTTTGGCTCTAAAAGACCAAATTCACCCTCTTTTATATTAGAGCCAAATTTGGCGTTATATGCTTTTATAAAATCATCTTTAAATTTTTCACTTTTTTTGCAAAGCGCAAAGAGTATCGCTGTCGGTTCAGCGTGTAAATATCCAGCCTTTTCATGAGCCTTGCAAGATAAAATTTGCCCACTTTCATCAAGGATAAGGCATCCAACGGCTGGATTTGGATAGGTTAGGATCTGAAATTTCCAAGCCTCGCTTAAAGCAAGATCCATGTAAAATTCGTCGTTCATCCATGCCCTTTAAATTTAAAACACACCAGCGTTTGCCAGTGTGTTTTCATAAATTTACGACAAGCCGTCGATCTTGCCGTCTGCGTCTATCTTCATATTGACCGCAGCTGGCACTTTTGGAAGTCCTGGCATAAGCATGATCTTGCCGCAAACAGCGACTATAAAGCCAGCTCCCGTTCTAATGTCAAGGTCTTTTACACTAAATATAAAGCCCTTTGCTCTGCCCAAAAGCTTCGCATCGTCGCTAAATGAGTACTGAGTTTTTGCGATACAAACTGGCAAATGGCTCAAATTTAGCTCTTTTATCATTGCAAGCTTTTTAAGAGCAGCCTCTTCAAAGACCACCTCACCAGCTCCATAAATTTCCTTAGCGACCTTTTCTATTTTAGTTTTCGTATCATCGCTCATCTCGTAGGTGAAATTTATCTTGCTTGGCTTGTCGCACGCCTTTAAAACTAGCTGGGCAAGCTCAAGCGCGCCTTTGCCACCTTTTACAAAATTCTCACAAACTGCCACTTCTACGCCAAGCTTTTGGCAGTACTCTTTTACAAAATTTATCTCTTCATCAGTGTCAAAGCCAAATTTATTAAGCGCCACAACTACGTTTTGACCAAATTTACCTTTTAAATTTTCGATGTGTCCGCCAAGATTTTCGATACCTTTTTTAAGTGCATTCATATCTGGTTTTGTGATCTCCTCTTTATTTGCTTCACCGTTATATTTTAGCGATCTGATAGTGCTTACAAGCACCACAGCGCTTGGCTTAATGTCGGCAATCCTGCACTTTATATCTAAAAATTTCTCCGCACCAAGCTCCGAGCCAAAGCCAGCTTCTGTTATGACGTAGTCAGCTAAATTTAGAGCTGTTTTTGTTGCGATAACTGAGTTGCAGCCGTGTGCGATGTTTGCAAATGGGCCGCCATGCACGAGCGTAGGTGTGTGTTCAAGTGTTTGAAATAAATTTGGCTTGATCGCATCTTTTAAGAGTATGCAAACAGCGTCCTCGCAGCCTAGATCACGCACATAGATAGGCTTTTTATCGCTATCATATGCGACCATGATGTTTGCCACGCGCTCTTTTAGATCAGAAAGGCTTGTTGCTAGACAAAGCACGGCCATGATCTCGCTTGCGGCGGTGATGTTAAAGCCATCTTCTCTTGGCACGCCATCAGTCCTGCCACCCTGACCAACGGTGATAAATCTTAGCGCGCGATCGTTCATATCCATACAGCGCTTCCATAAAATTTTCTCGATTTTTAGTGGGTTTTCTTGATAAAGACTATTATCTATCATCGCTGAAATGAGGTTATTTGCCGATGTTATCGCGTGAAAATCGCCAGTAAAGTGTAAATTTAGATCCTCCATCGGCGCAAGCTGCGAGTAGCCGCCACCTGCTGCTCCGCCCTTTATGCCAAAAACTGGCCCAAGAGATGGCTCGCGAAGTGCTAGGCAGACCTTTTTATTAAGTAAATTTAGTGCGTCAGCTAGACCGATCGACATAGTCGTTTTGCCTTCGCCGTATGGGGTTGGATTAGTCGCGGTGACTAAGATGAGCTTTGAGTTTGATGGCTCAAGTCTAGGGGAAATTTTAGCCTTAAATTTGCCGTAAAGCTCAAGCTCATCTTCGTTTAAGCCTAATCTTGCGGCAACTTTACTGATGTGTTCTAGTTTCGTTTGGTGAGTTATCTCGATGTCGCTTAGCATTTTACCACTCCAAATATGTTTTTGCTTTTTTTATCTCACTGATGTTGATCTCAAAAATTCCCTCTTCATTTTCTACTGCGATGCTCTCTTCGTCAGCTTTTACAAGCCTTCCTGCAAATTTCTCAGCCTCGGTTTGAACTTTAACTAGCTCGCCAACGCTCGCTTTAAAATGAGATGGCTTACTAAGCTTTCTCTCAAGGCCAGGCGAGCTAACCTCAAGGTTATAATCCCCGCCAACTGGCGGTGTCACGTCAAAGATAGGTGAGAGCAGACGGCTCACTTTTTCGCAGTCATCAAGGCTCACTCCGCCATCTTTTGTGATATAAACTCTAAAAATAGCCCTGCCATTTTCATTTGCTATCTCGCTGTCGTAAAGCTCAACGCCGCATTCGCGTACTAGTTTGTCTAAATTATCCATTTTTGTTTAAATCCTTTGAAATTTTATCAAACAACTTATCCATATGGTTTTGATATTCTAATCTATCGTCAAATTTAAAGTGAAAATTTGGACATCTATACCAGCCCTCAGCAGCCATGCAGTGGTTTTGCAAATGCCTGCAAACACGCTTTAGATGCCCCAAAATATACTCTTGCTCGCGCTCGTCAAACATCATCTTGTCAAGATAGACAAAGGCGTCGTATCTGCCCTTTTTGCACTCGACGTCAGTGACGCAAAGACCCTTTAAAATGCTATCTTCAAGAGTGGCTAAAGCCTCTGGTATGAGCTCTTTTAGCACGCTCTCTGTTCTCATACGCTTTATTTCGTTAGCGTTCATAGAGTAGCTTTCTCCTTGACTTCTTTGAAGCTTTCGATGTAGTCATTTTCTCTGATGTCGTTGAAATTCTCGATACCAACGCCGCACTCGTAGCCTTTAGCGACCTCTTTAACGTCATCTTTGAAGCGTTTTAGTGAGCTAACTAAGCCCTCATAAACGACCACACCTTCTCTAATAAGACGAATTTTTGCCCCTCTGTTTATCGTACCCTCAGTGACTATACATCCAGCGATTGCACCTACTTTTGGCACATGGATCACTTGGCGAACCTGAGCTTGACCAAGCTGCTCTTCTCTTATGATAGGTGACATTAGTCCGCCCAAAATAGCCTTCACATCGTCGATTAGATTATAAATAACATTATAAGTTTTTATTTCAACACCGCTCTCTTTTGCCTTCTCTTTGATCTCGCCAGTTGGCCTTATATTAAAGCCAAGGATGATACAGTCGTTGCTTGCGCTTGCGAGCGCAACGTCGCTTTGCGTGATACCGCCAACGCCTGAGTGGATCACATTTACTCTGATCTCGTCGTTTGCTAGTTTTTCTAGGCTCGCTTTTAGCGCCTCAAGTGAGCCACCAACGTCAGCTTTGATGATGACTGGAAGTGTTTTTAGCTCGCCCTCAGCGATCTTAGCGCTAAGCTCATCGATACTAACTTTCGTGCTCTTGCTAAGCTCTTTTTGACGGATATATTCAGCCTTTTTCTGTGCGTATTCGCGAGCCTCTTTATCAGTTTTTACGCCTATTAATGTCTCGCCAGCCTCTGCTATCTCGCTAAGGCCTACTATCACGCCACATTCGCCTGGTTTTATCTCTTTTAATGGCCTACCCTGATCATCAAGCAAGCTTCTTATCTTACCGTATGCAACGCCAGCTACGACGGTGTCTCCGACATGAAGCGTACCGTTTTCAACGATGATGGTAGCTACTGGACCACGGCCTTTTTGAAGTGAGCTCTCGATGACAGTAGCCTTTGCATTTGCCTTTGGATTTGCCTTTAGCTCCAAAAGATCAGCTTGCAAAAGCACGATCTCAAGTAGATCATCTATGCCCATTCCTGTTTTTGCAGAGATCGGCACAAATTCATACTTGCCACCCCACTCTGTTGGCATGATGTCAAGCTCAGCAAGACCGGTTTTTACTAGATCAGGATTTGCTGACTCTTTATCCATTTTATTTATTGCGATGATTATTGGCACGCCAGCGGCTTTTGCGTGGCTAATCGCCTCTTTTGTCTGTGGTTTTACGCCGTCATCTGCCGCAACTACGATGATAACTATGTCAGTTACGCCAGCACCCCTTGCACGCATAGCCGTAAATGCTTCGTGGCCTGGAGTGTCGATAAATGTGATGTTTTTGCCGTTTTTATTTACCATATAAGCACCAACGTGCTGCGTGATACCACCAGCTTCGCCAGCAGCTACGCGAGACTTTCTTATGTAGTCAAGTAGCGAGGTTTTGCCGTGGTCAACGTGGCCCATGATGGTTATAACTGGCGCTCTTGGCTGGAGATTTTTATCATCTTTTATCTCCTCTTCATAGGCTGCTACATAGTCAAATTCTTTTTGATCATCGATGATATTTACCTCGACATTAAACTCATCAGCCAAAATTTCTATCGCATCTTCGTCCAAAAAGTCGTTTTTAGTTGTCATCATACCAAGCATAAATAGCTTGCCTATGACTTCGCTAGGCTGTTTGTTTAGCTTTTCAGCAAATTCATAAACGCGAATTTCTTTTGGGATATTTATCGATGTTACAGCTTCACTATTTTGTTTATTTTCAGGCTTTTTGTGTTTTTTTCTAGCTCTTCTTTGTATGCCACCTTCGCCAAATGAATTTATCGTGTTATTGACGGTTGTTTTCATCGCATTTGGCTGTTTTGTCCTTTGCATAGGAGCTGGAGCTGGGGTTTTAAAGCTAAAATCAGGTAACACAACCACATCTTCATCTTCAAGCACGATGTCGCCAAAGTCGCTTCCGCCAAGCAAGTCCATCTTCTCGGCACTATCTTTTTTGCTTACAACCGTTACTTTTTTCTCTTTTTTCTTTTTTCTAGCCAAATTTTCATCGCTAGCAGAGAACATACTCTTAAAATCACTAATGTTAGTAACAGCCGCCTCAGCCTTTTTCTCCTCTTTTACAGGAGCTGGCGCCTCATAATCTTTTTTCTTTTTAACTATCACAAGGCCTCGTCTTTTTTGAGTTACATCAGCCAAGCTCTCTTTTGGTTTTGGCGCTTCTGCTGGCTTTTGCTCAACCTTTACAGGCTCTTCTTTTTTAGGCTCGGCTTTAGGTTTTACCTCTGAAATTTGCACCTCTTTTTTAGGCTCAGTCTTCGCCTTTTCAGGCTTTGACTCAGCCTTAGCAGCTGCCTTTTTAGGCTCAGTTTTAGGCTTTTCTCCTTTTTTAGCTGGCTCTTTTTCTGCCTCTTTTTTAGGCTCTTTTTTTGCTTTTGGCTCGCTCTTTTTCTTTTTAAATTTATCTGGTATGACGCCAGTTTGAACGTATTCATATATTGCTTCAGCCTCTTCAAGGCTCACAGCATTTGAGTGAGTTTTGACCTTTAGGCCTAGTTCTTGAGCTTTTTCGACTATCTCTTTACTTGGGTAGCCAAGCTCATTTGCGATCTCTGAAATCCTAACATTGCTCATTTAAGAGTATCTCCTTTAACTTCGGTGCGTCAAGTCCGAGGGCACCTTTAGTTTGTTTATCAATTATTTTTTTTAAAATTTTGTCGTCTTTTTGCAAACAGCCATCACACAGATAGAAACTGCGACCATTTCCTTTGCCGCACTCCAAATTCTTGCCTACCAAGCGGTATCTTTTTAGCAAGTTTTGAGAAAATTTGACTTTGCAAGCGACGCATGTCCTTACTGGATTATTTTTATTCATTATACCTTTTTAAACTTGTTTCTAGCTTTGCGTGATTTCGTATCCATCGTTATCAAATGAAAAAATTTCCACTCTAAAATCATTAAATTTACTCTTTAAAATATCTTGTAAATTTTTAGCGTCGTCTTTATAAGCGATGTTTAAAAAGCTTGAGCCTGAGCCTGAAAGTGTGCTCATTAGCGCTCCATTTTCATAAGCTACTTTTCGCACCTCAAAAAGCTCTTTTAACGCGCTCATTCTGCGCTCTTCGTGCATCATATCTTCACTTGCTATCCTCAAAAGATCGTATCTTTTTTCGTAAAAACAAGATGTTAAAAATGCAGCGTGAGAGAGGTTATTTACGCACTCTTTCATGGTGTAGTTTTTTGGTAAAATTTGTCTTGATGATGCCGTACTCATCGGCTTATTTGGGATAACGACGATAGCTTTTATATCATCGCTTAAATTTATTTTATTTGCATAAACATTGCCGTTTTTTACGATCGCACTGATAAATCCGCCGTGAACTGCTGGCGAGATATTGTCTGGATGGGTTTCATAGATGATCGCTTTATTTAAAATGACGCTTTTACTGGCCTTAAATCCAGCCATCTCGTAAGCTGAAGCTATAGCTCCAACGATCACTGCAGAGCTACTGCCAAGTCCTCTTGAAAATGGGATATTGTTTTCAAAAACTACTCTAAAATTTTCATTTTTGCCAGTTAGCTCGAGAAAAATTTCATTAAAAATACTTAGAAAAATGTTGTTTCTTTTTAAATTTGCACTATCGCTTCCCTCGCCATTTATCGAGACCGAGCTAAATTTAGATGGTTCGATCTTTACGCTATTAAAAAGCTTTAAACTAAGCCCCAAAGCGTCAAAACCTGGTCCTAAATTTGCACTCGTAGCAGGGATTAAGATATTCAAATTTTCTCCTAAACAGCTTGGATGATATAATTTGGAAGTGTATCTGAATTTAGTTTTAATTCATCTAAATTTAAAGGCAACACAAATCTCACTGGCTCAACTTTTTCAAGTGAAATTTCGCCATTTTTCAAGACAAAGCTTAAATTTTTATTTGCCCTGATCGCTTGGCCACCATTCAGACTAAAGCCGCTAACTGCGTAAAACTCACAGCCCTTTGCCAAAGAGAAAGTTTTTAATATAACATAGGCCACCTTTAGTCCCATAAAGCTACCTGGTGTGTTTGCGTAGATGATCTTTGTGATGTTAAATTTAGAGGATAAATTTTCTAGGATTTTTATCAGAGCTTCGCTGACATGCTCGTCAGTTGTGATCTCATCAAATTTTACGCCATCTTTATAGACTCCAACTAAAAGTGGAGTCGATAAAGAGACTACTAAAATTTCAATATTTTTTATGCAAATACCTTTTGATACTCTTTTAAAAGCTCGCCACTAAGTGTTGCGATCTCATAATTTTTCTCATCTGCCATTAAAGCAAGCGTTAGTTTGTGATTTAGATCGTGGCTACCCGCAAATGCTGTATAATCCCCTAGCAAAGGTGCTCCAAGCAAGCTCAAATCGCCAACTGCGTCTAAAATTTTATGTCTTACAAACTCATTTTCAAATCTCAAACCCTCTGGATTTAAAATATGCGTATCATCGATAGCCACGGCGTTATCAAGAGATGCGCCAAGGGCTAAATTTTGAGCTTGCAAGCGCTGCAAATCTTTTAAAAAACCAAAAGTTCTAGCACGAGCTATATTTTTTACAAATGAGCTCTTGCTAAATTCAAAAACATATCTTTGTTCGCCGATAACTGGGTGGTCAAATTTGATTGTATAGTCAAATTTTGGATTTCTTGAAGGCGAAGTTCGCACAAATTTTGACCCCTCAACCACCTCGACTTCGCGGCGGACAAGGATGACTTTTTTACCAGCATCAAGATGCCTTATACCAGCTTCGTCAAGTAGCATACAAAAGCTTATCGCACTGCCGTCCATGACAGGAATTTCGTTTGCATCAACTGAAATTCTAATATTATCAATGCCGTATCCATTTACAGCTGCCATTAGGTGTTCTATCGTGCTGATAAAGCCCTTTTCGTTGCCAACGACGGTTGCCATTTGCGTATTTATAACGTTTTTAGGCTCAGCTTTAAAACTAATACCAAGATCTTCGCGGTGCAAAATAATGCCTGAATTTGCATCAAGAGGTTCTAGTATAAGTCTTATCGGCTCACCCTTGTGAAGCCCTATACCAACGGTCTCAACGCGTCTTGCGATAGTAGTTTGTTTCAAAAATTTTCCTTATATTTTTTTGTTCGCTTATGATAGCACTAAAAAATCAAATTTGCAAATTTAATTCTTATCTATCATCGCCTTTGCGGCATCTAAGACACTTGTCACATTGTCTTTTATCCACTTTTTATCCATCCATTGCTGAGGTCTTACCTCTTCGCCTTGGACCAAAATTCCAAAGTGAAGGTGATCTCCAAGTGCAAGGCCGCTCGTTCCAGTTGTGCCTATTTGATCGCCAGCAGCAACCATGTCGCCCTCTTTTACCTTCGCACTTGAGCAGTGTCCGTAAAGTGAGTAAAGTCCAAATCCATGATCGATCACAATGTTTAAACCATAAATTCCATTCTCAGATGCTAGCACAACGCGACCTGCATTGCTAGCTATTATCGGAGCTGATGCCACGCTTGCAAAATCTATACCCATGTGCCACGACTCACTTACTTGCTCATTATTATATGTATAGAAGCGGTGGTCAGCAAAATCAGCCACTTTCTTGCCATTTCTAAGCGGGTAAAATGGAATTATATTAAAGCCGTTTGTGATGTCAGTATCGACGTTTGAAGTGAGTGCTGTTATCTTCTCTTCGTTTGAGTTTCTTAGCGTTTCATTGACAAATTTCATCTTATCAAGCCTTGAAAGAGCGTTTGGATCTTTGGCGTATTGATCTGTTAGATCAACGATCTTTCCGTCTAAAAATCTATCATTTAAAGCAATGGTTGAAGTTTTGTATTTTACATTTTCATAAAAATATCTCACGTGAGATTTGCTCTCATTGCCCGCAAAGTCTCTTGCGATGACCTCAGCGCTAAAGTTTTCAACTTGCACTGGCCAAGCAACAAGTGCTGCATAAAAGCCCTCTTTGTAAAATGGCACAGCCTTAAATTTCTTACCAAAATTTGTCTGAACATAAACCTCTTTTAGCTGATTATCAGTAGCTCTAAAGACGACAACTGCGCTACCGCCTTTTGAGATAGAGTAAGACTGAGAAAGTACGTAAAGATCAGGCTTTGAGGTGTCGAGCACAACCTCAACTTTTTTGCTTGCTTTATTGCCAGTAAAAAAGCCCCATTTGCTAGTATCGACCGCTTCTATACTCATCTCATAAGTGTCTTTTTGAGCAAAAAATCCAGTCTTTGGGAAGGTCAAATTTACATCAAGCTCAGTGCTTGGATTTTGTATGATTTGATTTAGTAAATTTAGGTCATTTTTGCCGTCATTTATGCTGATACGCACAAATTTTATGCCGCTGTCATCTTTAAATTTGATATTCATAGGCGAGCGAAGGTTCCAATAAACCTTATCAGCAACGCCGATGATTGGCTCGTTTCGCTCAAAGTCTTTCGACATTAAAGCATAACCAAAGCCACCAGCTAATATCAAAACAAGTAAAACCACAACAATGCCAAAACCACCTATTCCACGTCTATACATATATTATTACCTTAAATTTTATTTGCGAAATTTTACATATAATCAATAAATTTTTAGTTAATTACAAAATTTCTCTTACAGCTCTAGCTTCGCCCATCCAATCAAAAAGCTCATCCCAGCGCTCGTCTTTTATAAGATCTTTGCATAAATTTAGCTCTTTTTCAAACATATTTATCGCAGCAACGACATTATTTTTATTTTGCTTAAAGATATCACTCCACATAAATGGCGAACTCTTTGCAACACGTATCATACCCTTAAATGTCGGTCCGCCAAGTGCAACGATGTGCCTTTTATCCTCTTCTTTTAAGATCCCGCTAGCAAGCGAAAATGCAATAGCGTGAGGTAAATGTGAGATGAGACCCACGTGATGATCATGCTCTTTTGCACTCATGAAAATGATCTTCATGCCAAGACAAGAAAATAGCTCAACGCTTCTTTTTACGTGCTTTTCTGCGCTCTCAGCAAAGTCGCAAACTATGACAGTAGCCCCTGTGTAAAGTGACTTAAAGGCAGCTTCTGGACCAGAGTACTCAGTACCTGCCATCGGGTGAGCTGGGATGAAATTTTTACGAATTTTCTCTGGCACAGCTTCTATTATCTTTTGCTTTGTCGAGCCAAAGTCGATGATCGTCGTATCTTCACTAATGTCAGTTAAATTTTGCACGATGCTTACGATAGCCTCAACTGGAACAGCTAAAAAGATGATGTCACACTTCTTTTTCATCTCATCAATGCTTAAAATTTCATGTACCAGTCCAAGCTCGAGTGCTTTTTTGCTGTGATTTTCATCTTTGTCATATCCGCTGACACAAGAGATCAGCTTCTCATCTTTTAGTGCAAGACCAAGCGAGCCACCCATAAGACCAAGTCCGATGATACCTATTTTCATAAAAAACCTTTAAAATTATAAAATTTAAATTTTTTAAAAATAAAATATGATATTATACGCACTTATACTAAAACTCTAGGTTAAATTTAATGAAAAAGAAATTATTTTTACTAGCACTAGCTTTAAGCGGTCTAAATGCGCAAACGATTCAGTCAATAAATTTCAAAGGTCTAATCCACCTTTCACCTGATGTAGCCACTCAGATAATGGGGCTAAAAGTCGGTCAAGAGCTAACTCCAAAGCTTAGCGATAAGGCCATCACAAATTTATACAAGCAAAATTATTTTGATGATATCTACATAGAGGATACAGGTAGTGGCAATCTTTTAGTAAAAGTAAAAGAGAAGCCAAGCGTAGCTAGAGTCGATCTAAAGGGTGTTGTGACAAATGACAAAACTGCGATCGAATCGCTAATCAACATCAAACCTGGCAATATGTATGATGAGCTAACTATAGAAAAAACAAAAGAGAGAATTCGCCAGTATTACGAGTCAAAAGGCTATTTTGACACAGTTGTCGACGTAGAAAAACAGCCAGTTGCAGACAACGACAGCTCGCTTTTCATCACTCTAAACATCAACCGTGGCGAAAATATGATAATCAAAAAGGTAAATTTAGTCGGGGCAAAAGAATTTGACTATGATGATATCGAGCCAGTAGTTGCAAACAAAAGTAGAGAATTTATGGGCTGGCTTTGGGGTAGAAACGACGGAAAAGTTAAACTTTTTGAGCTTGAAAACGACCCAGCAAGGATTCAAGATAAATATTTTCAAAAAGGCTATTTAGACGCGACTGTTTCGTCACCTTACCTAAATGCGTCATTTGATAACTATACAGCTGATCTTACATACTACATCCACGAGGGCGAGCCTTATAAGGTTTCAAACGTAAGCATCACAGCACCTGAAGAGCTAGGACTTGATACTAAAAAGATCATAGATGACTTTAGACTTGAAGCTGGCGATACGATGAACTCGGCAAGACTTCGCCAAGATATGAAAAAGCTTGACGATATGGTCGCTGACAAGGGCTATGCATTTGTCAAAGTCTATCCAAAGACTGACAAATTTGATGAAAATAAAACAGTTGATATCGACTACGAAGTTGATCCTGGCGAAAAAGTATATATAAGAAATGTTCAAATTTCAGGAAACGATAGAACAGTTGATCGTGTCGTAAGACGTGAGCTATATCTAACTGAGGGAAATTTATATAGTAGAACCGACCTTCAAGACTCAAAAGATGCATTAAAAAGAACAAGCTACTTTGACGATGTCGAGATAGAAGAAGACCCAGTTGATAAAAACACAGTCGATCTAAAAGTAAAGGTAAAAGAGGCATCAACTGGCTCAATAAGCGGCGGTATCGGATACGGAAGTAGCGATGGCTTGCTGCTTAATGCTGCACTTTCAGACACAAACATCTTTGGCTCTGGCCTTCAAGGACAAGTAAGCGTTGATAAGAGTGATAGAGAGCTTTCTGGTCAGATAAGTCTTACAAATCCAAGAATTTTTGACTCAGAGTATAGCCTTGGCGGAACGCTCTATGCAAACGACTACGACTGGAGAACATATAAAGAGAGAAGCTACGGCTTTAGCACAACACTTGGTAGAAAATTAACTAGAAATTTAAGCGCATCACTTACTTATAATATCGAGCAAAGTAAAGTTACTTTAAAAGATGACGAACTAAGAAATATAAATAAAGACACAGGAAAAGAAATTTATAGAGAAGGCAAGGCTATAAAAAGCGCTATAACTCCAGCTTTGACATATAACAGCACTGATGATTACTACTTGCCAAGACGCGGTATCATAGCTAGTACATCATTTGAGATAGCAGGACTTGGTGGTGATATGGATTTTGTTAAAAACCGCACAAATTTCAACTACTATCTAGGCCTTAGAGAGTACATCGACTACGATCTTATCCTAAGATATAAAGCAAGCTTTGGCAAAATTTGGGAGAGAGGTTATACTCCTATCAACGAAAGGCTTTACCTTGGTGGTATAAGAAGCTTACGTGGCTACGAAAGCAGAACCGTATCTCCAAAAGTAAAATACAAAGGCGACTACTATGAATACGGCGGCGAAACATCATTTAATAACTCAGTTGAGATGAGCTTCCCTATAATAGAACGTGTCAAAATGCGTGGTGTTGTATTTTATGACTATGGCATGATCGGTGAAAATAGCCTAAACGAGATAAAAAGATCATCAGTTGGTACAGGTATCGAGTGGATAACACCTATCGGACCACTTCAACTAATCTTCGCAAAAGCTCTTAAACCTAAAGAGGGCGATGATACAAATACATTTGAATTTACTATCGGAAGACGCTTCTAATAAAATACTTTTAAGGGGCTAGTTTGCCCCTTAAATCCCCCGCAAACAAACAAACTTTAAGTCATATAAGAAAAAGCAAGGCTAACATTAGATATAATCCCACAATTTTTAATATAAGTGGGTAAAAAGATGAATTTCTCAGACATTTTTTCAAAGATAAGAAAAGCTCAACCTCGTCCAGAAGAAGCACCTACACACTGGGTAAAATGCGACAACTGCCACTCACTGATGTATTACAAAGAAGTTGAAGCTTGTTTTAATGTATGCCCAAAATGCGGCTACCACATGAGATTAAAAGCTGATGATCGCATAAATTTGATCTGCGATGAAGGTAGCTTTGTAGAATTTGACGCAAATTTAAAACCAGTAGATCCTTTAAATTTTGTCGATAAAAAATCATACAAAAAAAGAATTACAGAAAATAAAGAAAAAACAGGACACACAAGCTCAGTGATATGCGGCGAAGGCAAATGTAACGGACAAGAGATCCAGCTAGTTGTTTTTGACTTTGGCTTCATGGGCGGCTCACTAGCTTCAGTTGAGGGCGAAAAGATCGTAAGAGCGATAAAACGCGCGATCGAAAAACGCCAAGCCTTGATCATCGTAAGCGCATCTGGTGGCGCTAGAATGCAAGAGAGCACATTTTCTTTGATGCAGATGTCAAAGACTTCAGCAGCCCTAAAACTTCTTGATGAAGCAAGACTACCATATATTTCTATCCTTACAGATCCTACGATGGGCGGCGTTAGTGCATCATTTGCATGGCTTGGAGATCTAATAATAGCTGAACCTGGCGCACTAATAGGCTTTGCAGGACAAAGGGTTATCAAACAAACCATAGGCGCTGATCTTCCAGAGGGCTTTCAAAGGGCTGAATTTTTGCTTGAACATGGTCTTATAGATGACATCGTGCCAAGAAGCGAGCACAAAAAATATATAAGCGATATGGTTAAATTTCTTACAAATAACAAAGCTATGATCTCTAAAAGCGAAGTGACAACTCCAAGCGAAACTGGCTTTGAGCTAAAGCTAAAAACCAAAGGGTAAGTTTGGAAATTTCGGTTTTTAGCATTCAAAAATCATCGCGTGATAACTTTGAAAACGAGATACAAGAATATATAAAAATGAGTGCAAAATTTGCCAAGATAAACGACAAAATAATATTTAATGAAAAGATAGCAAAGGCTCAAAGCAGTGGCAGAAACGATGCGCTAAGAGCTTATGATGAAATTTACGAGCCAAATTTAAAAGGCTTTTGTGTGATGCTTGATGAAAATGGCTCACTGCTTGACAGCCAAGAATTTGCTCAAATTTTAAACTCAAATTCACAGATCAATTTTTTCATAGGTGGAGCTTATGGGCTTAGCCAAAATTTAAAAAACAAGGCACAAAAAGTCGTAAGCTTAAGCAAGATGACTATGGCGCACAAAGTCGCCAAGCTCGTACTTTTTGAGCAAATTTTTAGAGGGCTTTGCATAAATGCAAACCATCCATATCACAAATAAAGGAATATAAAATGACTCAAAACGAGCTAAATTTTTTCAAAAAGCTACTTGAAGAGCGAAAATTACAAATCAAAAAAAATATTTATGACTCATCAGTTGAAGTAAGCGGTTTAAGAGATAGTGGCGTAAGCGATGAATTTGACATCGCTTCAGTAAATACCGATCAGCTTATAGAGCAGTCTATCTCAACCCAGCAAAGAGCCGAGCTTCACGAGATCGACGAGGCGCTTGAAAAGATAGCAAACAAGACTTATGGAATTTGTGACATGTGCGAAGAGGAGATCGGCATCCCTCGCCTAAAAGTAAAACCGCATGCAAAATACTGCATAGCTTGTCGTGAGATAATAGAAAAAACAGCAAAAAACTAAGGAGAAAATATGAAAACCAGAAAATTTCTCGTCTACTGCATCATCTACACAGCAGTTGTTGCAGGACTTACCTATTCTCTTAATAGTTCAGACTTCACCTTTGAGCTCTTAGGTCAAGCCATAACCTTGCCAGTAGCTGTCTGGGTGGCACTTCCAGTAGCTCTTTTGGCGCTCCTTGCCCTACTTCACATCGCATATCATGGATACGCCTTTTATAGATATAAAAAATGGATAAAAAAAGATAGCCAGCTCTACAAAGACCTTGCAAAAGAGACGCTTCTTGGCTTTGAAAGCAACAAAGACTTTAAAACCGACACTTACAAGATCGCCTCACAGCTCACTCGCTCTATCTCACCAGTAGGCGAGCTTAAAGATGTTGGTGTTGATGACGGCGAGATAAACAATATCTTACAAACCATAAAAAGCATAAAAAATAAAGAGATCGTCGATCTAAAGAAATTTAGGCTAGCAAAAGATAGCAAGCTAAACATCCTAAACGAGTTAAACAAGATCGAGCAGATGCCTACTTACTATCTTGATGTGCTTAAAAATCAAGAGCAAAACGATAGCCTTAAAAAGGCAGCCTTCGATAAGCTCATAAAAACAGCTTCATTTAGCGAGATCAAAAAAATCGATCCAGAGCTAGCAAGCGAAGATATAATGACCATTATCACGCGTTTTGTAAATGATGAGATCGACCTAAGTAGCGATGAAATTTTTGGTCTTCTAAACAATGCAAAAGTAACAAAAGCACAATACGACAAAGCCGCCATAATGCTTAAAAATAAACTAAAACCAGATGCGTTTATCGGTATCTTTGAAAAGCTAAAAAGCATCCATGCTGATGCTGATGAGGCCTACGTATATGCGTTATTTGAGCTTCAGATGCTTGATAAAGTAAGAGAAGCCATCGAGGGTAGCGACCCTGATGAGTTTAAAGAGATAAAGGTTTTACTATTTTTACGAGATAACGGTAAAATGGTGCCTAGCTCGCTATTTTTTAAATGATAGACTTTAGTAAAAAGCCACTTTTCTTAGCGCCACTTGCTGGCTTTTCTGACCTGCCGTTACGAAGCGTCGTCAAGAAATTTGGCTGCGATGCCACTGTTAGCGAGATGATCAGCGCAAATGCCCTGGTCTATGAGAGCAGTGACAAAACTCTTGAAATGCTTAAAAAATCCCCAAACGAAGAGCCCTACGTCGTCCAGATAGCTGGCAGTGATATAGAAAATATAAAAAAGGCCGTGCAGATAATCAATAAATTTGATGGAATTTATGGGCTTGATCTAAACTGCGGCTGCCCTGTGCCAAAGGTCGTTAGACAAGGTGCAGGATCGGCCTTACTAAATGATCTTGACAAACTTCAAAGCATCATCTCAGCTATAAAAAGCGTCTCAAACAAGAAGAGCCTAAGCGTTAAATTTAGACTTGGCTTTAACGACAAAAACGAAGAGAAAATCGCAAAGGCCTGCGAAGAAGCCGGCGCAAACTACATCGCAGTGCATGGGCGCACCAGAGCTGGCGGATACAGCGCAAAGGTTGATTACGAAGCGATCGCTAGAGTAAAGGCAAGCGTGAAAATCCCAGTCGTCGCAAATGGCGACATAAACGCGCAAAATGCAGATGAAATTTTAAATCTCACAAAATGCGACGCCCTAATGATCGGCAGAGCAAGCATCGGCAACCCTTGGATATTTCACGAGATAAAGACCAAAAGTAGCGTGGATAAAGCGCTAAAACAAGAGATCATCTTAGCTCACTTTGACGCTATGATCGAGCACTACGGCGAGCACGGACTTTGCATATTTAGAAAGCATCTGCACCAATACAGCAAGGGTATAGATGGCGCCACGAGCTTTAGAAATGAAGTAAATTTCATCAAAGACGCCCGCGTGATGAGAGAGCGCATAAGGGAGTTTTTTGCCTAGATGCAAGGCTACATCCTGCGCGTGCAAAAGGTCAGAGACGAGGACCTTTTAGTCTTTGTGCTAACGCCAAATTTGCTCGTAAAGTCATATAGATTTTTTGGCGCTCGTCACTCAAACATCATGACTGGCTACAAGATCGACTTTGAGCTCGAGCAAGAGGCGAAATTTCTACCAAAGCTTAGAAGCATACTTCACCTTGGCTTTAAATGGTTGCTAGAGCGCGACAAACTCATCATTTGGCAGCAGTTTATGCGCCTACTTTATGATCATCTAAAAGAGGTCGAGCAGCTCGATGAAATTTACTTTAACGAGCTTGATCGCTGTGCCAAACAGATGCAGCTGCAAAATCCAAAACGCCTTATCATCGAAAGCTATGTTAAAATTTTAGAATATGAAGGCAGGCTTCACAGCGAGCTTGAGTGCTTTATCTGCGACGAGGAGATAGAAAGCGAGCTTTGCCTAACTCGTGGCTTTTTGCCCTCTCACAAGCACTGCCTTGATAGAAGCGAATTTGACGCTAGCAAGATCAAAAATTTGTTTGATACAAAAAGCACGATCGAGCTAAATGACGATGAGATAAACCGCCTTTATAAAATTTTACTTGATGGGCTTTAGGCTTACTTTCGTCCTCTCATCAAATTCTTTTAAAACATCCATTATTTTATTTGCTAGCCCCTCAAGCGTTTGATCTTTTTTAAGCTCTAAATTTCTAAGCTTTAAAATCCTAGCTAGTATATCTTTTAGATCTTTCTTACCAGATAGTATCTCATCATAATAAGCCTTTGGTATGCCTATCTCACTTCTATCTTGTTTTGTAATTATTTCATAGTTTTTATACACACTAAGAGCCTCGTCAGTGATCCTTGTTGTGCCACCTTGCAACACAAGACCTTGCTCGTTTTTTAAAAATGCCACAAAGATTTGCTCCTTTGTATAGCCTTGTTCATTGTCATATACAGACATATCAGGCTTGAAGTCATATCCAGCACTACTAACCCACATATAAGGGATAGTATGCTCAGTTGTCATCACTTCTGGAGAGAAGTCAAGGAAATTTCCATTGACTTCTACATTTATATCACTTAGATCATTTATTAGCTTACGTGCATCGTCTGCATCTTGGGCTGTTCTAAAGATATGAGTTATCTTTTCATTGCTTCTATCGGTTAGTCCATCTAGCTCATCGCTAGTCATCCTACCCATTAGGTATTCAACATGCTCTATTTTTTTATCTTTTGAAAAGTAGCCCTTTGGCATCTTTGCTAGATCTTCATTTGAGTAAAATTCTTTACCCTTACTAATAACTCCAGCTGAAATTTGATCAAAAATTTTATAGTATTGCTTTATAGTGTCTGCTAGATCGATATTTGCAAAGCTATCCTCTCCAAATAGCGCATTATCCTTTCTTGTATCCATTAAAATATTTGTAAAGTTTGGGTGCTTTTGATTGTGTAGCACTATCGCATCAAGCGTGCTTTTGTGGATTTTAAAGTCCTGTGGCAAACCTGCAGCTTTGTTAAAGTCAGCTCCCATAAATCCTTTAGCATCTACACTATATCCATAGCCCTCTTGTGAAGTAAATTTGGCCTGATAAAGAGAGTCGATACTACTAGATGAAACAAAGTCATTTTTAGGAATAGTGGTTTGGTTGATCGAATTTATATTTGGAGTGCTAGGCAAGAAATTTGCAAAGCCTTCGTTTTTTGTCTGTTTTTGGTAGTGCTGTTTTGTTAAGATGGAGTTATAAGAGACTTTCATAGCTTACTCCTTGAAATTTAGCTTCAAAGAGTAAGCAAAAGTTGTGCCGTAAATTTTTATCAACAGGGGAGCATTTTGTGTCGAGAGAAGTCATATATAAACCAAATTGTTGAAAGGTCGATTTACAAACTAAGAAATTTTCACTCAAACAAATTTTGAAAATCGTTGAGTAGTTTAAAACTTACCAAGGATAGTAAAATGCAAATTTCTAGCTCGCCGTATCCTTATCTGTCTAGAGAACACATAGCTAGTGAGATGGGCTTTAAATTTAACGATATAAACGAGATCCTTGATAACAATATGGGATATGGTATGAGCTTTCCTAAATACGCAAGGCTTGATAGAAAAGCTCAAGCTGCGGCTTATGATAGGCATATATATCCGCTATCTGGCTTTACAAAAGGTGATGAAGCAAAAGTCACTATCATAGGAAAGCTTAGAGGCTATGATCCTGATTTTACAAGCGAGCAGCTATCAGATCTTAAAAATTTCATAAATGAAAGCAAGGGTTTGTTTGTAGAGTATATACAAGGTCAGCAAGCAAAACCAGACAATGATAAGCCAAAAATTTTAAGAGATACCCCATACACTGTAAATGAATTTTTAAATGAATATCGTGGTAATAGCCAGCTACTATTTATGCAAAACTCAAGGACTGTTGATCTGCTTGATAGTGATATGAGCGTTGATGAGTTTAAAGAGGAGTGGGCTAAATATGCACTAAAAGAGCGGTTTAATATAACTTTATCTGGCGAAGATGCTAAAAATACTGTCAATATACTAAAAGAGATGAATGAAAAGGGCATTCAAGATATAGAGAGCGTTGAAGAAGAAGACGACACCAAAGAGAAAAAATTTACTCCTATCCAAGCTGAAAGCAAAAACACTGAAACTTATGACATTACTAAGGATGAGAAATTTTCATATTTACTTAAGCTTCAAGAACTTGAGAGAGAACGAGGTATCGACGTGCTTCGTATCATGCAAAAACTTGAAGAAAATGGTAAAAAAGTTGTCGATAAAAAGGTTTAAATTCATTTTTATATCTAGCACAAGCCGCTGCTATGTTATCCTGTAACAAGCTCGTTCTGCTTTATCCATCAAGCCATCTTATTTAAAATTTGCTTCTTATCTATCTTTTGCATAAGCTCCAAGACATCTATACCTCTTTTTTCTTTGAAATTTAAAAGCTCTCTTGCATAGAGAAATTTCTGATCCTTGTTTATATCATAGGTCTCATACTTCTTCTTAACCTGCATAGGTTTAAATTTTTTCTCAGCCTGCTCTTTAGCAAAATTTGCATTGTATTCTTGTTCTTCTTTGATTATCTGCTTTCTTTGCTCTTCAACATCCTTTGTAGCTTTTTCTCTTGCTTTGGCAAATAAAGTCTTAAATTCATCTATGCCTAGATCAGTTCTTTTTAAAAGGTTAAGAGATTCATCGTTATAGTTTGGATATAGAGAAGACATGCTGTCCATAAATGCTCTTAGGTCAGCCTCCTCTTCTTTTTTGCCAAGACCTATCATCTTACCTTCTATTGTTGGTTTGCCGTCTATAGAGTTATCCCTCAGAAAATCCATATAACCTTGAAGCTCCCAATCTATCGCTTTTTCTATGGTTTCTGGATATTTTCCGTATAGAGCTCTTCGCTCTTCTGGAGAGTATTTGTTTGATAGCATACTATCTATTTTATCTATGGTTTTTGTTATCCAGTCTTCTGTTCCTTCTTCTATACCGATTATCTTATCTAGTCCAACACCAAATGGTCCTTGCATATAAGCATCAACTTTAGCTTTCTCATCTTCTGCGGATAAATTTTTATTGCCATGAGCTATGTAGTCATCTAAAATTTCTTTATATTGCATCGATCCATTATAGGTAGTAATAAACATTTCAGCTCCCCTTACGCCTTTATATCAACATCTCTTTTTATGCCAAGCATATCTACTAAGTATTTTCCAGCTGGGTTTTCATTTAGCTCTTTTACTAAATTTAAAGGTGGCATACTAAATTTTAAAAAGCTATCCATAAAGTCTTTGCTCTTTTTGCCATCTTTGTCTATCTCGCCAAAGAGTAGCTTTAACATTTTTAGATTATGCTCCATCATCTTTTTAAATGAGAGTTCGTCTTCTTGGTCGCTAAATTTATCAAGGCTTTGTCTGTGTCTTACATAATCTTGCATATAATCAGGCAGCATAGAGACAGCACCATCATCTGCTTTTGAGAAATTTATCCCATAAGCCATTTGCCACATAGTATTAAAGGCATTAAATGATCTTTGAAATTCTTTGGTGTTTATATTTTTATCATAGCCGCCATATTTTCCTATCGCAGTGGTTTCGCCCTCGTATATGTCTAGGTTGTGATTTAGCACACCAGCTATAAGACCGCCTTTGGTTATAGAGCCATCTTTATTAGTGTATTTCTCTCCGTGTGGATCCATAAATATACCAATGACTGTGTTTTCTTTACCGCCATTTGCGTTGTTAAAGATGTATGTTACGTTTTTTTGGATGTATCTGCTTGTCTGGTCCGATAGATAAAGAGCCATTATAAAAGAGCGTGCTTATGGTCTTTGTTGGCGTATGCACAAAGCTATCTTCTACCGCAGAATACTCACTAGCACTAGCGTATTTTTTATCCACTTGTAGGCTTTGACGATCATAAGAAAAGCCTTGAGGGAAATTTCTTATATCATCTGTGCTAAAGCTTTCTTTTGAATTTAGTGTATCTTCGCCAACTACTTGAGCTAGCAACCTATAAGCGTTGCCAACAGTTTTAGCTATATCGATACTTTTAAAATTCTTGATGTCTGGATCCATTATGTCGTTTGATCTGACTAACGACTCCAGCGTGCTTGAGTGAATTTTATAATCACTTGGGATGCCAGCTTGCTTGTTAAACTCATCTATAAAGTAGCCATCTTTATCTACCTTGTAGCCTAAAACTAAAGAGCTTGTTTGGTTTGTAGAAATTTTGGTTGATACCTTTATGTTCTGCTCTAAATTCAAGGGGTAGCTACCAAGTGCATTTATCATCTAATATCCTTTTAGCTTCATGCTAAAGATATCGTCTTTTTTATGAAAAGATTTACCTAGTAAATTTAGCTACTTTGGCTAGAGCAAATGTCTATCTTAAGAGATGTCTAAACTACTTTTGCCTACCTAGGGCATAAATTTGATTTAGCTCATTAAAAGCTAAATTTATATTATCCTCGCTTGGCTTTAGGGTGCTATTTTTTAGTAGCTCAAGCACTAAATTTTTAAAATTTTCTCTATCTTCTGCTAGCTTTTTAAGGCTAGCTACATCGCTCAAGCTTTTGTTTCTATGATCCTTTGTCTCGGCAGCGATGAAAGCGTTATTTAGCAAGACTTCAGGCTTTAGCGCAGTCTCTCCACCTTCTAGGATCGCAGGGTTTTCTGACTTTAGAAAACTAATAAACAAAGCCTCTTTTTTGTAACCAGACTCCGTTTTATAGTAAGAGACGTCTGGGTTAAAGCCACCACTATTTTCCTGCTCTAAATTTGCAAAATTTAGCTTTTTGAGGTTCGTTTTTATGCCTAGTTTTGATAGATCTTCGCTTAAATTTGATGCGAGCTTCATTTCATCTTCGCTACTAAAGATGTTTGTCACGACCTCGTTTTTGCGACTATTTAAAAAATCAATATTTGATCTATCACTCAAATCTGCGTTAAAATCAATGCCTTTCATCCCTTGCGAGATGTAGCCTTTTGGTAGATTTGCTAGGTCGCTATCTGTAAAACTATCTTTGTTTAAACTCTTGCCCATTACCTGAGAAAAAATAGCGTAATACTGACCTATCGTGTCTGCTATATCGATATTTTCAAAGACATCATTGTCAAAAAGCTTGCCGCTAGCGTTGCTATAAAGGACGCTATTTATATTATTTTGCTTTGTTGCGAAGTTTAGAAATTCTTTTATAGTGCTTTTGTGAAGCTTAAAGTCTTGTGGCAAGCCGGCTGCTTTATTAAAACTAGCGTCCATAAAGCCAGCCTTATCGCTTTGATAGCCAAGCTCGTTTTTGTCTTTAAATTTCACGCTATAAATGCTTTGCTGTGTATCTTTTGTGAGTTCAAGTCTTTGTAAATTTTGTGCAATGTCTTTTGTTTTTTCATTATTTGCAAGAGCGTTTTGAAATTTGACACTTTCAGACTGCTCTTTTTGAAGTTTCCTTGCTTTTGCCTCAGTAGCTACTGAGCTATACTTTTGCGTGCTAACACTAAAAATGCTCATTTACGATCCTTGCTTATCAAATTTATATTTAGTAAGCAAGGAGTGTTCCTACTTCAAAATGAGTTTTTACTTTTTGGATGCGTTGTAATAAATTTGGTTGTAAATTTAGCTTTAAGGGCAGAAACGAAGAGTTAAATTTACTCTTCACTGCCTTCGTTGATACCAAAAAATGTATCTGTGTGGATGTTTTCAAATGCTGCTTTAAGCGATGTAAAGAGCTTTGGATTTTCTTTCTCTAAATTTGCCAAAAGCTGCTTGGTCTCATATCTAGCGTGTGGCATCTTCACGTCAAATCTCATCGCAGGACACGCCTCATCGCCAACAACTCTTAGCTCATTTTTGATCGCATTTTCGCGAAGTTGTCTTTCGCGCACAAAGATAAATGGCCTGATCACGACGATGCCATTTTTAGCTCTGTATTTTGGAGCAAGCGTCCTTAGCGCGCCATTATAAGTAAAATTCATAAAAAAGCTCTCGGCTGCGTCGTCCAAGTGGTGAGCGATCGCAAGCTTGTTAAAGCCATGCTTTAGCGCATAGGTGTAAAGATAGCCTCTTCTCATGCGCGAGAAAAAGCTACAAAAGCTAGAATTTTTGCGGATCTTCTCCTTTGATATCTCAAATATCGAGCTATCTATCACCTCGTGCTCTATGCCGTGCTCGTTACAGTGCTCGGTCAAATAAGCGTAGTCTTCGCCCATGCCGTAGCTTAGCGTCACCGCCTTAAACTCAAATTTCTCAGGCGTGACGTTTTGCACATGTTTTAGCACGTGAGCGAGCGCGAGGCTATCTTTGCCGCCACTAAGACCGAGTAAGATCTTATCTCCGCCCTCTATCATCTTGTATCTAGCGTTTGTCTGACCAACCTGCCTTAGTAGCCTTTTGCTAAGCTCTATCATAAGCTCTCCACCATTTCTAGGATAAATTTAGCGCTCACGTTTGCTGAGTCTTGCAAGAATTTATCAAAGTCAAACTCAGCCTCGTTGCCAGCTCCGTCGCTGATGGCTCTAAGGATGAAAAATGGCACGCCAAGTGTCTCGCAAACTAGCGCAACGCTCGCACCCTCCATCTCGGTAGCACTCGCGTTAAATATCTTTTTGATCCACTCTTTTTTCTCGTTGTCGCAGATGAACTGATCGCCAGTTGCGATGATGCCTGAATTTAGGCTCATGCCCTTTTTGCTAGCGACATTTTTAGCTAGCTCATTTAGACCTTCATCACTCTTGACAAAGATACTTGTCCCTGGCACAAAGCCGTATGGATGACCAAACGCCGTGATGTCAAGGTCGTGCTGCACAAGGCTAGTGGCATATAGCATATCGCCTATCTTTAAGTTCTCATCAAGCGAGCCAGCAACGCCTGTAAAAAGCAGCTTTGAAGCCTTAAATTTCTCTATCATCAAGGTCGCAGTGATCGCCGCATTTACCTTGCCGATCTTCGAGTAGGCGACGACTAGGTCCTTGCCTTTGTAGTTTGCCTCGTAAAATTTATTGTTTGCGTACTCTGTGGTTTTATACTCTCCCACCATCTCAAGGATAGGTGTGATCTCCTCTTGCATCGCTCCAAGTATTGCTATCATCTCTCCTCCAAAATCTTCACAACCTCTTCAAGGCTCGCCATGTCAGTGACGCTATATGTCGGTTTTTCTGTGATCTTTTTGTTTATGCCTTTTAGTGTCGCCGCACCAAGCTCGATAAAGCAATCAACCTCATTTTCATAGTTTTTAATGCTTTGTTTATAACGAACTGGATGCGTTAGCTGCTCTTTTAAAAGAACTAATGCCTCTTTTTTATCAGTGTAAATTTTTGCATTTACATTTGAAACGACTGGGGCAAAATTTGCAGCCAAAACGCCCTCAAGCTCGTTTGCTAGTTTAACGCTAGCTGGCTCAAGTATCGGACAATGGCTCGCAACTGACATATTTAAAAGCATCGCTCTTTTTGCGCCTGCTTCTTTAAATTTTGCCTCGTATTTAGCAAGGTCAGACCTCACACCAGCTACAACGATCTGACCATCGCAGTTGTAGTTTGCAGCGTAAATTTTTAAGCCTTCATCCTGCGCTTCTTTGCAAATTTCTTCAACGACTTCATCGCTAAGTCCAAGCACCACCATCATGCCAGCATCTTTGCCAATGCAGGCTTCTTGCATAAATTTACCACGTAAATTTACAAGTCTAATCGCTTCAACAAAGCTAAATGCACCACTAACGGCAAGAGCTGTAAATTCTCCGAGTGAATGGCCTAAGCTAAATTCTGGCTTGGCTTTTATGAAATTTGAAAATGCCAGGTAGCTCATAAGCGAGTTTAAAACGATAGCTGGCTGAGTAAATTCGGTCTTATCTAGCTTATCATTTTGCGTAAATAAAAGCTCTTCAAAATCGATGCCTATGTCGTTGCAAGCATCATTTAATAGAAGTTTTGCCGAAGAGAAATTTTCATAAAAGTCTTTCCCCATGCCAACACTTTGCGAGCCTTGACCCGCAAAAATAAAAGCAAATTTTTTCATTTTGGCTTCTTAGTGGTGATGATGTCCGTGACCGCCACAACCGCAACCACCTTCGCCATGTCCGTGACCACCGCAGCACTCATGCTCGTGATCATGATCATGTCCACCACAACCGCAAGTGTGAGCACCTGCTACCATGCCAGTTGCTTTTTCATCTTCAGTCGCGTCTCTAACTTCTAAAATTTCAACATTAAATAGCAAGTCTTTGCCAGCGTATGGGTGGTTAAAATCAACTGTCACTTCGTCGTCTTTGATCTCTTTAACGATGACACGAACACTTGAGCCATCTTCATTTTGACCAAAAAGCTCCATGCCTTCATGTAGGTCTATACCGGCAAATTGCTCTTTTGGAAGTGATTGGATGGCGTCTTTATTGTATTCGCCACAACCCTCAGCTGCTTTAATGTTTATAGTAGCTTTGTCGCCTGATTTTAGTTTGCTAACTTCTTCTTCAAGCTTTTCTATAATGTGGCCATGTCCTGTAATAAAAGAAATTTGACCACCTTCTTGCATATTTGACTCTAAAATTTCGCCAGTATTAGCGTCTTTTAGCTCATAAAACATAGTTATAACTTGATCTTTACTCACAATAATCTCCTTGGAATTTAGTTTTGATTAATGCGAGATTATATCTAAAAAAGAGTAAATTTTAGTTTCTGTTGGGAGCAGCTTTGGCTTCTTTGCTATCTGGATAGCCTACTTTTAAAGCCTTATAAAATCTATTTGCACTTTGAGTATCACCGATCTTATCGAAGCTTATAGCTGTGTGATACAAAAGTTTTGGAGTGTAGTCAGCCTTATCTTCACTTTGTATACTTTTTTTATAGTATTGTATGGCTGTGCTGTATGATTTTTGACTATAAGCAACTTCGCCTAGATAATAATTTGAAGCACCAGTTTTATAGCCTTTTTTATTTAAGTATTCGAAATATTCAGCTGCTTCTGTGCTATTACCAGAATTTAAAAGCTTAATGCCGTCAGCTAAAATGTCCTTGTCGCTTTTGCCACTGAAATTTGAAGTTGGCTTATTTTGTTGTTTTGGATTTGCATTTTGCTTTGGTTGAGCAGCATTTTTATCCATTATTGCACCTAATTTATTTAAGGCAGCAGTAATATTTTTATAGTTTTTATCTTGTATATCTCTAGTCTCATCAACATAAGCTTTTAATGATGTCAAACTTACACCAGAATCGCTTATACCGCCATTGACTTTGGTTTCGATATCATTCATTCTTTGCTCAAGCTTATTCATCCTGGCACTCATACTCTCAATTAAGCTTTGCAAACCTTGAAGTTGTTCTGAAACATTATCCATGTTTTCTTCAATATTTTGAACGCTTCTTTTGTTGCTTAGAGTTGCCTTTTCATCATCTGTTAGTCCATATGGATTTGCGCTATCCATATTACCTGCATCAAATGCTGAAACTTCTTGAGCTGAACCAATAGAGAAAGCGGCTCCAAGAAGAGCCGCAATGATTATTTTTTTATTCATTATTTACTTACAGATTAAGGAAGTACTTTGAAATCTGCACGTCTGTTTTGAGCGTCGCAAGCTTTTGTTTTGTCAGTACAAACTGGGTTGCTTTCACCAAAGCTTACTACAGCGATTCTATCAGCGCTAACGCCATTTCTTACAAGAGCATCTTTAGCACTTTTAGCACGTTTTAGACCAAGAGCATAGTTATACTCATCTGTACCCCACTCGTCGCAGTTACCTTCTACTTTTATAGAAAGAGCTTGAGCGTCAGCTTGGTTGAATACTGATGCATTTGAGCTAACAACACCTTGTTGATCAGCTTTGATGTTAAATTTATCAAAGTCAAAGTATACACTTTTAACTTGGCTCTCGATGTTAGCGATAAGAGCTGCTAATCTATCAGCATCACTCATGCTACCTGAGTTATCTGCAGATTGATTTGAATTTGCATTCATATCAACTTCAGGGTTTTTAGAGCTACAACCGCTCAACAATAAAGTTGCAACTGCAACACTTGCTAGAACTACTTTTTTCATTCCTTATCCTTTTTGAAAAATTTGGTCGAATTATAACATATTTTTTTTAAATATTATCAGAATATTACCAATCAATAGATTGAATTTTACCTACTTTTAGTGGAAATTGGAAACTTCTGTTCTCATTTAATCTAACAACGCCAAGCGAGCTTTGACCGCCAAGTTCTTTGATAAATACAACACTTTGGCCATCACTTGAAAATCTTGGATAGTTATTTTTACCATTTGCTGTAAGCTGGCGAATAAAATCTGTTTGAGTTGAGATCAGATAGATATTAAAGCCACCACTAGCCTCTCTACTTGAATAAACTACATAGTTTTCAAAAGTGCTTACTGAGTTGTTGTTTTTACCATGAAATACCATTTGCTCAACACTTCCGCCTGAGGTTGCAGGTGTTGCGAAGATGTTTGGATATCCAAGTCTATCTGAGACAAAAACTATTCTGCTGTCATTATCTACAAAATTTCCATTTACGTCAATGCCTGGATAGTTTGTTATCTGAGTTAAATTCTTACTACCTGTGTTGTAGATAAAAATATCTGGCTGATCTTTTGGCGCCATAGTTAATAAAATTTTGCTTCCATCTTTGCTAACGTCTGAAGCTATAAGCATACCAACGCTGTCGATTATCTTCGTTTTTGTGCCTGAATTTAGGTCATATCTAAACAAAGTTGGTTTGTTATTCACATAAGATGTATAGTAAAATTTACTTTGATCAGCGCCTGCCCATTTAGGGAAGATGTTTAGACCACCGCTTACGATTGTCTTTTGATATGTAAGCGTGTAATCAGCCACTATAATAGAGCTTTGGCGAGCCGAAGTGTATTTTGCTAGGATGATAAATTTCTCCATCCAGCCAACTGGTGGTAAATTTAGCTCATTTGTTAGCTCAACTATACTTTTGTGTGCTAAAAACGGATATTTAGCACCATCAGGCATGTTATATACTCTCTCATACCTTGTAGTTGCAGTCTTTGCATCGATGAGTTTTACTCTTAAAGTAAGAGGTGAGCCCATAGAACCCTCAAGAGCATATCTAAAGATAAGTTCAACACCTTTGTCGCTCATTGTATTTGTAGCTGCTGTTCCTTCGTAGCTTGAAGGCACGTGATCTTCGATAACCTCAAAGTCAGAACTAACTTTCAAGTCGCCTAGCATGATCTTAAAGAATTTATCTTTAAAGCCTGCATCACTAACAGCTGTAGTTGCATCTTGCAAAGCAATCTTTGGCAAAGCAACACCTTGGTTTATAACAGATATGGTCGCATCAGCAGCATAAAGCCCTAGAGCAACGCACAAAAAAAGAAAAATTTTCTTCATCTCTACTCCGTAAATTTATAAATTTTAGTTTATTTTATCTTCTAAATTTAAATTAAAAGTAGTACTTTTGTCTGGATTAAATGGAAATTTCTCTGCAGTAAGCTTTTCCAGGCACTCTCTAACCTTTGCATTAAACTCTTCATTATATGATAGCTCTAAAATTTCATAGCTAAAATTTCCACTTTGATCTATCATGACTTTTACTTTGGCAAGGTTTGCAGAGTCAGCTTTATAGCTTTGCCATCTTCTTTGAATTTGTTTTGTTATGGCTCCCATCAATGGATCATAAGTGCCGGTCATTTGTGACTTTGGAGCTGTTGGGTTTTGATCTATCTTTAAACTCTTGATGATGTCGCTAGCCTCTTTTGCAGCTTTTGAGCTAGAAGCCTCGCTTTTTTTGCGGCTTTGCACTTTATTTTCAGCCTTTTTTATACCATCATCTTTTTTAAGCTTAGTAGAGTCTATATCGCTAAAGAGATCTTTTATATTTGGCTCTTTTGGTTTTGGCTTTTCAACTGGCTTTGGTGTAGGTTTAGGCTCTGGTTTGACATCCTCTTTAGGCTCTTCGCTAGGTTTTGGGATTTCAGGCTTTGGTTCTGGTTTTTTAGGCTCAGGTTTAGGCTCTTCTTTTGGAGGAGTTGGCAAGCTTGGGGTTGGCAATGGCTCATCTGGCACAACAGGCTTATTTGTGGTCTCTTGTTTATCTTCTTCTGACTCTTTTTTAGGCTCTGGTTTGGTCTCTTTTACAACTTCTTTTGCTTGTTTTGGTGCTTTTATGGTTTGATCAACTTCTCTATCAACCATAACTACATCCATAATAGCATCTTTGTCATCAGTATATTTTTTAGGAGGTTCGCTAAAAAAAGTAAGCTTTATAAACAAAGCAAGCACAATGATAATGTAAATACAAAACGCTACAAAAAATGAACTAAGCGTTGGAAATTTAACTTTATTTGGCATCTTAACCGTTTGTCTCTAAAGCTACTTTATTAAAACCAGCACCTTTTAAAGTCTTTAATACAAACATAACATCATCGTATTTTAAATTTTTATCAGCCTTTATGTATATAGGCGAGGTTTTGTCATATTTTGCACTCATTAGCGCAATGTTATCTGGAAGTTCAGCAAGGCTCATTGTACTTTGATCTATCCTAACTTGTCCTTGTGCATTTATAGAGACTATAAGATCTTTTTGTTTGGATGTAGATGTCTTTGCCTTTGAGCCATCTGGCAATGTTATATCTTCTTGATATGTTATAGTTGGCATTGTAACCATTAAAATAGCCAACAAAACAAGCATGATATCAACAAGAGGCGTTATGTTTAGCTCTGGTGTTTCGTCGTCAAATTTAAGAGCCATCTATAACGTCTCATCATCTTTTTTAAGTGCTATCATAACGTCAGCTTGACGCTCGATAACGCTCATTAGTTCGTAAGCTTTTCTTTTTATAAGCAAGTTAAATGTATATGCTGGGATCGCAACAAAAATTCCACAACCTGTCGCAACAAGTGCTTCAGAGATAGCTGGGGCTATAACTCCAAGAGATGAACCTGCGCCATTTCCTAGCTGTGAAAATGTCTCCAAGATAGATACAACTGTTCCAAAAAGACCGATAAAAGGAGAAGTAGAAGCTATTACGCTAAGCCATGTAAGCCCACTTGTAGCATTCTTTTCTGCAATGCTTATGCAAACATTTAGCTTTTCTTTTGAAATTCTACCGCTTGCGCATTTCTTTAAAGACGAGTCATTTGGTATATTCTTAGCGCCCATAAGTAGTGCTTCAAGCGCATTTTGCTCGCGTTTTTGCCAAGCTCCTATGCCAGCCATTCTTGAAAAGAGAATTGTAAAACTAACTATAAAATATATTGACAACCAAGTTAAAACTATAATTGTAATAAAACTACTTCTTTGAATGTAATTTAAAAATATATCTATTCCGCCCACTTATCTTGCTCTCACTACATTTTCCATTTTTGATATAGTTGCTGCAAAAGCATTTGTATCACTACTCATACTCTCTATCAAATTTCTAGCAGCTTCTAATGAATTTGCAAGCTCGCTTTCGCTATTTCCAGACACATAGACCGCTCCGTCAGCTAGTATAACTACTTTGCCCTCGTCGATCTTTGCATAGCCCCAGTTGATAGCAACTACATCGTGCTTTTTATGCTTATCTTCTATATCTATAATACCTGCTTTTAAAAGAGATATTAATGAGGCGTGGTTTGGCAAAACACCAAACTCACCCTCGCTACCTGGAAGCACTACACTACTCACGTCATCATTAAATATCTGACCTTGAGGAGTTACGATCTCTAAATGTAATTTATCCATTACGCTTCCTTTTTAAATTTAAGCCTTAAGTTTCTCAGCTTTAGCTAAAGCCTCATCTATATTTCCGACCATATAAAATGCCGCTTCTGGTAGATGATCATATTTACCTTCTAAAATTCCCTTAAAGCCAGCGATATTTTCGTCAAGACTTACGTATTTGCCAGGGCTGCCTGTAAATACTTCAGCAACGAAGAATGGCTGAGACAAGAATCTTTCTATCTTTCTTGCTCTATCAACTGTTAGCTTATCTTCTTCGCTAAGCTCGTCCATACCAAGGATAGCGATGATATCTTGAAGGTCTTTATATTTTTGAAGCACAGCTTGAACGCCGCGAGCTACCTTATAGTGATCTGCTCCTAAAATTTGAGGATCGAGCATTCTTGATGTTGAGTCAAGTGGATCAACAGCCGGATAGATACCTTTTTCTGCGATCGATCTATTAAGAACTGTCGTAGCATCAAGGTGAGCAAAAACAGTTGCAGGAGCCGGGTCTGTAAGGTCGTCAGCTGGAACATAAACAGCTTGAACAGACGTAATTGAGCCTTTTTTAGTTGATGTAATTCTCTCTTGGAATTTACCCATTTCACTTGCAAGAGTTGGCTGATAACCAACAGCTGATGGGATACGTCCAAGTAGAGCTGACATCTCTGCGCCTGATTGAGAGAAACGGAAGATGTTATCGATAAACATCAAAACGTCAAGTCCCATCTCATCACGGAAGTACTCAGCCATTGTAAGACCAGTTAGCGCAATACGGTTTCTTGCTCCTGGTGGCTCGTTCATTTGGCCGTAGCACAAGGCAACTTTATCCAAAACGTTACTTTCTTTCATTTCGTGATAAAGGTCGTTTCCTTCACGAGTTCTCTCACCAACGCCTGCAAATACAGAATAACCACTGTGTTTAAACGCAACGTTGTGTATAAGCTCCATAATAATAACCGTTTTACCAACACCAGCACCACCAAATAGACCTACTTTACCACCCTTCGCATAAGGAGCTAGAAGATCAACTACCTTGATACCAGTTTCAAAAATTTCACTCTTTGTACTTTGCTCTTCAAATGGAGGAGGATCGCGGTGGATAGACCAGTGCTTATCAAAATTTATACCCTCACCCTCGTCGATCAAATCGCCAACTACGTTAAAAATTCTACCCAAAACTTTTTCGCCAACTGGGACACTTATAGGTGCACCAAGCGCTTTAGCCTCTAAGCCACGAGTTAGACCCTCACTCATATCCATAGCGATAGTTCTAACTCTATTATCACCTAGGTGAGCAGCAACTTCTAATATTAGTTTATGTTTCTTGCCCTCAACCTCAAAGAAAACTTCGATAGCTTCATTGATCTTCGGCAAGTAGTCATTAAAGTCAACATCGACCACAGGGCCCATAACTTGACTAATAACACCCTTCATTCATACTCCTTTTATTTCATTGATTCAACACCACTGATGATCTCGATAAGCTCAGTGGTAATAGACTCTTGTCTTGCTTTGTTGTAAGCAAGATTTAACTGTTTTACGCGCTCTTTAGCATTGTTTGTTGCATTATCCATAGCTTGCATTCTAGCGCTGTGCTCAGCCGCCAAAGAATCAACCAAAGCATAATACATACTATACTCAAAATATTTATTGAGCAATTCATCCATAATCTTAGTATAGTTGTCTTCTGGTTCAAATTCCATCAAAGAATTTGTCTCTACCGCAACTATCTTAGACGGCTCAATAGGCACAATATCATTTACTCTAATCTCTTGAGAAATCATATTTTTATAGCCATTGTGTATTAGCACTACTTTATCTGTTATGCCGTTTGTAAAGTCATCAATGGCATCTTTTATGATCTTTTGAGCTTTTTCATAAGTAGGAGAAGAGCTAGCTCCGACATAAGTCTCAAGTAGTTCAACGCCTTGGAAATTGAAAAATTCAATGCCTTTTTTACCAACAGCTCTTAGTCTAACTTTAATCTTTTTGGCTTTTAGCTCATCGATCATGCGCCTAACTGTCTTTATAGTCTGGACATTAAAGCCACCGCAAAGCCCTTTATCAGCGGTAACAAATATAATATCAACCTTTTCTACACTCTTTGTTGTGTTAAAAAATTTACTCTCAGTCATAACTGAAGCGTATTGATTGATCTTATAAGCTATCTCCGATAAAACCTCATTGATCTTAAGTGCATAAACTCTAGAGTAGCGTGCAGCCTCTTCAGCTTTGCGAAGCTTTGCTGTAGAGACAAGCTTCATCGCACGCGTTGTCTTTTGAGTATTCTGGACGCTCTTGATCTTTCGTTTTATATCTTTTAAATTTGACATATCTTAGCCCTAGTTAGCGGCAAAAGTCGCTTTAAAATCTTTCAACGCTTTATGTAAAATTTCTTCTACTTCTTTATCAAGAACCTTTTTAGTTCTGATCTGCTCAAAAATTTCAGGGTATTTTGCCTCGATATATGGATATAGCTCAGCTTCAAATTTTGTTACATTTGTAGTTGCAACGTCATCTAAATAGCCCTTAGCACCAGCAAATATGATAACTACTTGATTCTCAACTGGGAGTGGAGAATATGGAGGTTGTTTTAGTACTTCAACCATCTTTTGACCACGCTCTAGTTGTTTTCTTGAGCTCTCGTCAAGGTCACTTGCAAACTGAGCAAATGCTTGTAGCTCGCGGTACTGAGCAAGGTCTAGTCTTAGGTTACCAGAAACTTGTTTGATAGCTTTGATCTGAGCTGCACCACCGACACGAGAAACAGAAAGACCAACGTTGATCGCTGGGCGGATACCTGAGTTAAATAGGTCACTCTCAAGGAAAATTTGACCATCTGTAATAGAAATAACGTTTGTTGGAATATAAGCAGAAACGTCGCCAGCTTGAGTCTCGATAATAGGTAGAGCTGTTAAAGATCCAGCACCTAGTGCGTCATTTAGCTTACTTGCTCTTTCTAAAAGTCTTGAGTGAAGGTAGAAAACGTCGCCTGGATAAGCTTCACGGCCTGGTGGTCTTCTTAGGATCAAAGACATCTCACGATAAGCAACCGCGTGTTTTGACAAGTCATCATAGATGATTAGCGCGTGGCGAGAGTTATCTCTAAAGTATTCACCCATTGTTACACCAGCGTACGGAGCAAGGTATTGAAGCGCAGCTGCGTCACTAGCACCAGCATTTACAACTATCGTGTAGTCCATAGCGCCGTACTCTTCAAGCTTTTTAACGACTTGAGCAACGGTTGATTGTTTTTGACCAATAGCTACATAGATACAAATAACATCTTGACCTTTTTGGTTGATGATAGTATCGATAGCAACTGTCGTTTTACCAGTTTGGCGGTCACCGATGATTAGCTCTCTTTGACCTCTACCGATTGGCACAAGAGCGTCGATAGCTTTGATACCTGTTTGAAGTGGCTCATGAACGCTTTTTCTAGCCATGATACCTTTTGCTTTTTCTTCGACGAAGCGAGATTCAGTAGCTTCGATTGGACCTTTTGCGTCGATTGGCTCACCGAGTGAATTTACAACACGGCCGATCAATGCGTCACCAACTGGAACGCGTAGAAGTTTTTTAAGTCTTTTTACAGAGCTGCCTTCTGTGATACCGCTAGTTTTTCCAAGGATAACTATACCAACACTACTCTCTTCAAGGTTAAGAGCCATACCTTTTTCGCCGCTTTCAAACTCAACCATCTCGCCAGCCATAACGTTTTTCAAACCATAAACGTTAGCAACGCCATCAGCGACTGAGATGACTTTACCGGTCTCTTCTACATCAACACTTAAATCAAAATTTTCAATACGCTCTTTGATTATCGTGCTAATTTCGTCAGCTTTAATTTTTGCACTCACGCTTTCACTCCTTTTTAAATTGCTTTTAATATATATTCACTCATTTGACTTTTTAGTCTGTCGATAGAGAAATTTACCTCGACACCTAAATCATCTAACTCAACTTTTACACCGTTGTAATCGCTTTTTGAGCTATCAAGCTTGATCTTAGAGTCAAATTTCTTAGAGAAATTCTCTTCTAAAGCCTTTAGCTGCTCGACGCTTAGATCAAAATTTCCAACAACCTCGCCGCGATATGTATTTTCAAGCAAAGATTGTTCTATCTTCATCTCGTTTAATATCGCTGGGATAAGCTCTAGCCTTTTGTTTACACCAAGAAGCTTTATAAAATTTGCAAATTTGGCGTCTGAATTTTTTACTAGAGAAAGTATAAATTCTACCTTTTTTGCAGCTTTTAGAGTTGGCAAGCTTATAATGCTCTTAAATTTATCGCTTCCAAAAGCGGCAGCTAGTTCTGATAAATTTTCAACAAATGCATTAAGTTCATTGGACTTTACGTCGTTTAAGATCGCCTTTACGTATTTTTTAGCTACTACTTCATTCATTAGCTAACCTTTTTAAGTATGATATTTACAAGCTCTTTTTGATCGACTTTTAGGCTATCGCTTGAGAAAATGTCGCTCAAAATTTCATTTACAACGCCTTTTGTCATCTTGCGCTCTTCAAATTCTTTTTGCTCTTTATAGCCTTTTTCGATATTTGCGATATCGTTTTGAGCCTCTTTTTTAACTTTTGCAGCTAAATTTACAGCCTCTTTTTTCGCGGTTTCGATTAGAGCATTTGCATTTTGCTTAGCCTCTTCTACACGCTTTAAAACATCATCTTTTTTAGCTTTTGACTCACGAAGCTTCTCTTGGATGCTCTCAAGCTTATTTGCGATCCTATCGATCCTGCTTTGATAAAGAGCTTTTAGTGGCTTAGCAGCAAAATAGACCAAAATACCAAAGAAAAGTAAGAAGTTTAGCGTTCTCTCGACTATGTCGTAGTTTGTTCCACCATGCTCGCTAGCGTATGCTAGAAATGGAAGTGCTAGAAAAAATAAAATTTTTATCTTCATAAATTTCCTTTAAATTTTAGAGAGCTTAGCATTTAAAGCAGCTCTAAGCTCAGGTAGTTTAGCTGATAGATCTGACTTTAGACTATCTTTTTGAGAGCTTAGAGCATTTAGGAATTCGTTATAATCAGCCTCTAAACTACTTTTTACCGCATTGATATCTTTTAAAGACTCTTCTTTTGCCAAATTTAAGGCTTCTTGTCTTATTTTGTTAGCCTCAGATCTTGCATTTTGTATGATCTCTTCGATCTCTTTTTCATGAACGCTTAAGTCGCTTGCATTTTTGCTAGTGCTCTCTTCGTCATTTTTTATAGAAGCATTTCTGTCATCTATAAATTTAAGCATTGGCTTATATAGCAAAGGATTTAAAATGGCGATCAAGACAAAGAAAACGATAGCCGTTAAAAGCATCAATGGCACATCTATTTCTAACATCCACTCTCCTTATTTTGTTATTAAGTTTTATTTAATATTCAAATCAAAGTCTGATTTTACAATAAAATACTAAAAATAAAAATAAATTTGTAATTCTATTTTAGCTTAGCGATAAATTCTTCTACCTGCGAAATGTCGCTAAATTCTAATATTAAATTTTTAGATTTTACTTTCGTCTTTATCTTTAAATTTTTAAAAATTTCTTGTAAATTTGATAATTTTTTGCTCATTTCTTCTGAAATTTGAGGTTTTGGCTCTTTTACTTCTTCTTTATTTTTTATCTTTTTTACTAAGATTTCTGTATCTCTAACACTTAGTTTCTGTCCGATGATCGTATCAACAACCATTTTTTCTTCTTCGCTACTAAGTCCTACGATGACTTTAGCGTGGCCTTGCGTGAGCTTATCTTCTTGCAAAAGTCTTTGCGTATAGTCGCTAAGTAGCAAAAGTCTCATCGTATTTGTTATCTGAGTTCTGCTCTTGTGGATGATGTTTGCTAGGCCATCTTGTGTGATCTTATACTCGTTTATAAGCTCTTTATATGACTTTGCAAGTTCGATTGGATTTAAATTTTCACGTTGTATGTTTTCGATAAGCGCAAGCTCTCTTAAATTTTGAGACTTGATATCAGCGATGATCGCCTTTATCTTGCTTGCTCCAAGCATCTTTGTAGCACGGTATCTACGTTCACCAGCTATTAGCATATAACCGTCATCTTTTTTGATGACGATTATTGGTTGTATTAGTCCGTGCCTTTTGATGCTGGCACTTAGCTCTTTTAAAGCCTCTTCGTCAAAATGCGTTCTTGGTTGGTAAGGATTTGGTAAAATTTCATCTATATTTATCTCTTCGACTATCTCAGAGTCTTTTAAATTTGCGATCTCTTTGCTGTAGGCTTGCTCTACATCTTCAAGTATCGCGCTAAGTCCGCGCCCTAATCCACCTTTTTTCGCCATTTTTTTCCTTATTTTTTAGTTTAAAATGCAATATGCCAAATTTTGATATGCGATCGAGCCTGGTGATTTTATATCATAAAGTATCACCGGCTTGCCAAAACTTGGGCTTTCAGCTAGTTTGACATTTCTTGGAACGACTACAAATTCGTCTTTTCCGTCCTTACTCTTAAAGAGCTTATTTTCAAAATGCTGCTTTAAATTTGCAATAGTCTCTTTTGAGAGATTGTTTTGCGAGCTAAACATTGTCGGCAAAAAGCCCTTTATATTTAGCTTTGGATTTATCGTTTTTTTGATGATCTTTACAGTGTTTAGTATCTGCGCCAAGCCCTCAAGTGCGTAAAATTCGCACTGGATCGGGATGATCACGCTATCGCTTGCACTAAGAGCATTTATCGTGATGCTGCCAAGTGCTGGAGGACTATCGATAATGATAAAATCATAGTCGCCCACAACTTCTGAAATTTTGTTTTTAAGGATTAGTTTATAGTCCTTACTTTGGTCGTTAAATTCTTGCTCGATGCCGACAAGTCCTATGTTTGACGGAGCTAAAAAAAGCGTTGGGATCTCAGTTTTTAGTACGATTTGTGAGAGCTTTTTTCTATCTGTTAAGACGTGATAGATGTTAAACTCGTAGTCGCTTCTGCTAAAACCAAGTCCTGTCGTCGCGTTTGCCTGCGGATCGATGTCTATTAATAATACTTTTTTCTCAGCAACCGCCAGTGATGCGGCTAAATTTACGGCCGTTGTGGTCTTGCCAACGCCGCCTTTTTGGTTAGCTATTGTTATTATCTCGCTCATCTTAAAGAATATACCTTTTCCCCGTTTAATAATATCGCTCCATCCTCGCAAATTTCAGCATCTTGAAGCGAAACAGCTCTATTTGCAATATGCGTAATAAAACTTTTTGACTTGCAAAAGTCTATCCTAAATTTGCTAAAAATTGGCTTCCATAAAATCTTTTTATCAAGCATGCTAACAAAGCCCCAAACCAGCTCATCTACGCTAGCTTTTATGTCTAAAATGCCCGCATTTTCGGGCGCATTAGCTAAATTTATCCCCATGCCACAAATGTAAATTTCATCCACTTTATTTGTCAAAGTGCCACCTATTTTACGCTCATCCACGTAAAAATCATTTGGCCATTTTAGCCAGCACTTTGAGCCTAGTTCGCTCAAGACTTCACGCATCAACATAGAAAAATATATCGAGATCGAGGGCGGAGGTATGTCGCTTGGCAGCTCATCTTCGCTTATGCAAAATGACATAAATAAATTTCCGCCAAGTCCCTCCCAGCTGTTGCCGCGGCTGCCGACCCCTTTTGTTTGATTATACGCCACGACCATGTGCGGTGGCTTTATCTCGCCGTTTTTTAGGGCGTCTATCAAAAATTCCTGCGTCGAAGGCATGCTTTGGATAAACTCAACCTTCAAATCACACCTTAAATTTATAGAAGTGATTTACCGGATTTTGTCCGCCGCCGATAATAACTGCGTTTTTAATAGCGTTAAAGATATAATCATGCGCGTTTTTCACGCTCTCTTTTAGACTATGGCCATTTGCTAAATTTGATGCGATCGCGCTTGAGAGCGAACAGCCTGAGCCGTGTGTCGCAGTCGTATTTATGCGCTCGTCGCTAAAGATTTCATATTCCTTGCCATTATAAAATATATCAAGCGACTTGCCGTCAAGCTCGCCACACTTTAGATAAACGCTCTTTGTGCCAAATTTCAAAAGTTCCTTGCAAGCCTCTTTTAACTCGCACTCGCCCTTTAGCTCACGCTTTAAAATTTCGCGCGCTTCAAAGATATTTGGCGTGATCACGCTCGCAAGTGGGAAAAGCTCCTCCACGATCGCGTCTTTTGCAGTGCCCTCTAGCCAGATGTCACCATTTTTACAGCTCATGACAGGATCTAGCACGACTGGCGGTAAATTTTTGATCTCTCTTAGCGTTTTTGAGACGCTTTTGATGATCTCAACGCTTGGGACAACGCCTATTTTTATCACATCAACTCTTATATCATCAAATATCGCTTTGATCTGATCCTCTATGAGCTTTGGCTCAACTAACTGCATGCCAAAGATGCCCTTTGTATTTTGAGCAGTGACCGCTGTGATCGCTCCCATCGCATATACGCCGTGTGCTATAAAGACCTTTATATCAGCTAAAACTCCAGCTCCGCCGCTTGGATCAACCCCTGCTATACTTAGCGCATTTTTCATAACCGCTCCTTTAAATTTATTTTAATTCATCGCCAACGCTAAGGCGCTTACCATTTATATATGCTTTTGCGTTTGTTGGCTTTTTGCTTGGCTCTTGAAGCTCGTAAATTTTGACCGCCCCACCCTTGCAAGCAACCACAACGTGGTCCTTTTCTACGCTTAAAATTTCTCCGTTTTTGCCACTTTTTTCGCTTAGCTCAAGCGATAAAACTTTTAGTCCGCTTGCCAGATAAAGCCCTGGCCAAGGTGTGAGCGCACGAAATTTATTATAAATTTGCCCCGCCTCTTCGTCAAAGCTAAAAAGTCCGTCGCTCTTACTTATCTTTTTGCAGTGCGAGGCCTTGCTCTCGTCTTGCTTTTGTGGCTTTAAATTTTCAAAATTCTTAAGCACTTTTACGATTAGCTCACCGCCAAGCTCGCCTAGCTCACTAAAAAGCTCGCTTGACATCTTGCTCTCGCAGGGCGTGTAGATGAAGTCTAGCATATCGCCAGTATCAAGGCCAGCGTCCATTAGCATAGCTGTGACGCCAGTTTGCTTCTCGCCTGCTAGGATCGCGCTTTGAATGGGGCTAGCACCTCTATATTTTGGCAAGATCGAAGCGTGTAAATTTATACAAGTCGCCACGTCAAGCACGCTCTTAGGCAAAATTTTGCCATAAGCTGCCACTACGATAAATTTAGGCTCAAATGCCTTTAGCTCGGCAACCACTGCCTCATCTTTTAGTGTCTTTGGCGTAAGGACTGGCACGCCTACTAGCTCTTTTTGCGCGTAAATTTTGACCTCACTTGGGGTTAAAATTTGCTTTCTGCCAACTGGCTTATCAGGCTGGGTAAAGACCGCTTTTATATTAAAGCCAGCCTCTTTTAGGTGCCTAAGTATCCTAACGGCATAATCAGGCGTCCCCATAAAAACTACATTCATCACTTTCCTTTAAATTTCAACGACTTTTATTTTGATCTACGTTTTTGCTATTCGGCGGCCAGAAGGCGCAAGGATCTTCTTTCCAATCAATCTTTTGAAACACTAAATTTCTTAGCTCATCAACGCTAACTTTGCCGTCGCGGTTTGTATCAAGCCTCTTAAATTCCTGCCTTGTGCATAGATCTGGCGCTATTTTTAGGGCTTGGGGCGCTTTGCAGGTCATCCACTCATCTAAATTTAGCGCGCCGTCGCGATTATTATCATTAAAATTCAAAAACATATATATTGGATCCGCTGGATCACAGCTATATGCACCAAAGCAAAATAGCATAATGCAAAAAATTTTCTTCATTTTATACTCTTAAATTTCTAAGTTCAAAGCACTAAAAAGTCGCAACTCAAAGCTCTTTTTTTAGTAGCTCAAGCAGTGCAAATTTAAGCTCGTCGATGTTCTCATTTGTCGCTGATGAGATCGGCAAAATAAAGTATGGCTTTTTCGCGTCAAAGCTGTAAATATCTTGCTTATAGACAAATTTACCAACTTGATTTGGCTCTAAATTTATACTTTTCATAAATTCGCTTATATTTTCATCTAAATTTTCAGCCGCATCGACTCTTGTTATAGCGATAGCATAGTCCCTGCTGGCAAGCACGCTTGAAAATTTAGCGACCTCCTCTTTTAGCACACTAAACTGCTCGCTCATGCTTCTGTAGTTCGCACTATCTATCATGAAAAGTAAAATTTTATTTCTCTCGATGTGCTTTAAAAACTGCACGCCAAGGCCGCGTCCGTCGCTAGCTCCCTCGATGATACCAGGGATGTCAGCCATGACAAAGCCACTAAACTGATCGACCTCAACAAGTCCGAGCTTTGGCGTAAGCGTAGTAAATTCGTAGTTTGCGATCTGTGGTTTGGCGTTTGAGACGGCTGAAATTAGGGTTGATTTGCCGACATTTGGAAAGCCTACAAGTCCCACGTCAGCTATCAGTTTTAGCTCGAGCCTAACCTCTACGCTCTCTTCTGGCATGCCCTTTTGAGCGTATTCTGGAGCTTGGTTGATAGAGTTTTTAAAGTGAAAATTTCCAAGTCCGCCCTTGCCACCTTTTAAAAATAGCGTCCTTTGCCCCTCCTCTACCATGTCGCAAAGTAGCTCGTTTGTCTGCGCGTCATAGACCGCCGTTCCTGGTGGCACGATGAGCTCTAAGCTCTCGCCCTTTTTGCCAGTCATGCGTCTGCCCATGCCAGCCTCGCCGTCGCTCGCTCTCATCGCCCTTTTGCCCTTGTAGTTTGCCAGTGTGTGGGTGTTGTTATCACAGACAAAATAGACATCTCCGCCGTCACCGCCGTCACCGCCGTCTGGACCGCCTAAAATGACGTGCTTTTCGCGGCGAAAGCTTACTGCACCAGCTCCGCCATGGCCTGAGCTTAGGGTTAATTTCACGCTATCTATAAACATTTTTTACCTTAAGTTTATCTATTTTTTGTTTTTAAATTTAGGGTGGATTATATCTTTTAAATGATTAAAATTTGTTTTGTATTCAAAATGTTATTTTTTTCTTGCCACATCATAAATTTAGAAAATCAGCCAAATTTTTGCCTAAATTTCATAAAATGACGCAAAAGGATAGAGAATGAAAACACTTACGATTATTGATACTTTTGGCTTCTTTTTTAGGCTTTATTACGCTATGAGTGGGCTTAAAAATCGCGAGGGCAAACCAAGTGGCATGATAAGTGGCTTTGCAAATTTCATAGCGAGCCTAAAAGACGAGTACCAAAGCGACTACCTCATCTTCGCACTTGATAGCAAGGGCAAGACCCTGCGTCATGAAATTTTGGGCGAGTACAAGGCAAATAGGAGCGAGCCGCCAGCTCAGCTAAAAGAGCAGCTGCCAGTTTGTATAGATATGATAGAAAAAATGGGGCTTTACAGCCTTAGCCGTGAGGGCTACGAGGCCGATGACATCATCGCAAGCGCGGTTAAAATTTGCAAAGATAAAGATATATTTGTGCGAATAGTCACGCACGATAAGGACCTTTACCAGCTCATAGAGGACGGCAAAGTGAGCATCTACAGCCCGCAAAGCAAGATCGACCACGATAGCGCTAGCTGCTTTGAAAAATATGGCGTCTATCCAGCTCAGGTGAGAGACTTTTTAGCCATCGCAGGAGACAGCTCAGACAACATCCCAGGCGTCAAAGGCATCGGCGCAGTGGGAGCTAAAAAGCTTTTAGCTGAGTATGGCAGCTTAGAGGGAGTTTATGAAAATTTAGCCCTTGTTAGAAACGAGCGCACCAAAAATATGCTTGCAGCCGCAAGAGACGAGGCATTTTTGAGCAAAAAACTAACCACGCTCTTTGATGACGCGATCACTTCGCTTGATCTTGAGCACTCTAAATTCCCAGAGCAAAATCCTTTGATAAACATCTCAGAAATTTTAAAAGAGTACGATCTAAACAGGCTTCTTAAGAGTTTGCAAAAAGAGGAAAATGCTGAATTTAAACTTGGCTTTAGAGCAAATTTACTGCTTGATGAAGCCAGTGTTGAGAAACTGCTTGCCGACATCACCCCAGAGACCATCGTCGCCTTCGACACCGAGACCACGGGCGTTGATAGCAAGAGCGCAAAGATAGTTGGCTTTAGCTTTTGCTTTAACGACGAGGACGCCTACTACGTGCCAGTAGCTCACAACTACCTAGGCGCGCCAAAGCAAATAGGCCTAAAATTTGCCACTTGGGCGGTAGGGCAAATTTATAAAGGCTGCGTGATCGGACAAAATTTAAAATATGATTTTGAGATAGTAAAAAACAACCTTGGGCTAAATCCGCCTGCAAATTTCAAAGACACGATGATACTTGCGTGGCTTAGCGATCCAAACTCGAGTGTGGGCATGGACGCGCTAGCAAAGAGGCTCTATGACTACGACACGATCAAATTTGAAGATATGGTCAAAAAGGGGCAGACTTTTGGCGATGTGCCTCTAGAAAATGCCGCTAAATACGCCGCTGAGGACGCTTGGATAACGCTTAAATTTTATAAAACTTTTCAAAACACGCTTGATAAAAATTTACTCACCCTTGCCGATATGCACGAGTTTCCTTTTATCCTTACGCTTTTTGACATGGAGCAAAACGGCATCAAGATAAACGAAGCCAAAATGCAAAAGCTCATCCTTGAAAACGACACCAAACTAAAGGCGCTAACAAGTGAAATTTACGAGCTAAGCGGCGAAAATTTCAACATAAACTCAGTAAAACAGCTTGGTGTCATACTTTTTGAGCATCTAAAGCTTCCAAGCAAAAAGAAGACAAAAACAGGATATAGCACCGATGAGAGCGTGCTAGCTGAGCTCATAGACGCTCATCCGGTGATTGAAAAAATTTTAGCTTACAGAGAGCTATATAAACTGCAAAGCACCTACTGCGAGCCACTTTTAGCGCTTGCGAAAAAGGACGAGGGCTCACGAATTTACACGAGCTTTTTGCAAACTGGCACGAGTACTGGCAGACTTTCAAGCAAAAATCCAAATTTGCAAAATATCCCAGCTCGTGGCAGCCTCGCAAAGGACGTCAGAGAGTGCTTTGAGGCGCGCGAAGGCTATAGCTTTGTGGGGCTTGACTACAGCCAGATCGAGCTTAGGCTGCTAGCTCACTTTAGCCGTGATCCTGCACTTCTTGAGGCGTTTAAAAATGACGAGGATATCCACGCAAGGACGGCTATTAGCATATTTGGTAGCAGTGACGGGCAAAATAGAGCCGTGGCAAAGAGTATAAATTTTGGGCTCATTTATGGCATGGGCTCAAGCAAACTGGCAAATCAAGTAAATATCACAAGAGCCGAGGCAAAAGAGTATATAGAGCGCTACTTTAAGGCGTTTGCGACGATCAAAGAGTTTTTGGAGAGCATAAAAATTTCAGCTAAAAACGATGGCTTTGTGCAGACGCTACTTGGCAGAAGGCGCTACTTTGACTTTAAAAGTGCCACGCCTATGCAAATAGCTATGTTTGAGCGCGAGGCGGTAAATACGGTCTTTCAAGGCTCAGCGGCGGATCTTGTCAAGATGGCGATGGTAAAAGTTAGAGCAAATTTAGATGAAAACGCAAAAATGCTGCTTCAGATCCATGACGAGCTAATTTTCGAGGTCAAAGACGAATTTGCGCAAGAATTTGGCAAGGCGACACAAAAGACAATGGAGGAAATTTACACGCTAAATGTGCCACTTAAAACATCGCTAAATATCGCGAAAAACTGTGGCGAGCTAAAATAGAGCAAAATTTTGGCTAGCCTATCTAAATTTAAATGAGCTAGCCTATTTTTATCTTGTAATTTAAACGGCATATATAAAATGTATAAATTTAGTATGTTTTGCTTTTTTGCATAGATAAATTTTCAAACAGATAAGCTAAAATGCAGCCAGCTAAGTAACAAATAATGTCTGTCAAGTCAAATGTCCCACCAAAAATTATCCGCAATATTGAGCTTTTCACACCTAAAATTTCAAGAATTTTGAGATATTGCGCGGCTTCTATAAAAAGCGAAATGACAAAGACGCAAATGGCTAAATTTATAGGAGCCACCCTAAATATAGCTCGCCCAAACGCATAAAGCATCGCAGTAGCTAACACATCGCCGATATAGTGCCTTATAAAACCACCTTTAATAAAAATCGCAATATAAATTTCTATCGCCAAAATAATAATGCCGATCACCGACCAGATTACTCTTTTATTTTGGCTAAATTTGCTTTTGCTTATAGATAAAGATATCGCTTCTTTAGTTTTTTCTTTCAAATTTATCCTTTTAAATTTATCTCGTAGATTTTAACACAGATGATAGCGCCCCGCAACTTTTTACAAGTATATAAAATAAAACTTAAATTTTTATATTAATAATTTTTAAAAACAAAGAATGAAAAATTTAGATTTTATAGTTTATACAAAGTAAAATTTATAAATTTAGAAAGAGTGGCGATGATACAAAAATTTAGACCAAGATAACCTATCAGCAAGCTTTCAACTAATGCAAAACTCTCACTTTTGTCAAATTAATCTTAAAATATAAGTTTAATCTCAATTCATAAGAGATATAATCAACATTAAATTTACATTTAACTTAGGAGGTTTCATGGATTTTCTCATGAATTTAAGTGAAGGCGTGCAGTTTGCTATCCAGCTTCTCATCGTCCTTATCTGTTTGTTCTACGGAGCTAAAAAAGGCGGTATAGCGCTTGGTATGCTAGGCGGTATCGGTCTTATAGTTTTAGTTTTTGGATTTAACATCGAGCCTGGCAAGCCTGCTATCGATGTTATGCTAACCATTTTAGCCGTTGTTGTGGCTAGTGCTACACTTCAAGCTAGTGGTGGTCTTGACGTTATGCTTCAAATAGCAGAAACCATACTTAGAAAAAATCCAAAATATGTAAGTATCCTAGCTCCATTTGTAACATGTACGCTTACTATTTTATGCGGAACTGGACACGTTGTTTATACTGTGCTTCCTATCGTTTATGACATCGCTATCAAAAACGGCATCCGCCCAGAGCGTCCTATGGCTGCAAGCTCGATAGCTTCACAAATGGGTATCATCGCTAGCCCAGTTTCAGTCGCTGTTGTAACCCTTACTAGCTTTCTTATCAACGCTAAAACTCACTTAGCTGGTTTTGATGGATACTTAGACCTTTTAAAGATCACTATCCCATCGACATTTTGTGGCGTTTTGGCGATAGGTATTTTTAGCTGGTTTAGAGGTAAAGACCTTGATAAAGACGAAGTCTTTCAAGCAAAACTTCAAGACCCTGAGTTTAAAAAATACGTTTATGGCGATAGCGCAACACTTCTAGGCAAAAAACTTCCTATGCACCAATGGGCTGCAATGTGGATATTTTTGGGCTCTATCCTTGTAGTCGCACTTCTTGGATACTTTAAAGATCTTCGCCCAAGCTGGACTACTTACAAAGACGCAACAGTCGTTCAAATAGTAGCAAACCTTCCAACTGAGCAAAAAGTCTTAAAAACCTTAAAGATAAAAGACGCAAGCATCCAAACAGAAGCTGCTGAGTTAAAAGTTTCAAACGACAAACTAAATGCAAACCAAAAAGCTCAATCAGTGAAAATTGTCGGCAAAGACGGCACACAAACTCTTACTCGCACAGCTGATGGTGCAGTAACATATATAAATGAAAAAGGTGCAAAAGAGGAATTTCAAGGCGCTTATATCAACATAAGCAACAAACTAGCCTCTTCAAAGAGCCTAAGCATGGTTCATGTTATCCAAATTTTCATGCTTTTAACAGGTGCCATCATATTGATATTTACTCCAACAGATGCTAGCAAGATCGGTAAAAACGAGATCTTTAGATCAGGTATGATCGCGCTTGTTGCGGTATTTGGTATCTCTTGGATGGCTGAGACTATGTTTGCAGTACATACTCCGATGATGAAAGAAGCCCTTGGTGGCATCGTAAAAGAGCACCCTTGGACCTATGCGGTTATGCTACTTATCATCTCTAAATTTGTTAACTCTCAAGCTGCAGCCTTGGTTGCGTTCGTGCCATTAGCACTAAACATCGACGTTAACCCTGCTGTAATCCTAGCTTTTGCGCCGGCTTGCTATGGATACTACATCCTACCAACATACCCAAGCGACCTTGCGGCTATTCAGTTTGACAGAAGTGGTACAACGCACATTGGTAAATTTGTTATCAACCACAGCTTCATCTTGCCAGGACTTATCGGAGTTATAGTTTCTTGTATATTTGGCTATATCTTCGCTACAGCTTTTGGCTATCTATAATAGATAAATTTCTTGCTACCTTTTGGTGGCAAGAAATTTCTTCATCAAAGTTTATCTTGAAATTTCTGCTTATTGCTCATATAAACAAAGCTTAGCACTTCAGCCACAGCTCTAAAAAGGTGCGCTGGTATCGTATCATCGACCTCACAAACTCTATAAAGTTCCCTTGCAAGAGGTGGATTTTCATAAATTTGCACTCCGTTTTCAACTGCCACCTTTTTTATCTGAAGCGCTAAGAAATCAATCCCTTTAGCAAGTATTATCGGTGCTTCGTCGCGGCTTTTGTCGTATCTGATCGCCACGGCATAGTGAGTTGGGTTTGTGATGACGACGTCAGCTTGTGGAATGTTTTGCATCATTCGTCGTTTGGCTGCACGCATTTGCGCTTGGCGGATCCTGCCTTTTACCTGTGGGTCACCCTCCATCTGCTTATACTCGTCCTTGATCTCTTGCTTGCTCATGCGAAGATCCTTAAAATACTGAAAACGCACGATAAGCAAGTCAGCAAGGCCGATCACAAAAAGTATAAAAAGCATGACGCTAACTAGGATGATGAGTTTCTCCTTTAGCCACGCAAGCTGGTCAAACATAGAAAAAAATAGCGTGTGCGGAAGCTCTTTGATAAACTGCAAGAAAAAGTAAAATCCAACACCAAAGACGATGCTTACTTTAACGACGATCTTGACACTCTCGATCGCCTTTTTCATAGAAAATAAATTTTTTAGCCCTTTTAGTGGATTTATCTTGCCAAAATTTGGTGTTATGGGCTTTGTGGTAAATATAAAACCAAACTGCATTACATTTGCGATTATGCCAGCTACCGCGACGCAGATGCAAACTGGCAGGATCATCAAAAGCGCCCTGCCAAAGGTATTTACAACGATCATCTTTACCGTTGGCAATGTCAGTGGCTGACCGATAAATTTAGAGTAGTAGATGTAAAGCGAGATGACCTGATCTTTCATGAAATTTAGCATCGCAAGCAGGACACCAATAGCAATGACTAGGGTCACAAAGCCTGATAGGTCCTGACTTTTGGGGACGTTGCCATCCTTTTTGGCGTCTTCTATCTTTTTGGGGGTCGCTTCTTCGGTTTTTTCTTGGTCTTCGCCTGCCATCTTTTTCCTGAGCTTGCTTAAATTTGGGCGATTATAGCCAAAATGCGGTTAAAATATCCGCTAAATTTAACTTTTTGTGAGCCAAAAAACTAAGCCATTTTAGGCGTTTTTGGCTAAAATTAGCAAAAATAAGGAGAGGCAAAATGTCATTTTTAGAAGGCTTATTTAACATTTTCAAAGCCAAAAAACCACCAAAAAGCGATGAAGAGCTACTTTTAGACGAGTATGCAAGCATTTACGCCGAGATAAAAGAGAAAAATTTAAACGATTACGACTTTTTATGTGAGCTCATACGCAACCTATCTTTTTCAAGAGCTAGGCGTTATGACTTTTGCCTTGAGAAGTGCCTAGCTGAGGGCGATGCCGAGGCACTAAATGATCTTATCTTTCAATACGCTAAGCTAAATTTACTCCCAGGCTGCAGCGGCGGATATGACCAGTGTGAGAAGCTGATCCCTGCGTTTTTTGCTATCGCTTGCGGCGACACAGATAGTATGGCAAGGATCTTTCCAAAAGGCTTGCCACCTAGCAAAAACGGCTATAAATTTCTATGTGTTATGCATGATCTGCTCACGGCGATGCTTTGGCAAGATGAAAATTTACTTGCCCCTGCTCTAGAAAAGGCTCACGCCTTTGCAGAGTCCAAAAAGCCAGCAAATGAAAGAGAAGCAATTAAATTTATGCTTGCCCTACACGAAAAAGATACGGCCGCTATGAGCGAGCATTTGCAGAAATTTTGCTCCACTTTTGGCAGGACAGATGCGCCTAAATTTGAAAAACGCCTCTACATTTTTGCGCATGGACTTCACGCTTTGGCGCGCTACTTTTTACCGCTTGAACTCTTTAAAGAGATAACGCTACCAAAAAATGAAAATTTCAGTAAATTTTACGCAAAGAGGCTCTTTCAAAATGAAATTCCTAAGCCAAAACTTTATTTTGTTTTTCCGCCTGAGCTTGAACTGATAAATGTGATCTTAAGCGCACCAGTAGCCAAAACGCTGATATATCGGCCACATTTGCCAAATGACAAAACCTTTTTCTTAGATCATACATCTATGATAAGAAATTTAGCCGACGAGATCATAAGATCAGGGGCATTAAAGTAGAATTTATAAACTTTTGGATAATATTCACACCTTACAACCAACAAAGCTCCATAAATCTTTTGCAAAAAAGTGCTTTTTGGTCTTACCAAATTTAGAAAGGTAGAGTATGTCAAAATACGCTATATTTAAGCATGGCGGTAAGCAATATCGTGTTAGCGAGGGCGAGTTCCTTAAGCTAGATCACTTTAGCGCTGAAGCTAAATCAACCGTTGAGATTACAGAAGTTTTAGCTGTAAATGACGGTGAAGTAAAGGTAGGTGCGCCATTTGTTAAGGGTGCAAAAGTTGTTCTTGAGGTCGTTAATGAAGGCAAAGACAAAAAAGTAGTTATCTACAAAAAACGCAGACGTAAAGACTCAAAACTAAAACGCGGCTTTAGAAGACAATTTACACGTGTAAAAGTCGTAAGTATCGCAGCTTAAGGAGATAAGATATGGCACACAAAAAAGGTCAAGGTTCAACCCAAAATAACCGTGATAGTATCGGACGCCGATTAGGTGTTAAGAAATTTGGTGGCGAGTTCGTTCGTGCTGGAAATATAATCATCCGCCAAAGAGGAACAGCAACTCACGCTGGAAATAACGTAGGTCTTGGCAAAGATCACACTATTTTTGCATTAGTCGATGGCTTTGTAAAATTTGAAAGACTTGATAAAAACAGAAAAAAAGTATCTGTTTATCCAGCTGCATAATCCCAGGGGCATTCGCCCCTTTTTTAAATACACTCAATAATTTATTTTATCTTTTCTAATTCTTTGATTATTTTTATAGCTCTATTTTGCCAAGTATTTTTACTCATACTTTCATAGGCATTTTTTGAAATTTTATTTAGCTCTTCATTACCTAAAGTCTTTATATAGTTAAATTTTTCTTCTAAACTTTTTTCATCACCCGCTTCATATAAAAAACCGTTTTCGCCATCTTTTACTATTTCAGCAACTGGTGGGAAATTTGGAGCTAAGACGACATTTGAATTTGCCATATATTCAAAAAGCTTTAATGGAGTGCTATAAAGCGAATAATCACTTTTTACACTAGGTATTATCAAAATAGTATTATTTTCAACAAGACTTTTTACAACTTCATTTTGAGGTAGCAATCCTTTAAAGCATACCAGATCTTCGATCTTTTTTTCTTTGAGAGTGTTTTTTAAAGTTATAAAACTATTTCCACTATTTTTACCATAAAGTTCGAGCTTTATGTCAGTTTTTAAAGCAAAATCTAGCATCAAATCAAGACCTTTCCATAACAAGAATGAGCCATAATAGTTTATACTTGAAAAATCAAAATCTTTTTTCTTAAAATCATAATCCTGCTTGCAACCGTTATAAACAACTACTGAATTTACTATTTGTAAGCCAAAAAATTTTCTAAGTTCATTTAGCGTACTGCTATTGTGCGAAAATATAAAATCAGCATTTTGTAGTATCTCTTTTTCCATATCATAAAGT
>NZ_POYX01000085.1:0-925 GCF_002913865.1 Campylobacter concisus
AAGAAAAGAGCATAAAAAATTAGTTTTTATAGAAATTTGCTTAAGATAGGTATTATAAAATTTTTATCTATTATGGATATCAAGGCCTGCTTAATATTGCCTCGATTGATTAGGCTGAGTTCTGTTAAAAAGTTTGGTAATGGATCATTTAGTAATAAATTTAGCTTAGCCTCTTCGAGTTTTAGCTTTTTTTTATCTGTGTTTTTGTTCTCTAGTATCGATACTACTATTCTTAGCTTTTCTTTTGTTATATCACTTTGCACGGAATACCTTGTATACGATAATCGAAGATAAAAAAGCCACAGCAGAGCAGGCAAAATACGCCCAAATTTCCCCAATAGTTTTTTCAAGGAGCGTGTGCAGGCCTAGCAAAAAGAATACTAAGCCTATGATGTAAATCACACCCACAATTATATTGAGTACAACTGAATTGGCACTCTTTAAAAAAGAACACCTAATATCGTCAGCTTGAGCATCTATAAGCTCAACCACGGATACTATAAATTCAGATATGCCCGCCATTATTTTTTTAATAACCAGGCAGCTAAAAATCCAACCCCCGCAGCAATGGCAATGCTTTTAATCGGATCTTCTTTTATTGCGTCGTTTACGTTTTCTATGCTGTCTTTGCCTTTTGATTTTAGATCATCTATATATTTTTTGATCTCATCGCTATTTAGTTGGTCTAAAATTTTATCTTTAGCGGATTCCGCACGCTCTGCACCCATATCTTTGATAGATTTTATAACATCTTTAAAATCTGCTTTCAAAGAATCTAAGTCTTTTTTTAAAGACTCTAAATTTACCTCTTGAGTAGCCATTAGGACTCCTTTATTAATATTGTTTTGAGCTGAAGTTCTTGTATCATTATATATGATGTTACTTAATCATTAATAAATTTAGCAATTTAAAGAATCTCATTGAT
>NZ_POYX01000086.1:0-1214 GCF_002913865.1 Campylobacter concisus
TTAGTGAAATAACGACTGTTGAAGGTAAAGAAGCTTTTTTATATATTGAAAATAATTTAAGTATTATAGACAGCAATAAAAAAGATCAAAATCGTAGTATTGTCATTTCACCAAAGTATTTAAGTTTTTCTTGTAATAATAAAGAATGCAAGGATATAGATAAGGCAATAAATATTAAATTTCACAATAATGTTTTGAACTATTGTTTGGATAAAAATTGTACAAATCAAAAAGAAGAAAAAGCTACTGTCAAGATGAAACAAAGAAAAGATATAACGTACACAGAAAAACGTGATGGCACCGTTTGGCTTCACAATATCAAAGCTCTTTCAACTTTAGGTAAATTCTACTATTTAGAGACAAAAGATGGAACAAGATTTGAGCTTGATGCAAGCAAGATAATTTCAAGACAAAAGCAAGAAAGGTAAATTTGAGCTACCAAGACATTTTAGATGAAAAAGATGAGAGTGTAAAAGAGGCTAGTAAATTTATAAATTTTATCAAGGCTAGATTTTTAAACTCACATATCATAGGCAGCAAACAAGGTAGGCTAATAGCACTTTTAGAAAGCGAATGCGAGCTTTATTTGAAGCTAAATAGGACAAATTACGCTGAAATTTCAAAGGAGCTTAGCGAGCTAAAAGAGCGAATTTGCTTCGTGATCTTAGATATAAAAGATGAGATCATAAAGGATTTTGAAGACAAAAACTATGAAATTTACAAAAGGGCGCTATCAAAAGAGCCAGAGGAGCTTGAAAAGGTCAAAAATGAGCTACTTTTAAACTCGTTTTTCGAGAGCCATTTGGGCGAGCACTCGGCAAATTTAAAGGCAAATTTTATAAAAGAGTGCGTCGCAAATTTCTTCAAACACTCAAATTTCATAGTGCCTATCATCAGCGTGCTTTGCTACTTTTTATATTTTGGTTTTGAGACCAGATATTTTCCGAGTTTAGATAGCTCGGAGATGATATCTACGGGTATTTTGCTCTTTTGTGCAACCGCATTTATCACTGTTTTTGAGATATTGGTCCTCGTTTTTGTCTCATTTTTGTACCAAAACGACGATAAAAAGCATAAATTTAAAAAGCCAAAATTTCTATTTTTTTATAACTCAAATTTCATCTACATTTTAACGCTCATCTCTTTTGCCATTTTGGCCTTTGCAGGCTACAAGCTAAACTACGGCTGGAGCACTATCTTGTCGATGTTTTTAC
>NZ_POYX01000087.1:0-8978 GCF_002913865.1 Campylobacter concisus
ATTCAAGTCCCCTTGTCTCCCTTTTGATAAATTTACATCTCAAAGCAAATTTTAAACTTTCATTCACTCGCAAGAATTGACTACTAAAATTTGGCTTCGCTTACAGCTTAGCTCAAATTTTAGAGCCGAAATTACTCGTTCATGAAATTTTAAAATTTGCTCGCTAACTGTTACTAAAAAAATATAAAACCACCATAAATTTTTATATAATCCCTCTTTTACAAAGGTGTAGCGACTTTACAAAAAAGGAGACAAATGAGCGAGAAAAATTCAGTTTCAAATTTCATCTCCGCCGATGATGAGATGCTTTCTTTTTTGTCAAATTTGGGTCAAAAATGGCACAAAAGCGATGATGTAGCAAATTTTATAGAGCGAAATTTTACCTTTGTCGGTTCAAAACCGCTTTTGCAAAATTTAAAAGATTACAAAACGGCTGATTATGAAAATTTCGCTGATATTAAAAATTTTCTTAGCTCATATCCAAGCGTTCAAAGTAAAATTTTAAGCAGCGAGATAGGCTACGTCGGTGATGGTCTGACAAGCACAGAGCTTAAATTTGTACCTGAATGCTTTTATGATTTTTTAAAATTTATGGTTGAAAATATCGCGCAACATCACTATTTTTGCAGCCCCAAAGAGGGTTGGATATTGCTTATTGCGACGGAGGGGTATGTAGAATTTGGCGTTTTGCATTAACAGAGTTAAATTTACCCTGCAAAGATAAAAAATCAACACATAAAAGTCCTAAAATTTATCAAAAAAGCCAAATTTACACGCAAGCATCGCCTGTCGCTAGCAAAATTTAATCATTTTTTTTATATAATCCCTATTTTTCACAAAGGTAGATAGATGGATAGAAAATCGTGGAGTTCAAGACTTACGTACATTTTAGCTGTTGCAGGGGCTACGGTCGGCTTTGGCGCGACGTGGCGGTTTCCTTACTTAGTCGGTCAAAACGGCGGCGGGGCCTATGTTCTCGTGTTTTGCATAGCGATGATAGTCATTGGTATTCCTATGATTTTGGTTGAAAACGCCATCGGCAGGCGACTAAAGTGCAACGCCGTTGATGCATTTGGCGGCACAGTAAATGGCAAAAAGATCAGCAAAAAGTGGCAGATAGTCGGCTGGATGGGGCTTGTTGGCGCATTTGGCATCATGGCTTATTATATGGTTATCGGAGGCTGGGTTTTAAACTATATCGCTCAAATTTCATTTGGTTTGCTTGATCTCTCGCATATCGTGAGTTTTGAGCAAACTAGCGCATTTTACGAGCAAAATATCGTTAGCAATCCGCTTGCCATAAGCTTTGCGACCCTTGTTTTTGTTCTAGTGAATTACGCTATCTTGGTGCAAGGTGCAGTTGGCGGCATCGAGCGCTCAGCAAAATATCTAATGCCACTTCTTTTTATCCTAATGCTCGTCATGATCGCTAAAAACATCACTCTTGAAGGTGCTATGGAGGGGGTGAAATTTTATCTAACGCCTGATTTTTCAAAGATAAGCTTAAAGCTTTTTGTCGATGTTTTGGGGCAGGTTTTCTTTGCGCTCTCACTTGGGTTTGGCGTGATGATAACGCTCTCAAGCTTTGTTAAAAAGGACGAAGGGCTGGTTAAAATTTCTATCATCACTGGCATCTTAAACACCGTCATAGCCGTGCTTGCTGGCTTTATGATATTCCCGTCGCTCTTTAGCTACGGCGTCTCGCCAGATAGCGGTCCTAGCCTAGTTTTCAAGTCGCTTCCGATCGTCTTTTCGCACATGCCGTTTGGCGGATTTTTCGCGGTGGCGTTTTTCGCGCTTCTTATGATCGCTGCGCTTACGACGTCGCTACCGATATATGAAGTGATCATTACTACGCTGCAAGAGAAATTTAAGATAAGGCGCAAAAAAGCGATATTTTTAGTGCTTAGCGTCATTTTCGTGCTAGGAAATTTACCATCACTTATGGCTACAAATTTGCTAAGCCATGTGAGTATCTTTGGTAAAAATATCTTTGACGCATACGACGCGATAAGTGCTACCATATTTTTCGTGCTAACCTCACTTGGATGTGCGATATTTGTCGGCTGGGTGCTAAAAGATGAAGCGAAAAAAGAGATCTTGCAAGGCAGTGAAAAATACGCAAAGCTTATAAACATTTGGTTTTTCTACATCAAATTTGTCGTGCCTTTTGTCATTTTGGTGCTATTTATCAGCAGCTTTTACGACAACTTTTTGAAGTGAAATATGCGCGAGCTTGTAAATTTTGATAGCGGTGAGCGTTTAGGGCTTGGTGTAGAGGATAAAGCTTTAGTGAGCGTGAGCCTAAAAGGCAGCAAAACAAAGCAGAGTAAAAAAGAATTTGCAAGCGAGACGGAGGCTAAAAAAGCCTGCGTCAAAAAAGAGTGGGAGAGCCTAAAAAAGGGCTTTATCCTGCAAGATAGCGAGGCAAAAGCCGGCGCGGCGAGCTTACACGTTTATATCGGTGGTGGATATACTGGAGCGCTCTCGTTTGCCAGCGTAAGAGATGAAATTTATGTCTATAAAAGTGGCGGTCAAAAAGATGGCAGCATGCCTAGTGATATTTTGGTGAAGCTTGATCGAAGTGGTGCTATAAAAGAGCAGATCGCCTTGCCAAAGCCACTTGCGTGGGACGCCCAGTGCGTAGGTGAAAATCTACTTTTAGACCTTGATCATGAAATTTACATTTTTGAGCCAAAAGGGGCTAAATTTCGCCAAATTTCAGCCGAGCAAAATCTCAAGCGAAATAGCGAGATAGCAAGCTTTATCTGTGCTTCAAACGGCGTGGCTATTTTTGGCATGTTTGGGCAAATTTTTGCCTTTAGGGATAGCGAAATTTCAAAGATCGGTGAGTATAAATGCAGCGAAAAAAGCTACGCACCGATACTTTGTGCGGCTCTTAGTGCGGATGCTAGCATGCTTGCGCTTTGCACCAAAGAGAACGAAGTGCAAATTTTAAACGCAAAAAATGGCGAAATTTTAAGCGAAGTAAGAGCCGAATTTGGCGCACTTGACAAAATTTGCTTTTTGGACGAAAAGACACTTTTGGTTAGGCAGTATCTTGAAAACAAGCTATTTTGTCTTGATATAAAGAGCGCAAAAGTGACAAAACAGCCTTGGATAAAGGACAAGTATCTAAGAGCGAGCGAGTTTTGCATTGACGCCGTAGCTGGCAAGCTTGTGGTGATAGATCAAAGCAGAGCCTACGCCACCAATCTACAAAGTGGCGATGTGATGGCGGAATTTATGCTAGATCATGTCGTAAAGAGCTGCGAGGCTAAATTTATAGATGGCAAGCTCGCAGTTAGAACGGACTATGGCTGCTTTAGTCTTTATGAAATTTAAGGGAGAATATGTTTTATACACTTTTATTTATCTATATTTTTTATGTGATTTTTAAGCTTTTTTTGGCGAATTTACAGATCGGCTTTGTAAGGGCTGAAGCTAAAAAAGAGCCTGTCGTGCTTGAAGCGAGCGAGTACAAAAACGCCGCAGTTGCCGCCGTGACAAATCAAAAATTTGAAATTTTTAGCCTCATCTATCACGCCGTTATCTTCTTTGCGTGGATAAGCTTTGGGCTAAAAATGCTCTCAGGCGCTTGCCTAAAAGAGGGCACTACGTTTGAAAATATCATATTTGTGATGAGCTTTTTACTGATCTCGTCGCTTCTTGATCTGCCGTTAAGTATCTATGAAAGCTTTGTCAAAGACAAAAAGCTTGGCTTTTCAAACATGAGCGCAAAGATATTTTTGGTTGATACCATAAAGTCGCTAGCGCTAATGCTCATTTTTGGCTCGGCCTTCGTCTGGCTCGTGCTTTTATGTATAAATTTTCTTGGGGAGTTTTGGTGGTTTTGGGCGTTTTTGCTAAGTTTTGGCATCGCTTTAATTGTAAATTTAATATATCCAACGCTCATCGCGCCTATCTTTAATAAGATGTCGCCACTTGAAGATGGCGAGCTAAAGGGCAAGATAGAGGGTTTGCTTACAAAATGTGGCTTTAAAAGTAGCGGCGTTTTTACGATAGACGCTAGCAAGCGCGACAACCGCTTAAATGCCTATTTTGGCGGGCTTGGAGCGACAAAGCGAGTGGTACTTTTTGACACGCTGATAAAAAAGCTAAGCACCGAGGAGATCGTGGCAGTTTTGGGGCACGAGCTTGGGCACTTTAAGCATAAAGATATCCTAAAAATGATAGCGCTAAGCGCGGTCATGCTATTTTGTCTATTTTTCATCTTTGGAAACGTTGGCGCAAGCGCTTATGAGGCGATAGGACTAGGGCAAAATGGCGCTAGCATCATCATCTTTTTGGTGCTTTTCTCGCCTATTTTTAGCTTTCTTTTCTCGCCGATCATCTCGCACTTTAGCCGTAAAAATGAATTTGGCGCAGATAGGTTTTCAAAAGAAATTTCAAACAAAACCGACATGATAAACGCCCTAACCAAGCTTGGCAGCGAAAACAAAGCATTTCCAAAGTCGCACTGGCTTTACTCATTTGTCTATCACTCGCACCCAAGCCTTTTTGAGCGGATAAATGAGCTAGAAAATGAGAGTTGAAGAGGCTTTAAAGCAGGCAAATTTAAGGCTAAAGCCACTTTGCGAGAATCCAAGCAGGGTGGCTAAAATTTTGCTCATGAGCTACCTTGGTGTGAGTATCGAGTGGATATTTTTAAACCAAAAGAGCGAATTTGATGAGAGCGGCTACTTTGCCCTTGTAAAGCGCTTTGAAAACTATGAGCCGCTTGAGTACATTACCGGCAAGGCTGGCTTTTATGGGCTGGAGTTTGAGGTAGAAAGTGGTGTTTTGATACCGCGCCCTGAGACTGAAATTTTAGTCGATAAAGTGCTTGAGATTGCAAGCGGCTATAAAGCGCCAAAGATCGCTGAGATCGGCACTGGCAGCGGGATAATAAGTGTCATGCTTGCCCTTAAAACAAACGCTAAAATAGTAGCCACCGATATAAATGAAAAGGCGCTAAATTTAGCCAAAAAAAATGCGCTTAAATTTAATGTAAGCGAGAAGATCGACTTTGTAAAGTGCTCATATATCGATGAAATTTTAGGTGATATTGACATCTTGGTCTCAAACCCGCCTTATATAGCGCGAGACTATAAACTTGATAAATTTGTGATAAACGAGCCGCATGAGGCGCTATTTGGAGGCGAGGTCGGAGATGAAATTTTAAAAAATATCATCCTTATCGCCAGAAATCGCGGCATAAAAAATATCGCCTGCGAAATGGGCTATGATCAAAGAGCGAGCATGGAGATGGCGCTAAAATTTAATGGCTATAAAAGCGCTTTTTACAAGGACTTAGCGGGCTTTGACAGGGGCTTTTGCGCGAGTTTAAAACTATAAAGGAGAGAGATTGAGAAGTATCTATTTTTTACTATTAGCAGCGGTGATCGGCACTGAGCTAACGCTTGGAATTTTGGTCGCACCAGTCATATTTTTCCCACAAAGCATCATAGGCGAGGGGGTGCTCACGCATTTTATGAGCGGGCAGATGATGACAAAGATATTTTTAAAATTTAACTACGTTTTGCTATTTGTAAGCGCATTTGTAGCAGTTAGCGAGCTCTTTGATCTAAGAAAAAAGCTTGCATTTTCACTAAAATTTAGCACATTTATGCTCTCGTTTTTAAACTTAGCCCTAGCGCTAAGCTTTGTCTTTATCTTCACACCTTTTATCGTGCAGGCTCAGGGTCTTGGCGCAGAGGCGACGCAGACAGCGGAGTTTGCCAAGATGCATAGCGCAAGCGAATATGTGATGAAAGTGATGCTTGTTTTGCAGCTCATTTTGTTTTTTCTGAAATTTAAGATCAGTCAAGATGAACGCCAAGCCTGATATCCAAATCTTAACGAATTTTCTCACCGAATACACGACAGCGATGGTGAGTGCTGGCACATACACTGCGCGCGTAGAAAAGTGCGTCGACCGCATAGCTAAGCACTACGGCTACGACGTTAGCGTGACCATTTTCGTGAAGTATTTTACCATTAGTGTGATGGACTCGGCTGACAACTCCCTGCGCCGAACTTATGTGAGAAAGATCCCGTTAGGGCAGGTGAGTTTTAACAGAATTTCTGAGCTATCATCGCTTAGCTGGCAAATTTTAGATGAGGGCTTGAGCTTAGATGAAGCTAAAGAGAGTTTTGATAGTGTGATGAGTGTTGGTGCGAATAAATTTGCTAGCTCGCTTATCTTGATAAGCTTTGCAAATGCGGCATTTTGCAGACTTTTTGGAGGCGATGCTGGCTCAGTTATTTGCATATTTTTTGCAACGCTTGTTGGCTACACTCTTAAATTTGCCCTTGCAAAAATGGGTGTAAATTTAAAAATCCAATATGTCCTGACATCCTTTGTCGTCTCATTTATCGCCTATCTTGGCGTATCTTACGGACTTACGCACACAAGCGACGTGGCGATAGGCTCGTCTGTGCTCTTTATGATGCCTGGCGTTTTTCTCATAAATTCAGTCTTTGACATCCTAAACGACAACACCCTTGTTGGCATAAGCAGAGCCATAAGCACGGGCATCCTCATACTTTGCATGGCTGTTGGCGTCTATATCACGCTTACGCTTAGCAGCGCGGAGATATTAAATGTTTGAGCTTTTAAGTGAAACGCTTGTAGATGCTGGCTTTGCTGCGGTGGCTGGACTTGGCTTTGCCTATGCTAGCTCGCCTCCAAAAAGAACTCTCATATTTTGTGCCTTGCTCGCTGCATTTGCGCATGCTAGCCGCTTTTGGATCATGCAGATGGGATTTTTTAACATCAGTGTCGCAACGCTCATCGTCTCTTTTATGAGCGGAATTTTAGGCATGCTCTTTGCCAAACGGCTAAAGGTGCCAGCTGAGATCATCGCATTTCCAGCGCTTTTGCCGATGGTGCCAGGAGTTTTTGCATATAAAGGGATATTGGCGCTTTTTTCATTTTTAAATGAGACAAGCATCGCTAAGAAAAACGAGTATTTGATCATATTTTTTGATAATGCTATCACGACTACGACGGTCTCGCTAGCACTTGGTGTGGGCGTTTCGGTGGTGCTTATTTTATTTTATGATCAGTCGCTGATGATAACTAGAGGGGTGAAATTATAGAAAAGCAATAAAGCCTTATATTTTTATTCCTAAGATATTTGGTATTATATAGCAATATTTTTAGGAATTGAAAGGTAAAAATATGAGTTTATCATTATCAGCGGAGCAAAAAAACTTAAGAAGTATTTTTGACATTCAACAGCAGTATGTAATACCTTCCTATCAGAGAGGATACTCTTGGGATTATGACGAGTGTTATCAAATGTACAACGATATCATGAATGCTTACCATGAAAATCAAGAGTATTTTATTGGAAATCTAGTTATTGCAAAAAGCGACGAAAACAAGGATAGATTGGAAGTTGTAGATGGGCAACAGAGGCTTACTACATTGCTTCTTTTTTTTAAGGTCTTGTTCGTATATCAACCAAAGTTACAGAAATTACGCGACTGCTATATAAGAAAGGACATATATAGCGATCACGAAGATAATAGAATAAGATCCGAAGTTTTTGAAGTAAACGATGAAGAAAATCTTGCGTTAGTATTGCATTATGGCAGAAATGATTTTGATAGCAAAATGGAAGAGTTTTTGAATTCAAAAGGGGAATTTTTAGTCCATAAAATTATGAATATATTTGAGAGGAATGCTTTATTTTTTTATCGCTGGATTGAATATTATGTAAATAATGGAGGTGATTTAGATGCTTTTATTAGGTTCTTGTTTGAGAGTGTATACCTACTTCCTATAGAATTAAATGGAAAAAATTTTGAAGAAGCTAACAACAAAGCACTAAAGATATTCGAAACTCTTAATAATCGCGGTAAAAGTTTGAATGACGCAGACATATTTAAGGGGAAATTATATGAAAAAGCCAGAAAAAATAATGAAGCAAAAGCTTTTATTGAGCAATGGAAAGACCTAAGAAATCGTTGTGAGACTAGTAGTACGAAAATAGATGACTTGTTTAGATATTATTCTCATATAATAAGAGGTAGGGAAAATAAAACGACTTCGGAAATAAATATTAGGGATTTTTTTATTGAGGAAAAATATTCGCCATTTAAAACAAAGAATTATGATGAAGTTTTACAATAGTTAATCGATATTATAGAAGTTGTAGAATTTATAAATAAAGGGAAAAATGGAGAAACCGAATTGGCTAAATGGTTACAGCTATTGGAAATTTATACAAATCAATTTCCTAAAATAGCATTGGTAGTATATTTGTATGTTAAAAATATTAATACACAAAATACTGTTGAAACAGTTAACTTTTTAAAAAAACTTATAAGATTGGTATATTTTAATGGTTCTACTAGTGTCATTAAATTTAAAATATTTAACATAATAAGAGATATTAGTATTGATAGAGACATTGATGATTTCATTGAGAAAAATATACCCATTGAGCGTTTTGATTATTTGGGACTTCTTAAAAACGGATATGCGCTTTTGGCGTTTTATTTAATAGAGGACAAGGCTTTGAAGCAAACTAGTTTTGATAAAATTATTAATTATAAGGATAAAAAGTATCTTGTAGATTGGAGTGATGAACAAATATCTGATGTTGTAGATATGCTTGGTAATATAATTGTTTTAGATATAAGCAAGAAAAATATCACTATAGATAGAAAGAAGGATTATTTAAAAAAATCAAATATAGAAGAAGTGAGGTCAATAGCTGATGACATGGATAATATATCGTATGAAAAACTAAAAAAAAGAGACATTGAATTAAAAGAGAGGCTTATTAAATTTTTTAAAGGTGAGATATGATTAAAACAATAAAAATCAATAATTTCTTAGCTCATGAAGATTTAGCGGAAATAAACTTAAAAAATGGAGATAATTTTTTGCTTTACGGAAACAATGGGGCAGGCAAGAGTTCTATATATGAAGCATTAAAATTATGTTTTTTTCGGGAACGACT
>NZ_POYX01000088.1:0-10144 GCF_002913865.1 Campylobacter concisus
GTTTAAAAATTTGGTGTAAATTTTGCCTTTTGGAGTATAAAATTTGGCTAAAATTAGTTGGTAAATAAATTTAAATTTAAAGCTCATTTTGATAAAATCCCAACATAAAAATCACTAAAAAAGGTTACTATTATGAGAGGCTATAAAATTTTCTCAGGCACCGCAAATATCGAGCTTTCGAAGAAAATTTCGCAATATTTGTCGCTTCCGCTCAGTGAAGCTAGCATTAAAAGATTTAGCGATGGTGAGATCAGCGTGCAAATCGGCGAAAGCGTGCGTGGAAAAGATGTTTTTGTCATCCAGCCAACATGTGCCCCAGCAAATATAAATTTAATGGAACTTCTTATCTTAACTGACGCTTTAAAACGCAGCAGTGCAAGCTCTATAACAGCGATAGTGCCATACTTTGGCTACGCTAGACAAGATAGAAAAGCAGCTCCTAGGGTGCCTATCACTGCAAAACTAGTGGCAAATATGATGCAAACAGCAGGCATCGACAGAGTCGTTACTATGGACCTTCACGCAGGGCAAATTCAAGGATTTTTTGACATCCCGGTAGATAACCTCTATGGTAGCATTGTCTTTAACGACTACGTAAAAGCTAAAAATTTACCAAATCCAGTTGTTGCAAGCCCAGATGTAGGCGGCGTAGCTCGTGCTAGAGCCTTGGCGAAAAATCTAAATTTGCTGGATATGGTCATTGTTGATAAACGCCGCGAGAAAGCAAACGAGAGCGAAGTGATGAACGTGATCGGCGATGTGAAAGGCAAAGACGTGATCTTGGTCGATGATATGATCGACACTGCTGGCACCATCGTAAAAGCAGCTGAAATTTTTAAAGAGCGCGGCGCAACTAGCGTAATGGCGTTTTGCACGCACCCAGTGCTTAGCGGACCAGCCTATGATAGACTAAAACTTGGCTTTTTAGACGAGCTAGTGGTGACTGATACGATCCCGTTAAAAGAAGAACTCCCTTGTATAAAAGTGCTAAGCACAGCTTCACTCTTTGGCGAAGTGATACGCCGTGTTTATCACAACGAAAGCGTAAATAGCTTATTTTAGTAACCATTGCAGGCTGGAGCTCTAGCCTGCTAAATTTATCCGTTTTGGCTAATTGATATCTATCTTTTGGGTTAAATTTCTAGCCCAAAAGACTTAAATGCCTGCTTGTGGCGAGCCTAAATTTGAAGTCAAATAAACAAAAATCGCAATGAAACCTCACCGCTAAACTACACGCCAGACATTAAAATTTAATCCGTAATCAAAAGACGAAGCACTGATCGCGTCTATGTAAGCTGCGACAAATGCCGTGAGAATCGCACAAAAATGGATCGCGATGCAAGAGTAGTTTGTAAATTTATTTTAGGCTAGAAAGGATCATATTCTAGCCTAAATTTATCTTGCAAGCTCGTCTAGTAAGTCTTGCAAAGTAACGTTTTTTAGCTCATTTTCTAGAGCAGTTTGCGCCTTTAAAAAGTGCCCGCTCAAAAGCTCTTCTATCCTACCGCCAACTGGGCAGGCTTTTGGTGAGTCAGAGTGAATTTTAAAAAGTTTTTCTTTCTCATTTACTGCGTTAAAAATTTCAAGCAAATTTATATCTTTTGGCTCTTTTGCAAGGCTCACTCCACCAACTCCAGCTGCGACATTTACGAGCCCTGCAGCCTTTAGAGCGCCAAGCAGACGTCTAACGATAACTGGGTTTGTGTTTATGCTGCCAGCTATAAATTCGCTTGTAACCTTCTCATTTTCAAAAAATTTAGCACACAAAAGCGCGTGTATCGCAGTTGAAAATTTAATGCCAACTTGCATGATCGTCCTTAAATTTTTCGTGATTATACTTAAATTTTCTGCCAAAGACAGCCAGCTAAATTTGACTTACGAGCCTTCGCCAGCTGTCAAATTTATAAACTCACGCTCTCTCGCAGACCGCAGTGAAGCGCTTTTGGATAAATTTCTTATTTTTTAGCTCGTCAATGATCGCAAGCGCAAGGTCTGCGTAGCTTATGTAGCTCTCATTTTTTGAGTTTAGTATGAGATCATCTCCGCCAAGAACGTATTTGCCAGTGCGAGCGCCGTTTTCGTCGTAGTCGCCTGCTGGGCTTACATATGTCCAAAGCACATTTGCGCTACCTTTTAGCTCAAAATAAGACTCTGCCGTAGCCTTTGCCACGCCCATATATGCTGCTGGGAAGTCTGGGGTGTCCATGAGCCTAGTGCCCTTGCCATCAACAAATAACGTACCAGCGCCTCCAACTACGATGAGCCTTGTGCTAGTGCCTTCTAATAAATTTACAAGGTGAGCGGCCACTTTTTTGTGAGAAAAGAAGGTTTATAACGACCAAACGGCAAATGTACTGATAACCGCGTCAAAGCCAGCTAGATCGGCCTTTGTAAGCTCGAAAATATCTTTTATAGATGACTTTTACTCCGTCGGTTTACTCTTTGTTTCTAACGATCGCTGTGATGTCATGTCCTTGTTTTATCGCCTCATTTACTAAATTTGCACCGCTTTTGCCGTTTGCACCGATGATTGCTATTTTCATTTTTTTCCTTTAAATTTTCTCTTTAAATTTACAGCCAGCTTGGTTTTACGTCATCAACTATCACACCGTCGCTCATTGTGTATTGCTCTAGGCTACCGCGTTTTGTCTGGATGCAGATCATTTTGATGCCGTTTTTGCCAGCCCTAAAGCACCTCTTGCCCTCTGGATCTATGCGCACTGCGTCGCCTTTGCTTACTTTTATCACTTCGCCGTCGATGAAGAGTTCGCCATCGCCATCAGTGATGATGTAAAGCTCCTCGTTTTGCTTGTGCGCATGGACAAATGGCACGCTCACATTTGCTGGAAGTTCGTTTATAGATACCTCACAGCCAGTTAAATTTAAAGCCTCTTTTAGCTCGACTCTTGGCTCATTTGCGACCTTTGCAACTTGATAATTTTTCATTTTATTCTCCTTGTTTTTTTGTTGTAATCTTTTTTCTTACAACCGATGAGCGAAGTATAATAATTTTTTGTTGTAATGTCAAGAGTTACAACAAAAATTTTATCATTTTTAAATTCTTAAGCGCCACTAAAGCACACGCATGGCATATTTACGCAGTTTTTAGCTTGCTTAGTCTCTAGTCAGACGGCAGCAGAGCTAGCTAGGGACGTTTAAATTTATCAGTAAAAGGTGATCATTTTAGATGCAAGAGACTCACTCTCACCACTCTCACGCCGAGCATGGCGGTATACACATTCACACGAACAATAAAAATGTTCTTAGAAATTCATTTTTTCTAATTTTCACGTTTATGATAGTTGAGGCCGTTTTTGGCTTCGTATCAAACTCGCTTGCACTTATTAGCGACGCATTTCACATGCTCTCAGATGCCGCGGCTCTCTTTTTGTCGCTGATTGCTTTTAAGATCGCAGAAAAAAGGGCAAATTTACAAAAGACCTTTGGTTACAAAAGGGTCGAGATCGTCGCTGCTTTCATAAATGCTATCGCTCTTATCGCGCTTGCTATCTTTGTCATAGTTGAAGCGATCATTAGGCTTTTTAACGAGCCAGAGATTAAGGCTGAGACGATGCTTTTTGTTAGTATTTTGGGGCTTGTGGTAAATTTAGTCGTGGCTATTTATATGCATAAAAGTGCTGATACAAAAGAAAATTTAAATATGAAAGGGGCTTATCTACACGTGCTTGGCGACACGCTTGGCTCGGTTGGAGCGATCGTCGCGGCGCTTCTTGTGATGAAATTTGACTTCACGCAGGCCGATAGCATCGCAAGTATCTTTGTATCGCTGCTCATCATAAAAAGCGGTGCTAGCTTGCTAAAAGATAGCTTTAATATCCTAATCGAAGCTGTGCCGCTTAAGCTTGATACTGATGAAATTTTAGGAGTTATAAAGGGCGTAGATGGCATTAAAATCGTGCATGACCTGCATATCTGGGCGATAAATGCTGGCACAAATGCGCTAATAGCCCACGTGGTGGTGGATGACGCGCTAAGCGTGGCTGAAATTTCAAAGATGATAAAGCGCATCGAGCACGAGCTTTCTCACGCAGGTATCGGCCATGTCACGCTTCAGTTTGAGAGCGAGAGCCTTGGGCACAAAGATGATCTCATCTGCGAGCTAAAAAGCGAGCATAAAGACGAGCACTTTGGGCATCATCACTAAAATTTGGCGCAAAAGGCTTAAATTTAATGTTGCGCATAAAAAATGAATATCTGGTAGTCATGGCTATTGGTTTGCTTGGTATTTTTATGGATATGACTCCTCTTATCGCAGTAAATTTCGTAGTAGCCTTGATCTGCGCTCTATTTTGTATGAAAAAGGATTATATATTTATTTTGTTGGTGGTGCTAAATTTTGCTCTATATTTTAATGCGATAGATGTCCCTTTTGATCAAAAAGAGCTTTGGACTTATTACGTGCCAGTACTTGCAACTGCAACATACGGGCTTATCACTTTAGTTTATGCTTCAGGTTTTCTTGCTTTCTTGCCGCTTCTTGCTTATCTTTATTTTTTATATTCGCTTTGCATTGTGCTCTGCGCTTTGCTTAAAAGTTTAAGAGCTAAATTTGAGCTTTAAATTTAAGCCTTGCTAGCCTAGCAAACTCATTTTTACTCAACTTTAACGATTTTTTTTATAAAATCGCCTAAAATTTAACTAGGGATTTCATGAAAAACATTAGAAACTTTAGCATCATCGCTCATATCGACCACGGCAAAAGTACGCTTGCTGACCGCCTCATTCAGGAGTGTGGCGCTGTCAGCGACCGTGAGATGAGCTCTCAGATCATGGACACGATGGATATCGAAAAAGAGCGTGGCATCACGATCAAAGCCCAGTCCGTCCGCCTAAACTACGCACTAAATGGGCAAAATTTTGTTCTAAATTTGATAGACACCCCAGGACACGTTGATTTTAGCTACGAGGTGAGCCGCTCTTTGGCTAGTTGCGAGGGCGCGCTACTTGTCGTGGATGCTTCTCAGGGCGTTGAGGCGCAAACCATCGCAAACGTCTATATCGCACTTGAAAACAACCTAGAGATCATCCCAGTCATCAACAAGATTGATCTACCTGCGGCTGACCCTGCTAGGGTAAAAGACGAGATCGAGCACATCATCGGACTTGACTGCTCAGGAGCGATCGAAGTGAGCGCAAAAACAGGCGTTGGCATAAAAGAGCTGCTTGAAGCGATCATCACGAGGATCCCTGCACCAAATGGCGACGTAAGCAAGCCTACAAAGGCGCTCATTTACGATAGCTGGTTTGACAACTACCTTGGCGCACTTGCTCTTGTGCGCGTTTATGATGGTGAAATTTCAAAAAATGATGAAATTTTGGTCATGGGCACAGGTAAAAAACACATCGTGCTTGACCTCATGTATCCAAATCCTATAGCACCGATCAAGACTAAAGCGCTTAGCGCTGGCGAGGTTGGTATCGTGGTTTTGGGGCTTAAAAACGTTAGCGACGTGCAAGTTGGAGATACGATAACGCAGTCAAGAAATCCCCTAAAAGAGCCAGTTGGCGGCTTTGAGAGGGCTAAGCCGTTTGTTTTTGCGGGACTTTATCCTATTGAAACTGATAAATTTGAAGATCTGCGTGACGCGCTGGATAAGCTAAAGCTAAATGACAGCTCCATTAGCTACGAGCCAGAGACCTCGGTCGCACTTGGATTTGGCTTTAGGGTTGGTTTTTTGGGTCTTCTTCACATGGAGGTTGTCAAAGAGAGGCTGGAGCGTGAGTTTGATCTTGATCTCATCGCTACAGCGCCCACTGTGACTTACGAAGTCATTCAAACTGACGGGGTAAATTTAAAAATTCAAAACCCAAGTCAGCTACCACCAGTCAATAAAATAGACTCAATCCTTGAGCCATACGTGAAAGCAACTATCATCACGCCAAGTGAGTTTTTGGGCAACATAATCACGCTTTTAAACAACCGCCGCGGCATACAAACAAAGATGGACTACATCACGACTGACCGCGTTTTACTCGAGTATGACATACCGATGAATGAGATCGTGATGGACTTTTACGACAAGCTAAAGTCAAGCACCAAAGGCTACGCGAGCTTTGACTACGAGCCTAGCGACTACCGCGTGGGCGATCTAGTAAAGCTTGATGTCAAAGTGGCCGGCGAGACGGTCGATGCGCTCTCTATCATCGTGCCTGAGAGCAAGGCTCAGACAAAGGGCAGGGATTTCGTAAAGGCGATGAAAGAGATCGTGCCGCGTCAGCTCTTTGAGGTGGCGATACAAGCTAGCATCGGCAACAAGATCATCGCTCGCGAAACCGTAAAATCAATGGGTAAAAACGTCACAGCCAAGTGCTACGGCGGCGACATCACTCGTAAGAGAAAGTTGCTTGAAAAGCAAAAAGAGGGTAAGAAGCGTATGAAGGCGATAGGTAAGGTGAATTTGCCACAGGAGGCATTTCTCTCTGTCTTAAAAATAGACTAGCGGCGTGCCGTGAGCGCCTTTGAATGAGCTTTAAATTTTCTCTCTTCGATGGACTATTTGTCCTATCTTGATCGAAAATTTATGCGCAACATCCAAAATCATCTCACGACATTATGACTTGTCTTATGCTGTTTTTATAGGTTTAAATACTAAATTTACAAAAAGGAGTGCTATGCCATTTGTGAAAATTTGCGTGACAAAAGAGAATGATAGTCCAAGTGTGGAGCAAAAAGAGAAGATGATAAGCGGAGTTACAAAGCTAATAAGCGAAATTTTAGGTAGAAGCGCTCAAAATACTGTTGTCATTATCGATGAGATCGATACGAACAACTATGGCATCGCAGGCGAGAGCGTGAAAAATCTCCGCAAAAAACAAAAAGAGCAAAAGGAAGTGAAATGCTAAGAGCGACATTATTAGCAGTTTTTGCAGCCATCTTTCTAACTGGCTGCGTGGCAAAAGCTAGTCTTTGTCTATCGTGTGAGGGCATAGACGGCGTGCAAAGTGCGAGCATAAGCAGCCAAGATAAGACCTATTTTGAAGAGGTTATGAGGATCCCAGCTGACTGTAGCGCTTGCAAGGGCAGGGGCGATGGCGTCTTTATAAATGGCGTCAAGTATAGAAGTGACGTGGCGATAAACTGCTGCTTAGAAAAAAATATGATCGACATAAATGTTGGGCTAAAGAAGGTATATTTTCATAGGATCGTGGATGCTAGAAGCAGCGCAAGGTCGATTTACTATACAAGAGAAGATGGCAGTGGCGTAGTCTTTAACTCAAATCCACGCCTTGAAGTGCTCTTTTATATGTTTTTAAAACGTGAGCTAAATTCGCGTGGCATCGTGGTCGTGGATACGCAAACATCGCCTTATACATATAGGCTTGATTTTAGATTTGACGAGCTTAGAGGCACTTACTCAAGAAGCTCTGAAATTTTAAATGGACATCTATACGGCGAGCTTGTGCTTTCAGATATAAATTTCAAAAAACGAATTCCTATCTCGACTAGACACCACGTGGAGGAGCTTGAGGCGTCAAAAAGTGGTCAGTTTGACTTCTTTATCGCGCTTTTAGTTAAGCAAGCTGCCATAAAAGTGGCTGATGAGATCACTAAACTTTGAAAGGAAAAATATGAGTAAATTTAAATTTCTAGCTATCTTTGGACTTTTTGTCCTATTTTTGAGCGGTTGTGCGCCTACTCAGACAGTAGTTGCCTTCGATCCTTACAAAACTGCTGCAAGTCAGCAAGCTAACGGCCTTGAAGTCTATATAAGCGCGGTGCATGATAGTCGCAAAAACAAAAGTACTATCGCAACTATAACCGATGGCAGAGGCACTGTAAAAGAGTATGTCGTGCTTCAAAATGATCTCGCGACTTATTTTAGCGACTCCCTTAAAAGAGAGCTTGCAGCACGTGGCGCAAATGTAAATGGTATGGGTGGCGTTGTGGTTGAAGTTTTCATAAACGAATTTGAAGCAAATATGAGCGGATATAACAGCGACAACACAAGAGGTAAGATAAAGATCACTCTTAAAATCCAAAAAGGCGATCAAAGCATCATCAAAAATATCTCAAACAACCAAACCAAATTTGAGCTAGTTCGCACTGGCGGAGCATTTAAGCCATTCTTAACAGACATCATCAACGACGCCGTTAAACGCTCTGCGATCGCTATCTTAAATAGCTGATGTTTTGTGCGTTTTGCAAGAGCTTTACGCTAAAGACATTTTGTAAAACCTGCTCGCAAATTTTAAGCGAGCCAAGCCCTTTGGTAAGAGAGCTAGAGGGCTTTAAAATTTATAGCTTTTATGGCTACTCTGAGATCAAAGAGCTTATCCACTCAAAGCACCAAATGCACGGACTTTTTATCTATAAAAATTTAGCCAAATTTGCATTTAAGAAATTTGCTGAAAATTTTAACTTTCCAGAGCGAATTTACGCCCTGCCGATAGACGATAGAGTGCAGCACGGCTACTCGCACACGGCCATTTTGGCAAATGAGCTTCGTGCTAAAAACCTTAAACCCATCTTTCACGCTCTGCATGCGACAAGCAATGTTAGTTACAGTGGCAAGGAGCTTAAATTTAGACAAAACAATCCAAGAAATTTTAAAATTTTAAAAAATATCACCGCACCAGTTATCTTAGTCGATGACATCGTAACCACTGGCACAACGATACTAGAAGCTAGAGATACACTTCAAAAAACAGGCATTGATGTGCTTTTTGCGCTTGTTTTAGCAGATGCTAGAAACTAAGCTTTATATGAAATTTAGCTTGAAATTTCACACCTAAAAATTGTAAATAGCTATTAATCATAAAAAAAATTTGCCGATATAGACATAAAATTTACACAAAGGGATTTTGTTTATGAAAAAAGCAGCAAACAAGATAGCACTCATCATTGTAGTGCTTTTAGTTGTCTCGCTTGGCGTGTTTTCAACGGTGAATTACACAAATACCAAGGAGAGGATTTATGATCTAGCAAAGGAGTCTAAGACTTCATCTTCAAAAGTTTTGCAGTTTTATATGAATGCATTTTTTGAAGATAAGCTTGCAGCCGTTCAAAATTTTGCTAGTTACATCGAGGCGCATCCACAAATTTTGGATGACAAAGAGGCTTTAGAAAAAGTGCTAATGGATGCAGCGCAGGTTACTGATTTTTCTGAGTTTTACTTCGGTTATGCGGCTGATGGTGCTGTTTATAACGCTGTGCTTGATGGCAAAGATCGTAAATTTATGGTTTTTGATCAGAGAAAAAACTATGATGCAAGGGTTAAGGGCTGGTACAAGGACGCTGTTGCAAAAGAGGGCATCATCTTTTCAGCTCCATACACAAGCTCAGCTGGTGGCTTAAATTTAACTATTGCTAAAAAGATAGTCGTTGGTGGTAAGGTTGTTGGTGTCTTTGGCGTGGATATGGGTATAGATAAGCTTGATAATGGGCTTAATAAGATAAAACCAACTCCAAGTAGCGCAATAGCTTTATTGGATCTAGAGCATAAAAAAATAATTCATTTCGTTCATAAGGATCTTATTTTATCTGATGCTAGCGAAGCTATGAAGATCATTGATGACTACTCAAATGAGTATAAGAAAAATGGCGATAAAACATTTACTTATAATCTTAGAGGCGCAGAGAGACTTCTTGCTTGCGAGCTTTATGATCAAGCAAACTGGCTTGTTTGTTCTGCAAACTCATGGACAGACTATGACGAGAGCTTAAATAAGACATTTATTTCACAAATCATCTCATCAATAGTATTTATAGTAGTCATTGTCGCACTTCTTTTATTTGTAGTTAGTAGATCACTAAAACCACTCTCAGCTATATCTGAGTCACTAGTATCATTCTTTAAATTCCTAAACTACGAGATCAAAGAACCTGTTAAGTCAAATATCGTTTCTAAAGATGAATTTGGTCAAATGGCAAATCTTATCAACGACAACATCCAAAAGATCCAAACATCTAAAGAAAAAGAAAACACCTTCATCCAAAAAGCCAACACCTTTGTAAATGAGATAAAAGATGGCAACTATGAAGCAAGCTTAGAAGCAGATACTAATAACCCAGCTCTAAATCAACTAAAAAGCACATTTAAAGATCTACAACTTGCTCTTAAAAATGCAATCTCAAGTAATGGTAAAGATGTACTTGATCTACTAAACACTTATAAAAACCAAG
>NZ_POYX01000089.1:0-10901 GCF_002913865.1 Campylobacter concisus
ATCCATTTGTGACAAATTTACTTGATAGCTCTGCTGATATATTTCATATCTCAGCTGGGATGTATGGCAAAAGCTTTTACAACTCATCGCTTTTTAAATATCGTGGCACAAATTTTTATACCATTTTAAACGCAAATTTCACCAAGGCAAATAGCTATAAAGACGGAAGTGGCAAAAAATGGGACTATGGCTACAACAGACAGGGCCAAAGCGCTATTTTAGGTTTCGTGCCAAATGAGCTTAGCGAGCTTAGACTTACGTTTTTAAGGGATAATATCGATAAAGATAAGCAGCCAGAGCACGTGATGGATGCCTTTAAAACGACAAGAAAAGTCGGCAAGCTAAATATTCGCTTGGGCAAAGAAGATCTTTCAAATACGCTAAATCTTGAGCTTGTTGCAAAAAAGATTGAGCGAAAAGCTGATAATTTTCATCTAAGGGATGCTAGCCCAAATGTAAAAGTTGAGATAAAAAGAGATGTGCTTGAGGCAAATTTAAAATATGATGTTGATTTCGCAAGCTTTCATAATCAAATAGGTGCTGGCTTTGAAAAAGATAAACATGGTGGCAAAAGATACATAAAGCAAGGCAGTAACTGGGTATTTAACGGATACAGATTTGCTGATGTTAGAAATGATAAATTTATGCTTTTTGACACACTTGCTTATAAATTTAATGAAGCAAACGAAGCTTCTATTGCCTTAAAATATGAAGAGCAAAGAAGTAAGCTTAATGGGCTTGATACTAAATATTTTGCACCAAATCCAGCCATTAGCACCACTCGCGGGCTAATTCGTCAAATTTACGGTGAAGACATAAGTGATAAGATCAAAAAAGACGCTTTTAGTGCAAGTTTAAAATATAAATTTACACCAAACGATAAGGATAGCTATTTCGCAAAACTTGAGAGTTTATCTCGCTTGCCAAGTAATATGGAGCGTTTCAATACACTTTATGGTGCAGGCGATAATGGCTGGATAGCAAATCCAAATTTAGAGCCAGAAAGGCACAATAGAGCGGTTCTTGGCTTTAAATTTGGTAGCCAGTTTTATAAAGAATACCTAAACTCTTTGCAAAACAAAGATGCATTTAGCTTTAGCGGGCATTTCATCGCTGATAGCGTAAAAAATTTGATCATTTTTGATAGACGCCACTCAAAAGCCGCCATGCCACTAAACAAAAATGCTGTCATCTCAAGAAACGTTGATGCAACGCTTTATAGTGTAAATTTCAATACAGAATATAGCTTTGCAAGGCACTTTGGCTTAAAAAGCTCACTTTACTACAACTACGGACAAAACAAAACAGATGGCAGGCCACTTTATCAAATAAGGCCTTTTGAGGCAAATTTTGCGTTTGACTACAAAGACTATGCAAGCTTTGGTAGCTACAACCTTGGCACTGCACTAAGACTTGTTTCAAAGCAAACTAGAGGCGATTTTAGCAAGCAAAATGGTCTAGGTATCGACAAAAAAGAGGCTGCAAAGGGGTTTGGCTTGCTCGATCTTTATGGTGGCGTAGAGTTTAAAAACAAAGTTGGCATAAGGTTTGGCGTAGCAAATTTATTTGACAAAGATTATGCAGAATTTATCAGCGGTGATCACGTAGCAGCACTTGATCCGGTAGTCGTTCATGCCCCTGGCAGAACATTTTTTATTAGCTTTCACAGCAGTTTTTAAAGGAGAAAAAGATGTTAGATAGAAGAAAATTTTTAGGACTTAGCACAGCTTTGGGTGTTAGTGCGTTTGCACCAAATTTATTTGCAAAAGAGAGCTTTAATATGTGGGGCGCACCAGCGATCCCAAGTGTCATAATGGCAGTTGCTGCACTGCAAGGCGAGTTAAATAAAACTTATGATGTGAGCCTAAATATCTGGAAAACACCAGATCAGCTTCGTGCAGGCGTAGCTAGCGGAGACATTAAGGTTACGATGTCACCATCAAATGTCGCTGCAAATTTAAGAAATCAGGGGCTTGATTTTGCTATGTTAAATTTACTAACCCTTGGCGTAATGAACGCTATGGTCAAGGACGAAAAGATCAAAAATTTAGAAGATTTTGTAGGCAAAAAGCTAATCATGCCATTTCGAGGCGACATGCCTGATCTCGTCCTAAGGGCACTTTGCAAGAAGCGAGGCATAGACGCTAGCAAAATAGATATCACCTATACAGCAACACCTCCTGAAGCTCTACTTTTATTTTTACAAAAAGATTTTGACATTTTATTAGTCCCACAACCTCTTGGCGAAGCGACTATTTTGCGTGGTAAAAAAGCAGGCGTTAGTGTATATTACTCAGTTGATTTTCCAAAAATTTGGGGCGAGAGCTTTAGTACAAAACCGATAATCCCAATGGCTGGCATTATCGTAGAAAAGGGCTTTTATGAGAAGAGTTTAAATCTATTTGATATGCTCCACAGCGATCTTAAGAACGCACTTTCATGGATACTTGAAAACAAGCAAAGTGCGGCAAAGATTGGCTCAAGTTATTTGCCAGCTCCAGAAGTGGCACTTGCAAATGCCTTTGATAAGGCAAATCTAACAGTGACAAAAGCAAATGAACTACAAAATGAGATCATGGCATTTTTTGAAGAAATTTATCAGTTCAATCCAAAATTTCTAGGTGGTAAGATGCCAGATAAAGGTCTATTTTTATGATACTAATCGACGGTGTCAAAAAAGATCGCTCAGCCTTTTTAAAAATGATTGACTATTTTTGGGGCGGATTTAGCGGATTTGCCGTAGTTTTTTTGATCTTAGCTATTTGGCAAGTGGGAAGCGAGTTTAGCTCCCCACTCCTGCTCCCTTCGCCAAAAGATGTATTTTTTAAAGTCTGTGAAATCATAAAGGACTACAAAAATAGCGAGATAAATATAACGCTTTGTAGATCACTAGTTGGGGTTAGCACGGCAACATTTTTTGGTATATTTTTAGGGCTAATAGCAGGTAGCTTTAAAAGCTTTGCGGCCTTTTTTAGACCTGTCATTACCTTGCTTTTATCGATGCCACCAATTATTTGGATAGTGCTTGCTATTTTTTGGTTTGGATTTGGAAATTTTAGCACCATTTTTACTATCTTTATAACCGTTTTACCGCTTACTTTTGCAAGCTCGGCAGTTGCTATGAGTAGTGTAGATGAGGAGTTAAAAGAGATGTTTGATGCCTATCATTTAGGCTTTTTAAAAAAGATAAAACACCTCTATATCCCACATCTTACGAGCTATATCATAAGCTCTGTTAGCGTAGCTGTTGCAATGGGTGTAAAAATAGTCATAATGGCTGAACTCTTGGGTGCAAATAACGGCATGGGAGCAAAGATAGCAAATGCAAGGGCAATGCTTGAAACAACTGAAGTGATGGCGTATGTTCTTTTAAGCATCACTCTTATCATGCTTTTTGAGTACCTCATCATCGAGCCTTTAAAAATAGCTCTTATGCCTTGGAGAAGATGATGCTTGAGCTTAGAAATGTAGAGTATGAAATTTTAAGAGATAAGGTCGTAAGAAATTTTAATTTAAAGGTAGAAAAAGGCGAGGCGGTGACGCTTTTTGGGCCTTCAGGATGTGGAAAAACTACTATTTTACGGCTTATTAGCGGACTAAATGAGCCCAGAAAAGGGGAAATTTTTAATAAATTTAAAAAAATGACATATTTTTTTCAAGAAAATCGTCTGCTTACATGGAAAAATGCTCTTGAAAATGTGCTTTTGGTTATGGATAAAGCTGATCAAAACAGCGTTTTAAAGCTCTTTGCTAAGGTTGGTCTTAGTCAGAAAGACGCACTGAAATACCCAAATGAACTAAGTGGTGGCATGAGGCAAAGGGTTGCTTTTGTAAGAGCAGTTGTGACAAAACCTGATCTGCTTTTAATGGATGAGCCATTTTCGGGGCTTGATTATGATATGAAAGAAATTTTGATCGATATCGTTAGCCAAAGAGTGAGTGAGGGCATGAGCATAATACTAGTCACGCACGACAGAATGGAGGCTGTGAAGATGTCAAATAGAATTTATTTTCTCGCAAATAAAGGTGCGATCATACAAAAAGAGCTTGTTTTAGACGAGGCTTTTAAAAACCGTGATTTTACATTTATCAGCAAAACAATAGATGAAAATTTTAAAGGGCAAATTTATTATGATTAACAACTTTTTTACCTATCCTATGAGAATATTTTTTCTTACCAGTGCTGCCTGTGCTGTTCTGGGAGCTGCTATATTTTTTACACCAACTGATTTTGTGAGTTTGCATAAATTTATATTTTTACACCTTTTTCTAGCACTTGCCTATGCTGGTTTTTTACTCACTGGACTAACCGACTGGACGAATTTTAGCTCCTCGCTAAAAGCCCACGCTTACATTTTATTTTCGCTCTTTGCAACTAGCTTTATAGCAGCACTTTTTAGCTTATTTTTAGCACATTTCTTTATTACACTTTTTTGGGCATATCTAGTGATGCTTTGTCTTTATATGATCTGGCGAGATAAAAATCTTGATCAATTTGGTGTGCTAGGATTTTTGTTTGGTATTTTAGGCTTTGAAATTTATTATCTAATGAGTGGTAACGAAAAATTTTTAAATTTGCAAATTTATCTTCATATCATCGCTATCTTGCTTATTTCATATCGTGTTAGCGTTGTACTTGGCAAAGAAGCGCTAAAGCGAGAAAAAGATATGGATGAGGCTATTTTTGTGCCAAATTTTATCTATAAAAATATCGCTATTTGCATGACTTGTGCGTTTTTGCTTTTTAATATATTTTTTGAAAAGAGTATTGGCACCTACTATGTAGCCATTGCTTGCGGATGTGCAGTGCTTGCAAAGCTTAAAGAGTGGCACTATAAGCAACTTTTGAGGCATAATTTTGTGATTTACTATTACTTTATGCAGATATTTTTAGCAGTTGGATTTTTGGGCATCGGAGTAAGCGGGCTTTTAAATTTAGGTCTTGAGGTAAATTTTATGCACTTAATAGCCATAAATGCTGTTATTTTTAGCGTTATGCTTATTTTTAATATCGCGGGACTTCGTCACAGCGGACAAGAGCTTGAGTTTTTACGCCTTAGCAAAATTGCATTTATTTTAGTCATTTTAGCTGGCATTAGTAGAGGCATTTTGGCTTATTTTTGGAGTGGATTTTATATCCATCTGCCAGCAACTTTGATAGCACTTGCTTTTGTCTTTTGGCTCATAAATTTTTATGCAATTTTTAGAGATAATGAATTCTCTGAGGACCCTGAATGATATTAATTGGTATAACTTTCAAGTTTTTCGTGGTCGATGATGAGAAATTCGTGTGGTGTGATCTTTCTGATGATGTCGTCTTTGATAAGCTCATTAAAGGCTGTTGAGGCGCTTTGGCGCTTGAGGCCAACAAAGCTTGATAGCACCTTTAAAGAAAATGGCAAAAACACGTATCGATAGCCGTTTTGTTTTAGATCTTGCTCGTTTGCAAGCTCGATTAAGAAATTTGCAATCCTGCCCTTTGCGTCTTCAAAAAGTATCGACTTTGTGATCTGGCGCTGCACGATGATGGTGTTTAGCGTGGTTGTTAGTATCTCGCTTGCAGCTTTTTGATTGTGTAAAATTTCGCCGATATTATCTAGTCTAATGACGTAAATTTGGGCATCTTCAAGTACTTCAAATGCGCAGTTGTCATCAAGTATGGCGATGTTGTTTTTTTCTAAATGATAAAGGATAAATTCCTCGCCATCTTCAAAAAATGAGAGCTTTGCTGAGCCGTTTTTTAGGATAATTATCTCGATGTCTTCTGTGTAGATCGTGCTTGTCTTTGGCAGCTCTTTAAACTCAAATTTCTCCAGCTCATCTTGTGTTAAGATATCTAAAATATGCGTTTGTAAAAGCCCTAAGCGTGATTTTTTCATCTTTCTCCCAAAAAAGTGTAAGGGCAGATTTTACTTTATAAAGCATTTAAATAAGTTGAAATTTCTCTTTTTTGGTGTTATTTTTTTTCAAATCTTTTTAAAAATAGTGATAAATTCGGGGGTTTTGGCTGCATAAACTGCAACCAAATTTAAAAGCCGTGAAGCTCTTTTATCTTCTCATCTATCGGTTTTTTGTGCCCGTCTTTTGTCACACTAACATAGGTCGCAATGGCGCTTGTGACGTGTATAGTCTCTCTAAAACCGCCGTCATTTAGCCTAAGTGCAGTCACTTCTATCTGCGTTGTTATCGATGTTTTACCAACTGCGATGATCTTTGCATAGCAGCTTAGTACGTCGCCAACAAAGACTGGTTGCTTGAAGATGATCTCTTTCATAGAAATCGTCACAACTCGCTCAGGCGAAATTTCTCTAGCAGCCTGCGCACCTGCAAGGTCTATCTGACTCATTATCCAGCCGCCAAAGATATTGCCAGCTGAGTTTGTATCTTTTGGTAGCATCACTTGCTTAATGCGTGGCTCGCCAAAGTCCTTTAAAATGTCCATTTTTTGCCTTTTAGATCTTAAAATTTTGGTAAATTGTAGCAAATTTTAATGGCTTTATGCTAAAATCCTGCAACTTTAAGGGATGAAAAGATGAATGATTTTAAAAGACTAAATGAACTTACAAAAGAGCAAAAATCTAAGCTAAACGCTATTTATAAAAATTTAGATGACAAGATCATAACTGATGCTCTGAAGATTTGTACCCTTGATGGCACGCCAAGCCAAAAACTAGCTCTTGCTAGAAGGATAGTTGATCTTAAAGTTGATCCACTTCAAAATGAGCTAAAAAAGCTAAATTTAGGCGATGACGAGCAAAAACGTGTGCTAAATTTGATCTACGGCTATGTTAGAAATTTATATGAAAATTTACACTCCGAGCTTATAAAAAAGGCACGTGATGAGAAAATTTTAGACCAGTTTTATCAAGCCTTTGTTGAGGCTATGCACGAGCTTGGGCTTAGTCTAAATGCATGGCAAATTTCGTGGCAAGATAAGATAATAGAGACCACAAATAAAGAGTTTGAGGCTAAATTTAAGGATTTAAGCCAGGCAAATGAGTTCATCACTAAAAACGGCTTATTTCAGTGTGATAGTAATGGCGTAAGAGCTGATAGAACTTATGGCGCAGTTTGTAAAGAGGGCGAGAAATTTAGCTTTTTGCCTTATGCGCTTGCCTTTAAAGATGAGGTTAGAGAGCTTAAAAAAGTATTTATAAAAAATCTTGAAATTTTAAGAAATTTAGCTAAGAGCGACGAGCAAAAATCATACGTAAAATACCTTGAAAAGCTGCAAAATGCCTTTTGCGAAGAGGACAACGCAAAGGTTATAAACGCTTGGCAAGAGGCTGAGATAGCGTGGATGGATGTAAAAGGCGCGCTTCAGCCAGGCCATCCGCTAGAGTACTACGAGGACGCCTACACGCACGCAGTCGCACTTGAGTGGGACATCAGGCTGGTTGATAGCGAGGGCATTGATGAGCTTAAATTTAAAGAAAAAGTGACAAAAACTTACGAGAGCGTTTGCGAAAAGATCAAATTTGATAACGCCGCGACAAACAAGGCAGTTAGTGAAAATATCGCTAGAACGCAGCTTTATATAAGCGTGCCGATGATCTACTACGGGGCGGAGCTAAATGGGCTTTTTAGCGCTCAGGTCGTGCCAAATGATGAGAGCGTGAGCGCAAAATGCGGCAAGAAAATTTTTGCCTTTGTAAATCACGTCTATGAGGGCGCAAAGGCAAAGCCTTTTATGAAGCTTGGGGCTGAAATTTTTAGCAAGGAATTTTTGGATTTTGGTAGGGAAATTTTATTTTTAAAGCCAAAAATTTGGAAAAAAGTTTATGAAATCTCAACAATTGGCCATGAGTTTGGCCACATCCTTTTTATAGGACTTGATACTGAGATGAGCATGAATAAAAGTGGCGTCTTTAAATTTATCGAAGAGTACAAGGCGACGACTGGTGGGCTAGTAAATTTCTTCTTGCACGAAGAGGCGGAGTATAAAATGGCCGTCTTTCACGAGCTAATAGCCCGTGCGGTTGGGCTTATAGCGTGGCGAAAGGTCGATGAGGTGAGGGCTTATTATTGCGAGGGGCTTATACATCTTAGCCTGCTTTTTAGGGCTGGAGTGCTTAAATTTGACGGCAAGCTAAGCGTGGATATGAGCGAGCAAGCTTACGCTAAATTTAAAGAAATTTGCTTGCAAAACTACTTCGAGCTAGCGCAAACATATGCTAAAAAAGATGATGCGAGCGTGTTTTTGGAGAAATTTTCCCAAAAAGATGAGCAAAGCTACCTGCCAAAAGATGAAGAGTGCAAGAAATTTGTTGAGCATTTTTACGCTAGGTACGAGGCTATCGGCAACGACGTCGATGATAGCGGCGAGTGGCAAAGGTGGCAAAAGCTAGCCCAGGAAGCGGAGAGCGGCCGTGCTTGATAGGATAACAAATTTTCACAACGGCTCTTTTTTATTTATATTTGCCCTGATTATTGCTTATTTTTCTGCTATTTATCTGGGGGATCAGTTTTATCTGACGGCTTTATCAGTCGGTACCGATGTAGCGATCGCCATATTTTTGTTCTTTTTATTAAAAAGTAGTAGAAATTTAAACTCATACTGGACCTATATATTTTTAGCTATAGCGAGCTGGGCGTTAGCAGATATCCTTTTATTGCTTTATGATAGATCGCTTCTTATGCAAGGAAACATCTCCCGCACAGATCTTATGCAAATTTTATATTTGATCCCATTTTTTATGTTTATTGTATCTGCTATTGCTTTTTTTGCAAGAATTTTAAAAAGAGTGATATGGCAACAAGTCGCGGTAGATGCGCTTGCTTTGATGCTTATAACGGTTAGTTTTTTTTGGTTTGTAGTTTTTGATAAAAGTTTAGTAGTAGCGCTTAATCAAGAATTTGTGACTAGCCTTTCATATATCATAATGGATATTTTTATCTTTTGCTTTGTCTTTGTTGTCGCATTTTCACTAAATTTTGTATCAAAAAAACCAGCTTTTAGCTATAAAAGAGTGAGCCTTCTTTTATATTTATTAGCTTTGCTTATCATTTGCATTTGCGACGCATACTACTCATCAAAGGCCTTTTTGGCATACGGTGGTACAAATGTTCATTATGAGTTTTTCTTTAAAGTTGCATTTTTTATTATATTTGTAGCTTGCTTGCACCTAAAGGAAAACGAGGCAAATATCAAGATAAGAAGCTACAGAAAAGACTATATAAGGGTGCTTATATATAAATTTATCACCTTGCTTATCGTATCTTTACTCTTTTTAGGAGCTGCTAATACAGATAAAATTTACTCTGTTTGGATAGTTTTTCTGCTTATGGTTTTGCTAGCCTATGCAGCGCTAATTTATAGTATCTCAAGCACAGTTGCTATGAGGGATTTAGCTAGATCTGAAAGGCATATCATCGCTCAACTTGACGAAGAGATCCAAGATAGCCTAAGAGAGCTTGAAGAGAAAAATGAGCGCTTAAGGCAGCTTAGCGAATTTGACTCACTCACTGGGCTTTTAAATAGACAGTCATTTTTAAGCAAATTATCAGAGATGATAAAGACCAAAGCGCTTGGCGAAAAGATAGATATTTATTGCATCGACATCAACCACTTTAAGGCTATAAATGACTCATACGGCCACTACGTGGGTGATGAGGTGCTTTTGAAATTTTCTAAAAATATAAAAGCGATCTTGCCAGAGGGCGCTATCGTCTCAAGGTTTGGCGGTGATGACTTTATGATAGTTTTAAAGCAAAAAAATGAGGGGCATTATAGGGAATTTTTATACTATCTGCTAAACATCATAGCCGAGCAAATCTCAGTTGGCGATTATAAGATAGCTCTTGGAGCAAAGGTTGGCGTTAGCTCAACGCAAACAAGTGAAATTTTAGCTGATGATCTTATCATGCAAGCTGGAGCCGCACTTGATGCAGCCAAAAGAGATGTCAATACAAAATATGTCTTTTACGATGATATAAAAGAGATCATTCAGGAGAAAAACTACATAGAAATTTTGCTAAATTCTATGAATTTTGATGAGGAATTTAGCCTAAATTTCCAGCCGCAGTATCTGCTAAATGGTAAAAAGATAATAGGCGCTGAGGCGTTAATTAGATGGAATTCTCCGGTAAAAGGCTTTGTAAGTCCGGCTAAATTTATCCCAGTTGCCGAGCAAAGCTCTATCATAAATACAATAGGAATATGGGTGGCAAAAGAGGCCATAAGGCAGATGAGCTACTGGAACAAAAAGTATGGCATCAGCCTAAAAGTTGGCATCAACATCTCGCCAAAACAGGTTGATAATGTAAATTTTGCATCGGATATCTTTGGCTATGTTGAAGAATTTGGTATGGATCCAAAGTGCGTTGATATCGAGCTTACAGAGGCAAGCCTCGTCAATGCCGAAGAGATCATGCAAACAGTCTTAAAGAAATTTTCGGATAAAGGTATGAGTATCTCGATCGATGACTTTGGCACCGGCTTTTCATCGATGAACTACATCAAAAAGTATCCACTAGATAGGCTAAAGATCGCAAAAGAGTTAGTTGATAACATCGCTATAAATGAGATCGATAGAGACGTTGTAAAAAGCGTTATAACTCTAGCTAAAAATATCGAGCTAAAGACGATCGCTGAGGGTGTTGAAGATGAAACTCAGCTTGAAATTTTAAGAGAGCTAGGCTGCGATGAGATACAAGGTTATTTCTGGGGTAAGCCGATGAACGCTAAATACTTTGAAGAGCTCATAAGAAGCACGCTTGATCACATCTAAGCTTGTAAATTTACAAGCTTAGCCAATAACGCTTTTGTAGTCTAAATTTTCAAAAAGCAGTAGCTCTTTTTTGCTCTCTTTTATAAGTGTTTTTACTAGCTCTGAGGTTTCTTTATTTTTTGGCAAGACAAGATGAATTTTTTCATTTATAAAGATGATAAAGATATTTTT
>NZ_POYX01000090.1:0-7092 GCF_002913865.1 Campylobacter concisus
CTTCTATATATACCTTTTTAAATTTTTTAGAAAACCACCATCTAGCAAATAGTTTTGAGCAAAATGGTGTTAAAAATTACGAGTTAAATTTAAAATCCTCTCACGATCATCTGATCTGCGAAATTTGCGGAAAGGTGGTTGATTTTGAAGATGAGATGATAGAGCAAAGGCAGGAGCAAATTTGTATCCAAAGGTCATTTAGCGCAGAGTCTCACAAGATGATACTTTATGGGATTTGCAGTGATTGCCAAGCAAAAAATGGGGTTTAAATTTATCATTTTATTTTACTTTTTGATAATGAAAGACAAAAAAATTTCAGATTTGTTTAAGTTATATAATAGATAATACGCCATCAACTAAAAGGAAACAAATGGATATAAAAACACAGACTTTAGCACAAGTTGCAAGCTATTTTTCGATGATAGCTCACACAAATGGCAGACTAAGAGTAAGGGTTAGCCCAAAGATAAAAGAGCTAAGCAGTAGCGTAAATTTGGCCAGTTTAGATGACATGATAGCTCAGATAAATGGCATAAAAAATGTTAAATTTAACAAGATAATCGGCTCTGTAACGATCGAATATGACCACGAAATTTTCCCTAAAAATCTCTGGGAGGATCTCTTAAAAGGTCAAAATTTAGAAGAAATTTCAGCTAAAGTAAATGAAGTAGCAAGAGAAGTAAAATATGCTTAATGAGCTTTTAAACGCCTCTTATACGAGCGAAAAAAACGCACTAAGGTTATATGAAGGTCTAGCTTCATTTGGCGAAGTATTTGATCAAATCGCAAGCGTGAGAAAAAATGCGATCATCTTGATAGAGAAATTTGCAAGTGCGCATGAGTATGAGCTTGTTTGTGAAAACGAAGCTATCTTTTTGCCAGCAAAAAATAAAGAAGATGCGCTGATAGAGGCACTAAACTATGAAAATGAGCTAAACAAAATGTATGAAAAATTTTGTGAAAGCTTAGATGATGAGGAGCTAAAAGATCTATTTTTTAGACTTTGGGCTACTTCAAATAACGAATACATCACCTCTTTAAAGCACTGCTTAAAAGAAATTTATAGCGGAGCTGTGGCAAAAAATGAGATAAATTTAAATGAAATTTCACAAAATTTTGAGCAAAATGGCATAACAAATATTTTAGAAAGCTATCAAAATGACTTTAATGAGATAACTAAAAGCTTGCAAAATATCGCAAGTGGTAAGGCTGATAAAAGCGAGTTGGCAAAGATCACAAACAACCCAAATTTCTCGTTTTTTAGCGGGCTTGCGCTTGGGGCATTAGGCATTTCAGTAGTTAGCAAAAATTTAAATAAGGATGAAGAAGATGAATAATTTACAAAATCAAACAAAGAAAGGATTTAAAATGGCATTACCATTTTTAGCAGGTTTAGCAGTAGGCGGTTTAGCAGTAGTTGCTTGGAGTAAAAGAGATAAGATCAAAGAGTGCGCAAAAGACGGCTTAGACAAAGGCAAAGAGGCTGCAAAAGATCTTTACAAAAAAGGCAAAAATGTCGCAAAAGATGCAAAAGACTTCATGGTAAAAGAAGAGAAAAAAGCAAAACGTGGCGCTAAAAAAGTAGAAAAAGAGGTTGAAAAAGTGGTTAAAAAAACAAGAAAACCACGCGCTAAAAAGCAAGCAGCTCCAAAAGCTATCACACCAAACGATATAGCTTAAGGATAGAGAATGCAAGAAAATAGTCTTTTTACACTTTCAAACACAAGGCTTCCGTTTGATCACTTCATCAGCGGAGCCTTAATCGCTGGCATGGGTGCGGCTGCGCTTGGCTTTAACGACTATCTAAACAACAGAGCAACTAAAAAAGATGTCGCTAAAAAGATAGCAAAATACGCCGTAACTGGTGGTTTTGTAGGTGCTGTTGGCATTCACGCTTCAAATTTGATAGCACAAAAAAAATATCTAAACGCAGCAGCTTTCACAGCAGCTGGCATCGGCGGTCTTTTGATAGCTGAAGAACTAATAAAATTGGAGAGTAAATAATGAATAACCCTTATATCAATGAAGAAAATGCAAGCGAAGTAGCAGTAAATGACGCAGCAACAACTCAGCCAAGTGCGGTTGATAATGCGATAAATAATGCAGCTCAAAATTTACCATTTGTACCTGAAAATTTTAATGCAGCTGGCTTTGTAAAAGGCCTACTTTTAGGCGGCATAGCAGCTTATGTGCTAACTAATCCAAAAGCACAAGAGTGCGTATTTAAAGCGATCATTAAAGGTGGCGAGCTAATAAACGCTGGCATAGAAGAACTAAAAGAGCGTTTTGAAGATGTCAAAGCTGAACTTGACTCACAAAAATAAGGTCACTCTAGCTCACAAGAGCAAAAATAGAGCGAGGTTTATTTGCGAGAGCCTAAACGCTAGAAGCGATGTCAGTGCCATTGAGGCTGCGATCTCAGAGCGAACCGATGCAAAAAGCGTGCGTGTAAATAAATACGCAAAAAGCATCGTTGTCGAGTTTGATAAGAGCTATGAGAAAATTTTAGATTTTATAAAAAGCTATGATTTTCCAACCAAGCCAAAAGATGAGAGCCTGCCTAGCAAAGCAAATATCTACAAAGCTGCTGCTGCACTTGGTGTAACGCCATTTATGAGTAACAAAACTCTAAAATCAGCCGTGACTCTTTACGCCACAGCTCCAAATTTAATAGAAGGCGCAAAAGAGCTAAGGCATGAGGGCATCACCTCAAAAGTGCTCGAGGCAACTGCTATTGGCACAAGCCTTGCAATGGGCGATCATTTGGCTGCAAATAGCACAAATTTGATGATAAATATCGGCGAATACATGGAGGAGAGTGCTAGCCACAAAAGCGATGATCTCATCAAAGAGCTAGCCAAACCAAACATCGAAGAGGTCTGGGTCGAGCGAAATTTAAACGGCGAAAAGACGCTTGAAAAGGTAAAAACCGAAAATTTAAAAAAAGGCGACATCGTAGTAGTCGGAGCTGGCGAGACGATAGGCGTTGATGGCTACATCGTCGAGGGTAATGCTGATGTAAATCAAGTCTCAATGACTGGAGAGGCCGAACCTGTGGCAAAAGCTAGAGGCGACCGCGTCATAAGTGGCACTGTTGTCGATGAGGGCAGGATCAAAATTTGGGCTGAAAACGTAGGTAGCGACACCGCAACCGCAAGGATCAAAGAGTACATCCAAACTTCACTCAATGAAAAATCAGCCATCGGCGTAAAAGCTCTAAAACTAGCTGATAAACTTGTGCCAGTCACGCTCTCTCTTGCTGGGCTTTCGTATGTTATAAATAAAAATATGAACAGCGTTGCAAGCGTGCTTCAAGCTGACTACTCTTGCGCGCTTAAGCTTGCTACACCAGTTGCGTTTAAGTCAAGCATCTCGAAAGCCGGCAGAAACGGCATCCTCATAAAAGGTGCAAAGGCGATTGAGGCTCTAAGCTCGGTTGATACATTTGTCTTTGACAAAACCGGCACTCTAACTCATGGACGCCTAAGCGTGGTTGAAATTTACTCTTTTAAAGATGGATTTTCAGAGGCTGATATCTTAAATTTAACAGCAAGTGCCGAGGAGCACTACTTCCACCCAGTGGCTGAAGCGATAGTTGAGGCTGCAAACAAGCGTGGATTTAGCCACATTCACCACGACGAGGTCGAATTTATCGTGGCTCACGGCGTAAAAACTGCGATGCACGGCAAAGAGGTGGTCATCGGCAGTAGGCACTTCTTAGAAGATGATGAGATGATAAGTTTTAAAGCTCACGAAACGCTCATAAATAAGGCTTTGCAAAGCGGTCTAACCTTGCTTTACGTGGGATACGACAAAGAGCTTGTTGGCGTCATAGCCATGAAAGATGATATGAGAGCAAACGCTAAAGATATGGTGGCAAAACTACGAAATCTTGGCGTAAAAGAGATAGTTATGCTAAGTGGCGACATCAAGAGCAAGGCTGAAGAGGTAGCACGTGAGCTAGGGCTTGATAGGGTCTATGCTGAGTGCTTACCAACGGACAAAGCAGCGATCATCGAAGAGCTAAAAAATGAAGGCAAAAAGGTCGCCTTTGTCGGAGATGGCATAAATGACGCGCCAAGCTTAACAAAAGCAAATGTTGGCATAAGCATGCACAAAGGTGCAGATATCGCTAAAGCAACGGCTGATATAAGCCTTTTAAAAGATGACATCATGAGCGTGGCGCTTGCAAAAGAGCTCGCAAATAAGACGATGAAGCTAATAAGCTCAAATTTCCGCTCAACCGTTGGCGTAAATACAGCCATACTAAGTGCCGCAACGCTTGGCATGCTAAATCCAATAGCAACTGCTATGCTTCACAATGGCACGACGATCTGGCTTCTGCTCAACTCAATGAAGGGCGTGAAGATCAAGTCAAAATAAATTTGAAAGGATAGATGGTGTTTGAGAATTTCTTAAACTTTTTAAACGGCAAAATGGATGTAGCCAACGACTTTTTATATGGATATTTTTTGGTTATCATCCTTGTAGCTTCAGGAATTTACTTTAGCTATCTTACCCGTTTTGTGCAGTTTAGGATGTTCTTTGAAGCTTGCAGAGTTCTGGTAGAAAAAAAGGACAAGTATAACAAGCACCATCTAACGCCGTTTCAAGCGCTGATGATCTCAACTGCTTCGCGCGTTGGCATCGGCAATATCGCTGGAATTTCAGCTGCCATCGTCGCAGGTGGTCCAGGAGCACTTTTTTGGATGTGCTTGATGGCGTTTTTAGGCTCAGCTTCAGCCTTTATCGAGAGTACTTTGGCTCAAATTTATAAAACCAAAGATGTCTTTGGCTTTAAAGGCGGACCGGCTTATTACATCAAAAACGGGCTTGGCATAAAGTGGCTTGGCTCTTTGTTTGCCATCATCCTCATCATCACCTATGCTTACGGCTTTAACGGGCTTCAAAGCTACACCATGACCTCTGCTTTTGAAATTTACTACGACAAAGCAGGCAGCAACATCACCTTTGCACAAAGCGGCTTGCCTATTGGCATCGGACTTATCCTTACAGCATTTACGGCTGTGATGTTTTTTAGCAAGAGCCACATCATCGGCAAAGTTAGCTCATATATCGTGCCTTTCATGGCGCTTACTTACATCTTGCTAGCTATCATCGCGATCGTTTTAAATTTCAAAGAAATTCCAGCCGTCATCAAGATGATCATAGAAAGTGCTTTTGATTTTAAAGCGATCTTTGGTGGATTTGCTGGAAGCGTGATCGTAATAGGCATAAAAAGAGGACTTTTCTCAAACGAGGCCGGCATGGGCTCAGCGCCAAATGCAGCGGCTGCGGCGCACACAAGCCACCCAGTCAAACAAGGGCTAGTGCAAGCAATGGCAGTCTTTATCGACATGACGATATGCGTCGCCTCTGGTATGATCGTGCTTTTTTCTCAAGCATATCTTACAAAACAAACTGGCGTAAGTGGCGAAGTGCTAACCGCTCTACCTCTCGTTCAAGCAGCGATGAAAGAGTATTTTGGCGACTTTGGACTACACTTTACGACCCTTGCAGTAGTGCTATTTGCCATCACATCGCTCATCGGCAACTACTACTACGCACAGGCAAATATGAAATTTCTAACAAAAAGCAAAAATTTAACGCTAGCATTTAAGATCACAGCAGTGATTATGATATTTATAGGCGCTCAGATGAACTTAAAACTAGCTTGGAACATCGCTGATATCACGATGGCAGCTATGGCTACGATAAATATCATCGCCATTTTCTTACTATCAAAAGTGGTGATAATAGCGATAAAAGACTACGAAGCTCAAAGAAAAGCTGGTAAAAATCCAGAATTTGACCCAGAGAGTCTAGGCATCAAAAATACAAGCTGCTGGGGCAAAAACTAAAGGAGAAAATTTGGGAAAAGATATAAAGATAAGCGGCAAACTACTAGATCTAAATACCCATAGACAAGTAGCAAAGGTCGGCATGAGCGTCACTTTGGCATCTGTTTGCCTAAGCGCACTTTTTATGAAAAATAGATCTGTTAAAAAATTCCACGTAGTTTCTGGCATCGCATTTACATGCTTTGCGCTTTACCACGCTGGACTTTACGACAACGGCATCTTTAAAAAGATGATCGTAAAAGCAAAAACCGCTTCAAAAAAGGCATAAAATGAAACTAAGCGACGCTGAAATTTTATACTACATAAACGAGGACCTACCCTACTTTGACCTCACAACGTCGCTTCAAGATATCGATAAAAAAGCCTCGCTTGAAATTTACTCGCGTGATGAAATTTGCGTTAGCTGCGTAGATGTGGCAGCAAGCGCGGCAAGGCTACTTGGCTGCGAGAGCGAAATTTTTGTCAAAAACTCTCAAATTTGCAAGGCTGGCGATGTGATCATAAAAATTTATGGCAGCTATGAAGATGTGCATAAGGCTTGGAAACTAGCCCAAGTCACACTAGAATACGCCAGCGCCATCGCAACCTACACAAACAAAATGTCAAAAGCTGCAAAAAGTGTCAATGAAAAATGCGAAGTCTTAGCAACCAGAAAGAGCTTCCCATTTGCAAAGAAATTTTGCGTAAAAGCCGTGCTTGAAGGTGGTGGCGGTATGCATAGACTTGGACTTAGTGACAGCGTTCTTTTCTTTAAAAACCACATAAAAGCCTACGCTAGCTTTGATGAATTTCTGTCACATTTGCCAGAATTTAAAGCCAAAATGGTCGAGCGAAAGATCTGCGTCGAGGCTGAAAATTTGGACGAAGCAAGCAAGCTTTTAAAGGCAAAATGCGACGTCGTGCAGTGTGATAAATTTAGTCCAGAGCTGATCAAAAACGTGCTAGCTTTAAGAGATGAAATTTCGCCAAATACCATAATTCTAGCAGCTGGCGGTGTAAATTTAGCAAATGCAAAAGAATTTGCAAATGCCGATGCAATAGTAACTTCTGCAATGTATTCAAAAGGTGTTGCTGATATCAGCGCAAGACTTGAAATTTTGTAAAATTTTACAAATAAAAATACATATAATTTATATATCAAATAATAAATATCTCTAATTCTGCTAAGTATTTTAGTAAGCGTCTAGCAAATTTTAAAATTTCATGAGCGAGTAATTTCGGCTCTAAAATT
>NZ_POYX01000091.1:0-6210 GCF_002913865.1 Campylobacter concisus
GCTGGCTCGGTCATAGACCTCGAAAAACCAGCTGGCGAGAGCGTGGAGCTATATATAAATAATAGAATTTTTGGAAAAGGCGAAGTAATGGTTTATGAGAAAAATTTAGCCATAAGGATAAATGAAATTTTGGACTCAAAGTCAGTTATTCAGTACTTCAAAAAAGAACTTTTATGAGAATAATATTATTTTTTATACTTTTTGTGACACAAATTTTAGCTTCAAACTTGCTAACATACAATATCTATGAGCGCACCGACAGGGTCGACATCATGCTTAGCTTTGATGCGCCGTATGAGGGCAACATCTTTCAAAAGCGTGAAAAAGATACGACCTCTTTGATACTAAATTCTCTAAGCTACGATCAAAGCGCGAGCAAGGACATAAACTCAAAGATCATTCAAGAGCTTGAGATAGAGCCAAAGCAAAACTCTCTAGTTTTAAATTTACGCTCAAACGATGCGATCATCGTAAATGCTTCAAAGACAACAGATAGCTTCGGACTTCGCATCCGCGTAACACTAAAAAACACAAAAACGCAAGTGCAAAATATGCCACAAGCTAGCGCAAAGATAGAAACTGCTAGCACGCCAAAGACAGAAAATGAACCTATGGTAAATATTGATTCGAGATACTTCATCGTCCTAAGTGTGCTCATCGCGCTTCTTATATTTTTGTATGTTTTTAAAAGATATATCACTTCAAAAAGTAGTGATTTTAGCGGATTTAAAACGCCACAAAATCAGCCACAAAATGACACAAAGTCGATGAACTGGCTGCTTAAAAACCAAAATAGTGGCGTAAATATCATATACGAAAAATATCTTGATCGCACAAACAAGCTAATGCTTCTAAGCTACGAAAATAGACGCTATCTAGTGATAGTTGGCAGCTCAAACGTCATGCTTGATAGCTTTGGCGAGGACAAGATCCAAAATGAGCAGGACTTCGCTGTTTTCTTTGAAGAAAATAAGAAAAAACTTGGCTCATTTTTGCAAGAGCGTCAAAATAGCCTAAATAACTACAAAGACAAAATGAGTGGGGAATTTTAGCCCCGCTTCGCTACTAAATTTAAAAATTTAGAAGAGCATTTTCATAAATTTTAAAATTTGCAATAAATTCTCTCATATAAGACTCATGTAATGTGAAGCACTGAAGCATGCACTTCTAACGTGCGAGGGGATTGGAGGATTAAAAAGGGGGATAAGGGGACGGATTTCTCGTATCTGCCACGTAGTTGCGAGCCTACAAATTTTAAAATTCCACTCACTCGCAAGAATTGACTACTGATTTTAGGCCTCGCAAAGCTTGCTACTAAAATCAGAGCCGAAATTACTCGCTCATGAAATTTTAAAATTTGCTTGACACTCACTAGATATACAAACGCATGCCACACGATAGTGCTTTGGCATGCACATCTAATGTGCGAGGTTGTTTTACCTCGACCTCGTCTCGTAACTGCAAGCAGATGAGGGGTTTTAAAAAAGGAGGGGAAGCTCTTTTGCTTCGCAGGCATGTAACTGTAAGCAGACCGTAATTTAAGCCTTTTTCTTTTTAGCAAAGAAACAAACATCTAAATTTATACTTGTAAATTTTAAAACTTCACTCACTCGCAAGAATTGACTACTAAAATTTGGCTTCGCTTATCGCTTAGCTCAAATTTTAGAGCTGAAATTACTCGTTCATGAAATTTTAAAATTTGCCCAAATACACTAGCGTTTTTTTTAAAATTGTCAGCTACTTTACCCTACACAAACGAAATGGCAAAAATTTCAGGTTTTGCGATCTTTTTTATCTCTTCTTTTGCCATGGCAAATTCTTTTGCTCCCTCTATTTTTAGCGTGTGGCCGCTAAACTCAAAGCTTAAATTTAGCTTCTCACAGGTTATATCAAGTGCCTTGGCTAGCGCAAGGATAAAGCTTAGCCACCTTATACACTCAGCCTTTGGTAATAAATTTTTATACTTTTCAAACTCATAAATATTTTTCTTGCCATTTGTTCCGATGACTGCGGCTATTAGTGCCTTTTGCTCGTGTGAAAAGCCGTAGTTTAGGGCATTTAGTATGATATAGGCTGAGTTTTTGTGATCGCCGTAAAAGCCTATCTCTTGACCGACATTGTGGAGCTTTGCAGCAATTAGCAGCGTCTCAAGATAGCTCTCATTTAGCCCATGAAGCTTTTTAAGCGCCACAAAGATGTCCTTTGCATATCTTGCCACGGCTTTATTGCAAGAGAGGATGAAGCGATCTTGCAGGCTTTTTACGCTTGGATTGAAATTTTCTGGGAATTTAAGACTTGGACGCAAAAAGTCTTTTAAAAAGACCCCTTCTCTTACTCCAACGCCACTTGTGATGACGTTTTTAGCGTTTAGCGCCTTGGCAAGGGCTAAAAATATATGTGCGCCCTCTCTGATGGTGTCATATCTATCTTTTTTTATAGGAAATTTATTTAGTTCAAGCACGCTAACGTTTGCGATGCTCTCGATGTAGGCTTGCTCGTCACCAAGCTTGTAGCAAAAGCCATGTAGCGAAGAGAGCGGATATAAGTTTTTGCTCATTATGGCCGATGAGATCGCTCTTAAAGAGCCACCGATCGCTATTAAATTTGGGCACTTAAATTGCTCATCTATCTGCGCTGTGATCTGCGACAGAAATTTTGGTAGTTTGTTTAAATTTTTCTTATCAAAGAATAGCTCTTTTAGCCTCACTGTGCCTATATCAAGCGAGAGGACATCGACTATCTTGCCGTTACTTATCCTAGCAAGCTCAGTTGAGCCTCCGCCGATGTCGATAGTGACGCATTCAGCTAGATTATGAAGCAAATTTTTAGCTGCTATCGCTCCAAAAGTGGCCTCCTCCTTGCCCTCAATTACTTTTAAATTTATGCCAAGTTTTTTTCTTAAAAGCGAGATCAAAACGCCTGAGTTTGGAGCATCTCTAAGCGCTGAAGTGCCGACGCATAAGACTTTGGAGCATTTATAGCTTTTTATGATGTTATCAAATTCGCTAAAAGCTTTGATGGCTTTTTGCATTGAAGCTTCTGAAATTTCGTTGTTTGAGCTGTATCCACCTTCGCCTAGTCGCACTTTGGTTTTGTATTCAGCTAGTATAAAAAATGCTAAGCGTGACGTACGCTCAAATATCGCCATACGCATAGAATTTGAGCCAAGATCGATCACTGCGGTTCTCTTTGCCATTTTTTATCCTTTTAAATTTAAAACGAGGCTTGCAACTGCTCCGTTTGCACCCTCTCTATTTTTGATAGATATCTCAGCGCCAAGTGCCTGTGCTGCGCCCTTTGCGAGAAATAGTCCAAGTCCAGCACCGCCTTTGTTGCCATATCTTTTAAATGGAGCAAACAGGTCCTTGCTCTCATCTATGCCCACGCCCTCGTCGGTTACTTCGATGATAAATTTGCTCTTTTCAAGCTTCGAGCTAATCGTAATGGTGCTATTTTTGGGAGAAAATTTGATAGCATTTTGGACGAAATTTTGCACGATGTGAGTTAGTAGGCTAGTTTGGATATTTAGATTAAAAATTTCTGGTTTTAGATCGAGTGCGAGATTTTTCTCATCACCTTTTGCAAGCACTTCGTAGTTTTTGCCTAGTTTTTTTAAAAATGCGATCACATCGGTATTTACTGGCTCTTCAAACTGCGCGCCCTCTTGACGACCGATCTCAAGGACTGAGCCTATCATAGCGTTCATGCCGTTGATCGCTTCGTTGTTTGATTTTAGCGCTTCTATGTATTTTTCGCTATCTCTTGGTTTTAAAAGTGTCACTTCGTTTTTGGTTTTCATAACGGCAAGTGGCGTCTTTAGCTCGTGAGCAACGCCTACAAAGAGCTCTTTTTGGTATAAAACGAAAGTTTGTATGCGAGAGATCAGTCTATTTATGCTGTTACCAAGTGGCAAAAACTCATCTGGCAGGCTTTTGATATCGATCTCTTTTAGAAATTTCTCATCTAAATTTGTAAGCTTGTGACTTAAAATTTTTATAGGTATTAAAAGCATTCTTGATAAAAATAGTGCGTAAAATAGCACCAAAAGTATCGCTGTGACATTTACGATTATAATATCTATAAAAATTTCTTCTACTATCTGGCTTTGAAGAGTGGTATCCTTTTCGAGGACTAAGTAGTTGCTTTCATCTAGCCTTGTTGTTAGTGTGGTTGTGCTCTCATCTTTGATCTTTTGCATCACGAGGTAGGGCTTTTCGCCTTTAAGCTCGCCTGCTTTTATGGTGGCTAGAGTTTTGTTTGGGATTTCTATAGTAAAAGTTTTTAGATTGTTTGGATTAAAATTTTGAGGATTGTTTTTGTAAGATATGGCTTGCTGGTTTAGCTCGCTAACTACACTTTGAAAAACGGTGACTCTTATGTAGTGATAGAGCATCACCGAAACAACGGCAATTAGCATCATCGCACCAGATGCTAATTGCAGTATAAATCTATTTCTTAAGCTTTTTTGGGAAAGCAAAATCTATATCCGCGTCTTCTAACAGTTTCTATTGTTGAAATATTTAGCGGTTTGTCCATTTTTTGGCGGATTTGGTTGATAGCAACCTCGATAACGTTTGGAGTTACAAGCTCTGGTTCTTCCCAGATAGCGTCAAGTAGTTGTTCTTTAGATACGATCTGATCTGAATGTCTTGCAAGGTGAGTTAATACCTCAAATGGCTTGCCTTTTAGCTCGATGTCGCGGCCAAGGTATGTGATCTTCTCTTCGTCAGGGTTGATGATAAGCTCGTCTATCTTGATGATATTTGTGCCACCAAAGCGTAGTCTAGCCTCAAGTCTAGCTACTAAAATGTCAAAATCAAATGGTTTTTTGATGTAGTCATCAGCGCCAGCTCTAAGTGCTTTTATCTCGCTCTCTTTGTCGTCTTTTGCAGAAAGAACTACGACTGAGGTGCGTGGAGATTTATGTTTTATGATGTTTATAAGATCAACGCCGTCGCCATCTTGAAGCATCCAGTCAGTCAAAACTAGGTCGTAGTTTCTGATGCCGATGTAGTACTCAGCGTCTTTAAAATTTTCAGAGCTATCTGTCTGATAACCAAACTCTTGCAACCCCTCAGCAATCGTCTTATTTAGCGTTACTTCGTCTTCTACTATTAAAATACGCATTTCTTTTCCTTAAACTAAAATTTATGGTCGATTGTATCATAAATTAAGAAATATTTCAAGATACTTTAATAAATTTTTAAAAAATAGTGCTGATTTTTGCACCTACAATTGCATTTGGTAAAATCTCGGTTTTTAAAATCTCCATATCCAAGCTAGTAAGCGAGCCAAACCTCTCTTTTAGCGCTTTGCAGGTTGCTTCTAGTGACTCTTCTACGCTTTGAAATTTCATCTCATTGTAAAATTCTTTTATAAAATCAGCCACCAAAACATAATCAATCAAGCTAGTTGAGCGAAATTCTAAGCTCACTTTTACTTCTTGCTTTGCAACTCGCTCAAAGTCAAACATCCCGATGACGGTTTGAAATTTATAATCCTTAATGATCGTTCTTATTTCGCTTTTCATACGACTTTTTGCTCCTTGCCTGAAAGCAGGCGAACGATATTTGGTATGTGCTTATAAACTACCAAAAATGCGATGATAAGGATAGGCGCGTGAGTGTAAATTTCATCAAGCTCTGGGTGGATGATAAAGCTTGATGCGATGAGAGCTATCAGCGCGCATAGCGAGGCTAGAGAGCTTATCTTTAAAAACTTACCAACCAAAAACCAAACGACAAGAGCGATTATTATCTCAACTGGTAAGAAAAATGCGAGTACGCCAGCTCCGGTTGCCACGCCTTTGCCGCCTTGAAAGCCTAAAAATATAGAAAAACAATGCCCCGCAACGCTTAAAACTGCCATCGTCCAAAGCGTGCTTTGGCTTGCACCAAGAGAAGAGGCTACGATGAGTGGCAAAACGCCCTTTAACACGTCACAAACTACGGTTAAAATGGCTAGCTTTTTGGCGAGTTTTGGGTTAGTTTGTTTTAAAACCCTTAAAACATTTGTCGCACCTATGCTTTTGCTACCCTCTTTTTTTATATCAACATGTCCAAAAATTTTTGCTAGTATGAGCCCTGATGGGATGCTGCCAAGCAGGTAGCTAACGGCATAAAGTATTAAATTTTGCATATTTTACCTTTTAAATTTAAAGAGAAATGATATTAAAAAAATACTAATTTTTTTATAAATCATCTCCACAAA
>NZ_POYX01000092.1:0-7073 GCF_002913865.1 Campylobacter concisus
CTCTTACGTCGTGGTCGATCTTGCATTGAAGGGCTTCGTGAACAAGGGTTTTTGCCATGACGCGCTCTTCGCTTATTAGGTGGAAATTTGCACCTAGCTCGCCAAAGATATCTTTGTTACCCTCGCCATTTGCCTTGATGATAGTCTGGATATTTGCTCCGTAGTCTTTTATCTTTTGTGCGATCAGCTCAACTCTTTGCTCATTGCTAACTGTTATGATAACGGCTGCTGCGTCGTTTAGGCAGGCATTTTCAAGAGTATCGCTTTGAAGCACGTTTCCTAAAAATACATTTTCCCCGCGGCTCCTACCAAGCTCAACTAGACTGATGTCATTATCAAGCACGATGTATAAAAGCTTTGTCTCTTTTAGTCTCAAAACCACCTCTTGACCGAGCCTATCATAGCCAAAGACCACGATGTGATTTTTTAGTTTTTGTGGCTTTAGGGTCTCGTTTGACTCGACTACTACCTCGCGCTCTACAAGATCAGCTAAAACGTCAAGCTTTTTAAGTATAAAAGGTGTTGCAAACATCGATATAACAGAGGCTGCGATGAAAATTTGAGCAGTTTGAACATCTAGTAAATTTCTAGTAGTCATCAGCCCAAAGACAGCCAGTGCAAATTCGCCGATCTGACAGACGCTAAGTGCGGTTTTAGCAGCAACTCTGCGCTTTAGATAGATGTTTAAGATAGCAAAGACAACGATCGCCTTTATCACCATTACACTAAAGACTAGGCCTAGAACTAGCCAGATATTTGAGATGACGACGCCGAAATTTATCTGCATACCAACGGTTATAAAAAATAGTCCAAGAAGCAAGTCTCTAAAAGGTATGAGGTCTACCTCGATCTGGTGCTTGTACTGCGTCTCTGCCATCATCATACCAGCTAAAAATGCGCCAAGTGAGTATGAAAATCCAAAGAAGTGAGCCAGCGTGCTAGAGCCAACGACCATGAAAAGAATGGTAGCTATGAAAACCTCTTGCGAATTTGTCTGAACGACCTTGTAAAATATCCAGTTGATGACGTATTTGCCAAGTAAAAATAGCACGACTATAAGGATCGCAGCACTCGTAAATGTCTTTAGTAAGAGCTCATTTATCGAGGCATCTTGCGAGCTAAACATATCTATCATAAGTAGTATTGGTATCACGGCGATATCTTGAAATAGCAAAATTCCAAGCGCCTTTCTACCAAAAATTTTACTCACATCGCCACTATCATTTAGCGTTTTTAGCACGATCGCAGTTGAAGATAGAGCAAAGGCAAGACCAGCGATAAGCGCTGTCTCGTCCTTTAGATGAAGCGCGTAGTAAAGCATCACGCCCATCACAAAGCCACTTAAGCAAACTTGCAGACCGCCATTTAGAAAGACCTCTTTTTTCATGCTCATCAGGTGTTTAAAGCTAAACTCAAGTCCGATCGTAAACATCAAAAATGCGATACCAAATTCTGCGATATGAGAAATTTCATCGTTGCTTTTTAGGTTGAAAAACTCAGATATAAGCGTGCCGGTTACGATGTAGCCGATGATGGTTGGTATCTGAAATTTCTTAAAAATGACATTTAACGCGACTGAGATCGCAGCGACAAGTAAGAAGCCTTCTAAAATTTGTTCCATAAATTATTTTTTGCCTTCGTAAAATACAAGATCAAAGCTACTTTTTCTCTTCACAAGCGATCTTTTGGTGCTAGTTTGACTGGTAGCTTCGTGTAATTTTTTATTTAAATCTTCAATAGTCGATTCTAAATCGTCAATTTTCTCTTTTAGCTGAAGTATCACATCAACACCTGCTAAATTTACACCAAGTTCTCGGGTTAAATTTAGTATCGTTTTGACGCGATCAACGTCTTTTTGCGAGTAGAGCCTCATCTTGCCATCTGTTCTTGAGGGTTCAACTAACCCCTCTCTTTCGTATTGTCTTAAAGTTTGTGGATGTATGCTTAAAACCTTTGCTACAACGCTTATTAAAAAAAGTGGTTCTTCATAATTTTGCATTTTTTACTCCGGTAGTTTTTCTTTTAGCTCATTTACTAGGCTCTCGTCTAGCTCGCTAATGTTTGGAAGTTTTACTCTAGCTTTTAGGTAGAGGTCTCCGTAAATTCCACTCTTTCTGTTTTGCACGCCGTATCCTTTCAAGCGGATCTTCGTGCCTGTTTTTGAGTTCTCAGCGATTTTAATGGTTACATCTTTTTTATATGTATGCACATTTATCTTACCGCCAAAGAGCATAGTTTTTAGTGGAATTTCTATATCTTTGTATAGATCGTCGCCAACTCTTTCATACTCGTCGCTTGGCTCAACGCTAATGGCAAGTATGAGATCGCCAGTTTGACCGCCAGCACTCTTGCCTTTGCCTTTTATGCGAAGTTTTTCGCCGCCTTCTATGCCGCTTGGTATCTTTATCTTGATACTTTCGCCATTAAAATTTATCTTGTGTTCGCCGCCAGTTACAGCCACGTCAAATGGTATAGAAATTTTGGCATTTACATCTAGATCAGCTCCTCCAAAGCCAAATCCGCCTCCGCCAAAGCCTTCAAATCCTTCAAAACCTCCACCAAAGCCACCGCTAAATTTAGCGCTGCCTCCGCCAAATCCACCTGAGAAGATATTTTTCAAGATATCGTTTAGATCGCCCATATCGGCTGAGCCTCTGGCAAAGTCGTGGAAATTTTGACCGCCAAACATATTATCGCCATATTGATCATACTGGGCACGTTTTTTCTCGTCGCTTAAAATTTCATAAGCAGCGTTTATCTCTTTAAATTTATCCTCTGCTCCAGGGTCTTTGTTGATGTCTGGGTGGTACTTTCTAGCAAGTTTTCTATAAGCTTTTTTTATCTCGTCGCTTGATGCGCCTTTTGAAACTCCTAAAGTTTCATATAAGCTTTCGCTCATATATTCTCCTTATGTTTTTTGACACGGATTATATCACAAAACTTTAGTCTATGCAAGTCAAGTTTATTTTTATTTACAAAGGAGAAAAAAGCGTTAAGATTTTATTTTTAAGCTCTATTTATAATTTCAAGACATTTTCAATTTAAAGGAAAAAAATGAAAAAATTTATGCTAATTTCATTAGCAGCGGCTTCTTTGCTAATGGGAGCTGATATTAAATTTAACGAAGCAAACCAAGATGTAACTAGAGTTTCGCCGTTAAGCGATAAAAATAGCGTGCTCTCATACTACGACTCTGTCGCGCAGGCAAAACTTTCAGTTGTAAATATCTCGACTACAAAAACAGTAAGCAACGCAGGCATCGAGCAGATGTTTAATGATCCGTTTTTTAATGAATTTTTTGGATTTAACTTTGCAAAACCAAAAGAGAAAGAAAAGACAACCTCTCTTGGCTCTGGTGTCATCATCTCAAATGACGGCTACATCGTTACAAACAACCACGTCATCGAAGATAGCGACCAGATCGTTGTGACCTTGGCTAAGGGCGGCAAAGAGTATAAAGCAAAGCTAATCGGCAGCGATCCAAAGACTGATCTAGCCGTCATAAAGATAGAGGCAAATGGGCTAAATGCGATAACATTTGCCGACTCATCAAAGCTGCTTGACGCGGACGTCGTCTTCGCCATAGGCAATCCATTTGGCGTGGGCGAGAGCATCACTCAAGGTATCGTTTCAGGGCTAAATAAAGATGATATCGGACTTAATCAATATGAAAATTTCATCCAAACAGACGCCTCTATAAACCCTGGCAACTCAGGCGGCGCTTTGGTTGATAGCAGGGGCTATTTAGTTGGTATAAACTCAGCCATACTTTCAAAAAGTGGTGGCAACAACGGCATAGGCTTTGCCATACCATCAAATATGGTAAAAGATATCGCTAAAAAGCTGATAACTGACGGTAAGATCGAGCGTGGTTTTATCGGCGTAACGATAGCAAATTTAACTGATGAGCAAAAAGAGCTTTATACAAATAAAGAAGGCGCTTTAATAAGTGGCGTAGAGCAGGGCATGCCAGCAGATGAGGCAGGGCTAAAAAGAGGTGACTTGGTTATTTCAGCAAATGGCAAAGCTATCAAAAACGCAAATGATCTTAAAAATTTCATCGGCTCACTAACTCCAAATAGCAGCGTTGATATAACTTACGAGCGATCAAATAAGGTGATGAATACAAAAATCAAGCTTGTAAATATGGATCACAACGCAAAAGATGCTACAAAAAGCGTCATCATCGAAGGTCTTAGCGTTAGTAATCTAAGCGATGAGATAAGATTTAAGTATAAGATCAGCCCAGACACTCAAGGCGTGCTTGTAACTGACGTAAAATCTGGCTCAAAAGCTGAAGAGTTTGGCTTTGAAAGAGGTGATGTGATCGTTCAAGTTGGCGAAGAGAGCATAAAAGATCTTCAAACATTTGCAAGCACAGTTAAAAATGCAAAAGGCAAAAAGACGCTAGTGTGGATAAACCGCGGTGGCATCATGCAAGGTCTTGTTATAAAATAACCACTTAAGAGCTGAAATTTCAGCTCTTAACTCTTTTAAATTTTTAAAACCTTTATCTGCTATAATCCTTAAAAATAAATTTACAACAGGAAAGATCATGACTAGAATTTTAATGATAGAGGATGATATGGAGCTTGCTGAAATTTTAACTGAATACCTAGAAAACTACGACATAAAAGTGACGACGGCTGAGGAGCCATATATCGGACTATCTACCTTAAATACGAGCGAATTTGACCTAGTGATACTTGACCTCACTCTTCCTGGCATGGATGGACTAGAGGTTTGTAAAGAGATAAGAAAAAAGCACAACATCCCTATAATCATCTCAAGCGCAAGGCACGATATAACAGACAAAGTAAATGCCCTGGATAACGGTGCGGATGACTATCTACCAAAGCCTTATGACCCGCAAGAGCTTCTTGCTCGCATCAAAAGTCATCTAAGAAGGCAGAGCATCGCCCCTGCAAATGAGGCAAGAAATTTAAACAAAGACTTGGTTTTGAAAGAATTTGAGAGGGAAATTTTATTTAAAGGCAGTGTGCTAAATTTAACCGCGGCAGAGTATGACATCTTAAAATATCTGCTTCAAAAAGAGGGTGGAGCGGTCACTAGAGAGGAGCTCATCTACAACTGCGAGAGCATAAATGAAGATAGCTCAAACAAAAGTATCGACGTCATCATCGGCAGAATTCGCCAAAAACTAAATGAAAATCCAAAAGAGCCAAAATACATCCACGCGATCCGCGGCATCGGCTATAAGTTGGTTCTTTGATGCCAAGATCTTCTATATTTATCACGATAACGTTTATCTTTGGACTTGCACTTGTTTCGATATTTCTAGCCTTTTTGTGGCTTATGGGCTTTGACAAGCAAAACTACACAAGAGAGTTAAATAACAAATACTCAAACGTCGCTAGGACAAATTTGCTCTACATGGGTGGCATCATAAACAAAGCCCAGTATGACCGTCAGCTCTCAAGCATCGACATGCCAGAGATCACCGCCAAAAATGAAAAAGAAGAAATTTTAAAAAATGCAGCCGTTTTAGAAGAAATTTCAAGTGATCTAGGATCTAGTGCTATCTTGCTTTATGATAAGCACCACTACCTAAAGATCGAGCATTTAGACGAGCTAAAGCTTTTGATGGATAAAGAATTTCAGCCTTATAGATACGAGGTGATAAAGGCTGTGTTTGCCGTAGTTGCGGTCATTTTGCTGGCTGCTTATATCTTTGTAATTTACAAGATAAAACCGCTTAGAAAGCTAAAGCGTCAGATCGTTAAATTTGCAAATGGCGAGCTTGACGGCGTGCAAAATGTCGGCAACGGCAAGGATGAAATTTCTGAAGTTTCAGAGGCATTTTATGAGGCTGTTTGTCAGATCAAAGCACTAAATGACTCAAGGCATCTTTTCTTAAGAAATATCATGCACGAGCTAAAAACGCCTATCACAAAGGGGCTGATCGCCGCTCAAATGATAGAAAAAAGCAAAAATCAAGAGAGGCTCATCTCAGTTTTTCATAAGCTTGAAAATTTGATAAACGAGCTTGCAGCAATCGAGCAGATAACCTCAAAAATAGGTCTTACTAATAAGACGCCTTGTCTTATGAGAGACCTTATTGACGAGGCGATAGATATAGCGATGATCGAAAAAGAGCACGTTGGTATCAGCGAGCTTGACGAGGTTAGGGTGATGGTTGATTTTAAGCTATTTTCAGTCGCTATAAAAAATATGATAGATAATGGCATAAAGTATTCAACCGATAAGCACGTAAATATCATGGTTAGCAAGGATCATATGAAATTTATAACCCAAGGCGAGAAGCTAAAAAACGATCTTGACTTTTACATCCAGCCATTTATCAAGGGCGAGGACGCGCAAAAAAGTTTTGGACTGGGTTTATATATAGTTAGCAATATCCTTGAGGCTCATGGGCTAAAATTTGGCTACGAATACAAAAACGGAATGAATGTCTTTGTTTTTGAGAATTTACAAGATATAATAGCGGCTTAAAATAAAAACCGTAAATAAAAGGGAGTGAAAAATGGCGGCAAAAATCTTCTCAGCAGTTGATATTTTATCAATAATCGATCTTGAGATAGCAATAATCAAACGCTACAAAAACGTAAAGGACTATGCGAAAAATTTATCTTTGATATATTTTTCTTTACCAAACAGCAAAGAGTACGGTGAAATTTTTGAGAAAATTTTAAGACAAACTGACGTCGTTATAAGAGAAAATGAGCACTATGTAGTCGTGCTTCACGGCACAAACGAGAGAGGTGCTAGCGAGCTACTAACTGGCATACAAGAGTTTTTAAACGCTGAGCCAGTCGATCTTGTAGTGAGCTATCCAAGAGATGGCAAAGATGCAAAAGAGCTTACTATAAAACTTCAAGATGAGATAAAAGACAACTACGGCGTCTTGCTTGAGATGCTTGTAAATCAAGATAAATTTGAAGTCTTTGAAGATATCGTTTGAGATAAATTTAATAAAATAATTTATTAGAAAATCCAATAAAAAGCAGGTAGTGTTAGCGCTATCTGCACCTATAATCTTATATGAGCTAAGAGTATTTTTAATTTAAACCTATTCTCTCTTAACAAAGAAG
>NZ_POYX01000093.1:0-5513 GCF_002913865.1 Campylobacter concisus
ATCTAAAAGGAGATATATGCTTTTTAAGCGTAACAAAATCATTTTCAACATCCACCTAATAATCGGTCTAATCGCTGCCATACCGCTACTTATCATGACGCTTGCGGCGCCATTTGCCTCTTACAGAGAGGAGATAAAATCTGCGATAAATGAAAAATATATAAATTTAACACCTAGCGAAAAGCCAAATTTAAGCTTAAGCGAGATCCTCGCCAAGGCAAAAAGTGAGATCAAATTTGACACGCTTGAAAACGTACAAATCGGCGGCGAAAACAAAGCTTATAGCATCAGCGTCACTAAAGATAAAAAGCTCTTAAATTTCTTTGTCGATCCAAGAAGTGGCGAGGTGATCAGCGAGGACTGGGGCGAGAAAACTCGCATGATAATACTAAGCCTGCATAGAAATTTAGGCCTTGCCCTGCTTGATAGTAAGCTCCCAGCAAACATCGGCAAGCAAATAGTCGCCATTAGCTCAATCATCATGGCACTTCTTGCCATAAGCGGCCTCATCCTCTACGCCCCAGCGATCAAGCGAAATTTGCTAAATTCGCTCAAAATCAAGCCAAGTGCAAAGGGCTATGCCTGCTTTTACAACCTCCACACGAGCCTTGGCACATACGTGGCGATCCTGCTTGTCGTGATGTCGCTAACTGGACTTTACTGGTCTTATGGCTGGGTCAGAAGCGGCGTAAATAGTATATTTTTCGAGCTAAAGCCAAGCCAAGCACAAAGAGCAATGCCACAAAGAAATTTGACCCCAATAAGCGATGATAAATTTAAAGAGATCGAGACTGCGGAGCAAATTTTTAAAGACAATGTCACGCTAGAGCTAAAATCACTCACGATAAACGTGCCTGAAAACAACCAAAGCACCTACACCATAAACTACGAAACTAGCGAGAGCCAAGTGGGCAAACTAAAGCTTGACGCGAGCGCTGGCAAGATCAAAGAGAACAAGCTTGTTAGCAAGGCTGATAGCATCCCAGAGGCTAAAAAAGCGGGCCGCAAGGTGCTTAGCCTGCACACTGGAGAGATGTTTGGCGAGGTCGGTCAGATCGTCTTTGCCATCTCTTGCGTGATCGCCGTTTTGCTTATCATAACTGGCTTTTTGATGACCATAAAAAGGAGCAAAGCCATATAAATAAAAGTAAATTTTTACCTTGCTTTGGGTAAGATTTTAAGAAATTTTTACCACAAACAAGAGAGAAATTTATGAACAGAAAACGCATCTACAACCCAAGTTCAAATGAAAATTTGACCGACAGAAGAGTCTTTAACGGCAACCCACACGGCATTTTAAATTTCACCAAGGCAAAATACGAGTGGGCGTTAAAGCTGTGGGACCTCATGGAGGCAAATACATGGTTTCCAAAAGAGGTCGATACCACCGACGACGTGCGCGACTACGCCTACAACCTCACAGAGGCTGAAAAACGCATGTACGACCTAGTCTGGAGCCAGCTCATCTCGATGGATAGTTTTCAGACAAACAACCTAGCTGACAACATCAACCCTTACATCACCGCACCAGAGATCAACGCCGTGCTAAGCCGCCAAGCCTACGAAGAGGCAAACCACAGCAAGTCTTACGCTGTCATGGTCGAGGCGATCTGCGACAACACCGACCTCATCTACGAGATGGAGAAACACGACGACGTATTGCGCGAGAAAAATGACTACATCTCAAGCGTCTACGAGGAGCTTGCAGGCGAAGTGACTGACGAGAAGCTACTTCTTGCGATGGTGGCAAACCAAATTTTAGAGGGCATTTATTTTTACAGCGGCTTTACAGCGATCTACGCTCTAGCTCGCGCTGGCAAGATGCTAGGCTCAGCGCAGATGATCCGCTTCATCCAACGCGACGAGATCACGCACTTGCTTTTGTTTCAAAACATGATAAACTCGGTCCGCAAGGAAAGGCCTGACCTTTTCACACCTGAGACTGAGGCGAAAATTTATGATATGTTTGAAAAAGCTGGAAATTTAGAGATAAAATGGGGCAAATACATCACCCAAAACCAAATAATGGGCTTTACCGACGATATCATCGAGCAGTATATCCACTATCTCATCGACCAGCGCCTAGTTGCGATCGGCCTAAAACGCAAATACAACGTCGCTCACCCGATCAAATGGGTCGATGACTTTGCTAAATTTAACGATCAAAAGTCAAATTTCTTTGAAGCAAAGGTGACAAACTACAGCAAGGGAAGCATTAGCTTTGATGACTTTTAAAAATGGCATCTTAGCCCTTGCCTGCGTGCTTTTGGCTGGGTGTGCGAGCAGTAGCCAAAGGATCGTTGACATGGCAAACCGAGATAATATCGTAAATTTCCCCGCCCACAAACTTGTTAAAGTAAAAGAGACAAGCCAAGCGGAAGTCTATCAAGAGATGCCAAACGGCGAAATTGCACCAAGTTTCGCACCGCTAGGATCTGTTCTAGGAAATGACGTGATGCTTGGCATAAACAAGCAATGTGGCTTTGAGGCAAAAGACCTAAAAGAGATAAGAGTGGTCTTGCATGATGAGGTTAGAGGTCTTGGCTTTGAAGTCTGGGTCTTTAACGACCCGCTCTCGCAGAGGGAAGACAAAACCACAGCTATAAGCGTTATTTTAAAAGCTACGCCAAACATCGGTGGCACGGATATAAACTACAAAATTCCAAAAGACTGCCATGATGAAAAACCTATGATATTTGTATTTGAAAAATAAATGAGCGAAAATTTAAACCTAATAAGCCTAACTTTAAAGGCAAAAAGTGCTACTGAGCGCCTAGAAGAGCTTGCAAATTTAGTTGAGGCTGCACCCAAAAACTCTCTCCTGCTTGCAAGCGAGCTTTGTATCAGCGGATATGACTTTGACGGCTTTTTTGCTGGGGCGAACAAAGCTATGCTTGGTGGCATGATAGGCAGCTTTGATGCGATGCTGCTTGAGCGCTTGCAAGAGGCGCTTAGCCCAGATAAATTTCTAGGTTTTACGCACCTTAGCAGCCTAAACAAAAGCGCAGGGCTCGCTCAAATTTCAAATCTAAATCCGCACCAACCAAAAATTTATAACGAATTTTTGCTTCTTAACTCAAATAACGTCTTTCATTCGCAGTTTAAGGCTGAGCTTTTTAGGCCAAATTTAGAGCATGAGATCTTTGCAGCTGGCGATGTGAGCGATATAAACGCATTTACATTTAAAGGGCTAAAGCTTGGCGTACTGATATGCTTTGAGCTGCGTGATAGCAGGCTTTGGGCAAAACTAAGAGGGTGTGACATCATCATGGTGCCAGCCATGTGGGGCAAGGCCAGAGAAGAGGCCTACCTTAGCCTTTGCAAGGCGCTCGCGATCGCAAATAACTGCTACGTCATGATATCAAGCTCGCTTGATCTTGAGCTCGCTGGGGTCTTTTTGCCAGATGGCACGCTGGAGCAAAGCGCAGTTTTTGACGCAAATTTGATCACGCAGATAAAGAAAAATTTAGGGCTTTTATAAATTTTAAGATAAGCTTTAAATCGTATAATAACGATTTAAAATTTGTTTAGGATAGAAATTTTGACCCAATTAGAAGCGATAAAATGCCAAAATTTAGCTAGCGACATAGCCGATGAGATCACGCTAAGTCCGCTTTTGTTTGACGCGATATCAACGACCGAGCGTGAAATTTTCGTGCCTATCCCTGCACATGCTTACAAGCTTGACGCGCAGCCGATCCTTGGCAACCAATGGATCAGCTCGCCGCTAACGGTGGCAAAGATGACGATGGCGCTGGAGTGCGAAAATGTGGATAACATCCTAGAAATAGGCTGTGGCAGTGGCTATCAAGCAGCGATACTAAGCAAGCTCGCGCATAGAATTTTTAGCGTCGAGCGCATAGAAAAGTTAGCTATGGAGGCAAAAAAACGCTTCGAGGCGCTAAAGATCAAAAACGTACACGTAAGATATGACGACGGCAACAACGGTTGGCGAAGCTACGCGCCGTTTGATAGGATTTTACTCTCGGCTGCTGCTGATGAGATCTCGCCAAATTTATTCGCTCAACTAAAAAATGGCGGCATCTTGGTCGCTCCGATGAAAAAAGATGGCAAGCAGTTTATCGCTAAATTTAGAAAAGATGAGAGTGGAAATTTAGAAAAAGAGTTTTTAGACGAGTGCCTTTTTGTACCACTTCTTGAGGGCAGAGAGTAGAGGCTTTTACCTCTACAACTACCACCTAACCAGCCACTCACCGCTTGGGTGCTGCGTAAATATAAGATCATCAAATTTTGTAGTTTCTTCGCCATCTGCTGTGATAAATGTAACGCTAAAACTAAATGCGTTTTTGGCGATAAATTTCACATTTTCTATACTCAAGATATCGACGTTGTCGCTACAAGTGCCACTAGCCCTTTTTGAATGGCTATCATCTCTTCGTAGCGCAGGTGCCCTTGTGCCTGCTTCCATAAATTTATCATTTTTATTAGCCCTGTAGCATGCCATATTTGCTAAAAATTCTTGCATCCTAGGCTTTGCGCTGTCAAATTTCGCTTGATACTCCTTTGGCACCTTAACGCCCAAAATAGCGCCTGGCACCGTCTGACCAACTAAATTTCTACTTTTTGTTAGTATTGGCTCGCTTTTTGGCTCACAAAAGGCAAAGCTGCTAAAAACGGCACAAAGCGCAATAGCAAGAAGTGATTTTGTTTTCATTTTTCTCCTTTTTAAGTAGGAGCCATTCTATCTTGTGCTACTTAAAAGTTACTTGAGTTATAAATTTAAAGAATAAATGTGAGTTTTTAGGAGAGGCAAAGCCTAAGCCTTGCCTTGAATTAGAATTTATAAGTGTAGCCTGTGTAAATTCCCACGGTTGTATCCCTTAGCTGAGCGCCACTATTTTTCTTATAAAATGTCTTATCAGCCTTTAAGCCAAACTCAAGCGCGTTGTGAGCGTCAAATGAGTAGATACCACCAGCTTTTGCGCCAACTAGCAAGCCTTTGAAATTTTTCTTACTAGTTTCGTTTTCAAAGCTTTGTCTAACACTTAGATAACCAAGACCAGCATAACCGCCAAGCACGGCTTTAAAGTTTTCTGTGATGTTTGGAGTGTAGTCAGCGCCTGCTAAAAGCTTATGTTTGCTCCATTTTGCGTCTGCTTCGCCAGCATTTTTTCTAGCTTTAAAGTCATAGTAGTAGCCACCATACGCTCTATAGCTGTCAAAATCATAACCGCCATAAAAGCCAAGTCCGTAGTGACCTTTGTTGAAGTTATTTTTTTCGCTTTTTGCGATATTTTTAGTTTTGATCTTTGAGTTAAACGAATAATCGCCCTCGCCACCGACAAATGCACCTTGCGCAAGTGCAGCTGAACTAACTAAAGCTAAAACCAAGCTTGATTTTACAAGTAAATTTTTCATACTTCTCCTTTAAAAATTTTCGTGATTTTACTATTACGCGTTTAATCTATATGAAATTTAAATTTAACAAAGCCCTATTTTTCGCTATTTTTACCCTTTAAAATTTAAATTTATTTATATTTACTATTAAATTT
>NZ_POYX01000094.1:0-436 GCF_002913865.1 Campylobacter concisus
GCTCATGTTGTAAGCGTAAATTTGATTTACAAGCATGAGCTCATCGACAAGGTGCTGCTGTAAAATGGAGCTTTTGCCAGTGGCTAGATACTCACTTATCGCATTTAGCCCCACTTGATCAGCGTGTCTGAAGTCTGGGATCTTATAAGCGATCGCTAGCATTTGCGTTTGGCTATCTTTGTAGATGATAGCTCTTCTAGCGCCGTCTAGCTCAGGCTCTTTGCAGTGCAGTTTTGGTATAGCCCTTTTGTTTTTTATGCTGCTAAAGTTTTTCTTAGCCAGCTTAAATGCCTCATCTTTGCCGATGTCGCCGCTTATCATCAAAATGGCGTTTTTTGGCTGATAGTATGTGGCGTGAAATTCTTTTATATCAGCGATCTTCCAGTTTTCGATATCTTTTATAAAGCCTATTGGCGTCCAGTGGTATGGGTGGTAG
>NZ_POYX01000095.1:0-30895 GCF_002913865.1 Campylobacter concisus
TATCTCTCGCTTAGATACTCTTGCAAGCTTTTTACCTCAAGTGCTTTGCCAGTTTGAACTGTGCTTAGTGACTTGGCAGCTGCGAGTGCTGCACGGATAGTTGTAAAATATGGAATTTTAAATCTAACCAAATTTTAAACCATTAAGCAACTTTATATCAGTAAATTTATCTCTAAATTTTATAAAATTTGCTTCAAGCTCAGCCTTTCGCTTAAGTGCAGTATCTATAAATTCTGGCTCTTTTTCAATGCCTACAAAATCTCTACCTAGCAAATTCTAATACGAGCACATTAGTTGGTATATTTTGTTAGCAAATTTACCAAAAAGAACAAATATTACTAAAAGCAAGAATTATCTAGATTAATAAAATAGTAGCTGGCATTTTTGATATGAAATTATAAAATTCTTTTTGGTCCATCAAAGCATTTTGTAATGAGTTAAAACAAAAAATTATGAATAAATTTATGTTTAAATAGTGTCAGACCCAAGTGCTTTAATAAACTTTCACTATTAAGCTTCTTTGATAAAACTAACAGCCTCAAGTGGATTTGCAAATATATGCTCGCTAAACTGCCTTAAATCAGACTCTTTACCATATCCGCATGTAAGGCCAACGCCAGTTATAAGAGCAGTTTTGGCGGCCTTTAGATCCATAATAGTATCGCCAACCATAAAGGCATTATCTTTTTCTTTGTCTAGTCTCTTTAAAGCCAAATTTATAGGTTCTGGATCTGGTTTTGGATTTACTACATCATCTCGTCCGACAACCGTTTTTATAAATTTCATAACGCCTAAATGCTCTAACAAAATGATAGAAAATTTTGATGTCTTTGTCGTAACAACACCAACATCAGCAAATGTGCTAGCTTCTTTTAAAGCATCCATAGCATGCGGTAAAAGCACGGTCTCATCTAAATAGATCTTCTCGTAGCAAGCTTTATATTCTTTTACGTATTCACCTATTAAATTCTTCTTAGCACCAAGTTTTTCAAACATTATTTCAAGCGGATATCCTACTAGAGATTTTAGTGCATTATGATCAGGCTCTTTCTTGTCGTGAGCTAAAAACGCCACATCAAAACCTTTTAAAATAGCAGAAGTAGAGTCTATAAGTGTGCCGTCTAAGTCAAAAAGTATAGTTTTTTTCATGATATTCTCCGCAGAAATAAAAAAGGGCTCAGCCGAAGCCAAGCCCTAAAGAAGTAATTTTAAATAGTAAAATTATTTGTTGAAAGTAGCTTCAACACGTCTGTTTTCAGCGCGACCTTCTTTAGTTTTGTTTGTAGCGATTGGTTTAAGTTCGCCGTAACCAACTGTAGAAATTTTAGCTTTTTCTACACCGTAACCAGCAAGAACCTCAGCCACTGCTTTTGCTCTTTTCTCAGATAGTTTTTGGTTGTAAGCTTCTGCACCTACGCTATCAGTGTGACCAGCAAGTACAACTTTATAATCTGGGTGTTCGCCCATAAAGTCAGCTACTTTTTTGATCTCAGCTGCATATTTTGGTCCAACTTTGTAGCTATCAAATGCGAAGTTAACATCTAGGTCTCTAAGAACGATAACTTTCTCGCATCCTCTTTCGTCAACAACTACACCAGCTGGAGTGTTAGGGCATTGATCGATATCATTTGGCACGCCGTCATTGTCATCATCAAGAACTGGAGCTGGAGCTGCTGCTGGAGCTGCTGGAGCTGCTGCTACAACTGGAGCTGCTTTTGAATCAAGACCGATGCCAAAGCCTAGTGAATAGAATAGGTTGTGATCAGCGTGCTCAAATTTGATAGCGTCTCTTGCCTCTGCTTTAAGAGCAAATCTATCAGTAACTTGATATCTTAAACCAAGACCATATTGACCAAAGCCACCATCTTCATTTTTAACAAAGATAGCTGGAACATCTTCATAACCAGCACCGATTAAACCATATAAGCTAACTGGTCCAAAGTCAACGATATTTTTTACAAGGTTTGCGTGGTATCTAAGAGCTCTACCCTCTCTTACAACGTTACCTGTTCTCTCTTTTAATTTTTGAGAGTAATCAACACCAAGTTCAACTTGATCAAAGAAGAAATCTTCAAGGTTTCTAGCCGCTCTAATACCAACAAAGTTGTGGTCTTTTACACGTAGATTTCCTTCTGGATGAACACCACCGATAGTTGGAGTGATCTCATAGTTGTATGCTGCGTTAGACGCAAAAACCGCTGTTGCGGCAACCATAGCTAAAGCAATCTTTTTCATAATAGAATTCCTTTCAAATAGGGATTTTTAATGTTGACTATAATTTTACCTAAATAAAAATAAATCAACTTTAAATTATAACCAAATTCTTAATGTAAATCTGAAATTTACATAACCTAAATTTTGCAAATGCAAAAGCACTTGCAAAAAACCATTAACGTTTAGAGAATTGTGGGCTTCTTCTAGCCTTTCTTCTACCAAATTTCTTACGTTCAACAACACGAGAATCTCTAGTTAGCAAGCCTTTTGGTTTAAGAGCTGCTCTAAAATCAGCATCCATATCAGCTAAAGCACGTGAAATGCCGTGTCTTAAAGCCTCAGCTTGTGCTGAATAACCGCCACCTAAAGTTGTAGCTACTACGTCTATTAAACTCTCTTGTTTTGTTACTAAAAGTGGTTGAATAACTTTAAGCTTGATAGCCTCATGACCACCAAGCCAAGTGTTAAGATCCATACCATTTACTACGATTTTACCGCTTCCAGACTTTATCCAAACCTTTGCTACGGCAGTTTTTCTTTTACCAGTTGCATAAACTTTTGCCATAATTATTTTCCTTCTTTTTTAGCTATTTGTGCCGTATGAGGATGCTCACTGCCAGCATAAACTTTTAGTTTTTTTATCATCTCTCTCCCAAGTTTTGTCTTTGGAAGCATGCCACGAACAGCTAATTTAAATAGTTTTTCTGGCTTATTTGCTATCAAATCGCCAAATTTCTCGCTCTTTACGCTACCAAAATATCCTGAGTGTCTGTGATAAAGTTTATCTTCAGCTTTGTTATTACCAGTAAATTCTACTTTAGAAGCATTTATGATGATAACATAGTCGCCACAATCTACGTTTGGCGTGAAGCATGGTTTGTTTTTGCCACGAAGTATAGTTGCTACCTCAGTTAGCAATCTACCAAAGCGCTTACCAGCTGCATCAACTACGATCCAGTCTCGCTTAACTTCGTTTGGCTTTGTTATTTTTGTCATTTTCTTACCTTTGCCAAGTTAATTTTTGAGTTGTGATTGTATTTAAACAATACTTTAATAAAGCTTAAATTAAGTAGCGTTTAAACTTCAATATATGAAATTTTGCCTTCAAGTGCATAGAAGATGACGGCAATTATACTATGTTTTTCATAAAATTTAGCGAGCGCATCTTTATACTCTTTTACCTGTTTTTTGTTCTCTTCTATATTTTTATCTGTCGTTTTATAATCAATCACGCAAATTTCACGCTCATTAAAGCAAAAAAGATCCATCTGTTTTAGCTCATTTTTTACTTTAAATGGCTGCTCTTTGTAAATTTCTTTGCCTTTTATGCACTCTATAAATTTTGGCTCATTTATAAGCATTTTTGCCCTAGTAAGGGCATCTTCAAGGACTTCAAGTGTCAAAAATTTATGAAATTTATTTAGCATCAAATTTTTAGCTTTTTCTAGTGAAATTTCATCAAATTTTTCGCTCATCTCAAGCAGATAGTGAAACGCAAGGCCAAAATATATCGCGCTTAAATTTTTCCCACTCGTCTTTTGCTCTTTTGCCTCAACATCTTGCCTCTCTATCTTTAAAATTTCAGGCATTTTCTCATCTTTTTTCGCCTCTTTTTGCTCGCTCCTGCTAGGCAAAATTTTGCCAAAACTAAACTCTTTTAGATCAAGATAGTCGTTTGCTTCGCTCTTGTCGCTTTTTGTGTAAAATGAAAAAAAGCTTGGGCTACTTCCGCTTGGGACGGCTTGCTTGATGATGATGAGCGACTTTGTGGCTCTTGTGAAAGCGACGTAAATTTTATTGATATTTTCTTGCTTTTCAAGCTCTTTCATCTGCTCTAAAACGCTTGCGTAGTCGCTATCAAAATTCTCTCTGCCTGAAATTTTACTCTTTACGATCCATTCGCCCTTTTCGCTGTATTCGGTTATGAAATTTGAGTCATCACCCCTGCCCTTGCCCATCATATCGCAAACTATGACGTGAGCGAATTCTAGCCCCTTTGACTTATGCACGGTCATCACTCTCACGCCGTCGCTACTTTTTGGACTGATTTTAGAGCTAAAGTTTTCAAGGTTAAATATAAAATCATTTAAATTTTTATACCCCGCGCTTAGCTCAAACAGCCTCAAGATATCAACGTCTGCCATGCTTATGCCTAAATTTTTAGCTAAGTAAAATAGGCTATTTGTAGCGCTCTCTTCTGGTTTTATGCTTAGTTTTTTGACGCTTGCATTTACTAGCGCTTTTACATTTTTCTCATAAATTTCTTCTTTAAATAGGCAAAATTTCGCATACTCGATGATCGCTGCAACAAGTGGCGTTCTTTTTAGCTCCAAGGTGCCTTCATTGACGCTTTTTATCCCCTCGCTGCTAAGCACTTCTGAAATGAGACTAATGTCGCTATTTTTCCAGCAAAGCACGGTTATATCGCTTGCATTTACGCCAGCTTTTAAAAGCTCACTTGCTTGCGAAACGACCGCACCTGCGATATCTTCATCGCTTAGCACACGCAAGTAGCCGTAGTCGTCTTTTTCTACTTCAAAGTATGCACACTCACCGCTTACCTCGTAGCTTAGCGTCTCATCTTTTTTGGCTGGCTCTTGCGGCTCAAAACTAAGCCCATATCTATGATAAATTTCTTCAAAAATGGCGTTATTAAATTTCACCAAAGCCTTTAAACTGCGGTAGTTACTTGGTAAATTTTCTATATCTATCTGGCTAAAATCATCTCCAAGCTTGTCAAAAAGCTCCTTTTTGCCGCCTCTAAATTTATATATGCTCTGCTTCGTATCGCCCACGTAAAAGAAGCTTCCAAGACCATTTTGTCCGTATCCAGAGACGATTTCAGCGATTAGCGGTAAGATGATCTCATACTGGATCACGTTTGTATCTTGAAACTCATCGACTAAGAGGTGATTTATCCTGCCATCGAGCCTAAAATAAAGAGCCTCTTTGTCTAAGCTTTGCACCAAAAGCTTAAAAACCAGCTTGTTTATATCAGCAAAACTTAGCGCATTTATCTCCTTGTTTAGCTCTAAATTTGACGCCTTATAAAGCCCTAATAGCTTACTAAAGCCACTTAGCCTATACTTTTCGACTTCTAAAATGTAGTTTTTCGCTGCCTCTTTTAGCTCACAAAAAAGCCTATCAAGCTCTGGGGTGTAAATTTTGCTAAAAGTGCGGTAGTCTAGGCTTTGCCTAGCAAAAACCTTGCTCTTAAATAGCTCAAATAAATTCTGCTCGCCAAATGTCTTTTTAGCCACATCGCTAGCGCCATCTTGCAAGGCTATATGCTCATTTATCATTCTTTGCGCTGCTCTTACTTTACTATCATCTGGATAGCTTGCGCCACTATCTTTTAGCTCGCCGCCAAAGCTCTCATAAAATTTCGCCAAAGTCTGCGAAAAGCTAGCCTCCTTTTGGCTTGAGATGATCATCATTAAGGCTAGCTCGCTAAGAAGCTTTTTATCCTTGCTCGCCTCTTTTACAAATTTTTTCCACGCCAGATCTTGCAAGCTATCTTGCACGCTGTAATCAGGGCTAAGCCCTAAATTTTGGCTAAATTTCTTTAAAATCCCAGAGAAAAACGCATCAAATGTATAAATTTTTAGCTCACTTTGCAAAAAGACGCCAAGCCTCTCATCTCGCCTTTTTATCGCCTCATCTTGGCTTATATCAAGCTCCGCACACACCGCTTCAAGCTCGCCCTTTTTATTTTGCAGATCCAAAAAAGTGGCGATTATGCGCTCTTTCATCTCGTTTGCTGCTTTTTTTGTAAAAGTTAGAGCGATGATCTCGTTTATATTTTCACCTCGAAGTACTAAAGCGATGTAGCGAACGCTTAGCGCAAAGGTCTTGCCGCTTCCAGCGCTTGCTTTTAGGGCTAAAAAATTTTTCATAACTCTCTCCTGCAAAGTGTAGCGTATTCGCAAAATGTGCAAGCACCGCTCTTTCTCTCAAAATTTATCTTGGTTTTGTTTATGCCTTTTAGCTTTTCTATCTCGCCGTTTAGATCCTCTACGCTTTTTTTAGAGCTAACTAAGCTAGGCTCGTTTTTTAGGGCATAGTAAGCACTTCGCACCTTGCCACCGTAAAGCGCTTCATAAAATGCAAGCTGGAGCGAATTTGCATTTGCTTCGCCCGTTTTATAATCAAGTATAAGCACGTCGCCGTTTGCGTCTGCATCGATCCTATCGATAAATCCCTTTATCTGCACGCCACAAAACTCGCTTTGCACCTCTTTTTCGCACTCAAGCACTCTAAATCCAGCCCTTAAGCGCTCGTTTTCATAAATTTCATACTCTTTAAATTTATGCGTCCAAATTTCAAACTCAAGTGGCGTAAGATTTTGCTTTGTTAGCATCTCTTTAAAAACGGCTAGATTAAAGGTGTTATTTTGCTTATAAAATTCGCTCGTGTAATACTCAAAAAGTGCGCTATGAACGCTATTTCCTTGTTTTGTACCAAGCTCTTTTGCTACGCCTTTTGCAGGCTTTATGCCAGCTATCTTTGTGTAGTAGTATTTTCTTGGGCAGGTTAGAAATAAATTTAGTGTCGAAAACGAGAGTGGGTTTGTGAAAAAATCATGCTCTAAAATGATCTCATTATCCTTTAAATTTAAGCTCGCCTCTCCTTTTAAAAATAGCTTCAAATAGGCCTCATCGCTAAATTTCTCATCTTTTATCGTTTTAAAATTTTTTAAAAATCTCGAAGGTATGCTCTCCTCATTTACACAGCAGCTTATCGCCACTTTTTTGGCGTTATTTATGAGGCTTTCGTAGTAAAATCTCTGCAAATTTTCACGCTCAAGGTAGCTTATAAGCCCCGCTTTTTGCCTCACTTTTGAGTTTAAAAACATCTCGTTTGCGCTTCTTGCGGGGATGAAGTTGTCGTTAAAATCAACTATGATGACGCCATCAAATTTCATCCCACGGCTCTCTAGCATGCCCATGACGCTGATCTTTCCGCCGCCCACGTCGTCGATGCTTAGGCGCGAGATATTTAGCAAGAAAATTTCACTTAGCTGCTTTAAGCTAAAGCTAAAATACCTGCATAAATTCTCCATCCTAAAAAGCTCAAGTGCGAGCTTCTCTTCGCACCTTGGCTCATTTTCAAGCAACAAAAGCTCATCTATTAGCTCTTTAAATTTAGCAAATTCGCACAGCTCAAAATAGCCAGCCTTAAATTTCTCAAAAAGCTGCTCGCTCACGCCAAATTCGCTCAAAATAAAGCCAAACTCCTCGTAGCTCTCACACTTGCTTTTATCAAAAACTGGACTTGCCTCTTCGTTGATCGCTCTTGTGATGTAGTAAAGCGCCTCATAAAATTTTGTATTTTTAAAGCTCTCACCCATGGCGTAGTTAAAAATTTTAGCATTATCATGAAGCCTTAAAATCTCGCTAAAGCCCTCATCTGGCAAGATGACAGCGATATTTTCAGGCTTTATGCCATCAAGCACAAACTCACTCGCCTTTGCCATAGCGTAGGCGCACTGCAAGCTTCTTGTGGCGAAATTTCTTACTAAAACTGGCTCAAATTTTGTGATATTTTCTAGGCAGATTAGCTCGTTTGTGTTTAAATTTAACTCATATTTTTTATAGTTTTCAAACTCACTAATGGCTGAAATTTGCCTTATCTTATCGATTAGTTTTTTATTAAAAACGCTAGTTTGAAAGATAATTTTTAGCGTGGTTAGTTTTGAGATTTTTTCTAAAATTTCCCACTCAAACTCGCTTAAAATGCCATCAATATGCAGTGAAATTTCACTAAAACTTCTTATGTAAGCTTCGTTTATGGAGTAAATTTTTGGCAAGGTTATATCATCATAAAGATCTTCTTTATCAAGCAAGCTCTCATACTCTTTTAAAACCGCTTCAAGTATGCTTAGATGCTCCTCAAAATCAGCGTAAATGTCGTTAAATTTAATCTCAGCAATGCTCTTTTTGCTGATGGCAAGCTCTTTAAAAAACGAAAAAAGATAGTCGTTATTTTTCAAAAACTCAAAAAACTCAGTTGGGATTTTAAGCACCGAGTTTGCCTCTTTGACGCTGGCACAGGCTCTGTTCATAAGCACTAAAGCGTAGGTGCTATCGCACTCAAAGCGACCATTTACAAAAACAGCTTTTTTATAAAACTCTGCGATGCTTAGACTTTTTGGGATTAGCTCGTCATTAAAACCAGCGTTAAAGTCCCTGATCTTACGCGAGTTTGTAAAGACGAAAAGTTGATTTAGATTGCGCATTTTTCTCTCTTAAATTTTTAAAAATGATAGCCAAAAGCTGATAAAAGAGCGCTTTTTCTCACTTAAGGCAAGCTTTGAAAATTTTTCTAAATTCATTAAAATTTTAAGCCTTAAACTGCTGGGGGATACAATCTAAAAAAGGAGCAAAAATGCATAAAGAGTTAAACAGATCTGGCTTTTACTACGGCTTTCCTGTCCTGCTTGCCACTACAAAAGATCAAAAAGGGCGAGATGATATCACCGTGCTTTCGTCGTCTTGGACGCTAGGAGATAGCGTGGTGCTTGGTATCGGAGTTGATAACAAAGGCTATAAAAATATCCAAAATGGCTCAGACATCACGCTAAATTTATGCGATGAGAGCTTGCTTGAAGCTATAAAAAAGATAGAAAAACTAACAGGCGATGAGGACGTGCCAGAGGAGAAAAGAGCCCTTGGGTACAGCTACGAAAGCGATAAATTTAAGGTGGCAAATTTACACAAAGAGCCAGGTATAAAGGTAAAAAGCGCGCGCATAAAAGAGTGCAAGATACAGATAGAAACGATCGTCGAAAAGTGTGAGATAAAGGAGTGGTTTTGCATCGTCACTTGCAAGATAGTTGGCATATTTGTGGATGAAAATTTGTTAAAAGACGAAAAGCTAGATACTAAAAAATACTCGCCTCTTATCTATAAATTTAAAGAATACGTTGCAACTGGCAAGCGTTTGGGCTTAAATTTTGGTTTTAAAGAGGTTTGATCTGACATTTAGGGAATTTGCAGGTAAATTTATTTGGTTTTGACTTTGGCTAAAAAACTTTTAGATGCAAATTTAGCCCTGCTATCAAGTCTCAAAAGCTCGCCGCAAACAGCCTTTGCACGCTTACATATATCTAAAATTTCATTTATTTTCGCTCCTTAATCTATAAAAACCGTGCGCAAGCGTCCCGCTCCCGCAAGCGCGGCATGACAAATTTTAGCGACGCGTCTACTAAATTTACCTTTAAATTTGACTTGATTATAGCCAAATTCGCCCGAATTTTATGCGAGCGTAAAAATACGTTATAATCGCCAAAATTTATAAAAAGGAAGCAAAATGGGCGGAATAAAAGAGTTTTTAAAACACGAAGCCAGCGGCGGGATTTTGCTGATGATCGCTACGGTCGCGGCGCTACTGTGTCAAAATACGTTTTTGAGCGATTTTTACAACGAATTTTTAAATACCAAATTTACCATGAGCTTCGGCGAATACGGACTAAGCAAACCCCTGATCTTGTGGGTGAACGACGGGTTGATGGCGGTATTTTTCTTTCTCATCTGACTTGAGCTAAAGCGCGAGGTGCTGGAGGGCGAGCTAAAAAATCCGTCGCAAATCGCGCTGCCAGCGATCGGCGCGGCAGGCGGCCTGATAGTGCCCGCGGTTATCTTCTATCTTTTTACGAAGCACGACTCCTTCGCGCTTGGCGGCTGGGCGATACCGACGGCGACGGATATCGCGTTTGCTCTGGGGATTTTGAGCCTACTCGGGCCTCGCGTACCGACTAGTTTAAAAATTTTCCTCATGACGCTAGCGATCGTCGACGACCTTTGCGCGATCGTGATTATCGCGCTATTTTACACGAGCGAGCTTAGCGCCCAAATGCTTGCGGTCGCGAGCGTTTGTCTAGCCGCGCTTTTCGTGCTAAACAGACTCGGCGTAAAGAGCAAGGCGGCCTATCTAATCGTAGGCGCGGTGATGTGGGTAGCGGTGCTAAAATCAGGCGTTCACGCCACGCTTGCCGGCGTCGTGGCGGCCTTTTTCATACCGCTTAGCTTTAAAGACGAGCCGGGCAAATCTATGCTAAAAAGCATCGAGCACGACCTGCACGGCTGGGTGGCGTTTGGCGTGCTGCCGATATTTGCCTTCGCAAACGCAGGCATCTCACTGCGAGGCGTCGGACTGGACGAGATTTTGTCTCCGGTCGCGCTAGGCACGGCGCTGGGGCTTTTCGTCGGCAAGCAAGTCGGGGTATTTTCTTTTAGCTTTTTGGCGATCAAATTTAAGCTAGCCAAGCTGCCAGAAGGGTCAAATTTCATCCAACTTTACGGCATCGCGGTACTTTGCGGCGTAGGATTTACGATGAGCCTTTTCATTAACGGCCTAGCCTACAACGACACGGACGCCTTTGCCTACACCGACAAGCTCGCTATCTTGCTAGGTTCGGTAGTTTCGGGTGCCGCGGGGTTTATATTGCTTAAATTTAGCGCCAAAAACTAAAGCGCGCGCATAAAAGAGTGCAAGATACAGATAGAAACGATCGTCGAAAAGTGTGAGATAAAGGAGTGGTTTTGCATCGTCACTTGCAAGATAGTTGGCATATTTGTGGATGAAAATTTGTTAAAAGACGAAAAGCTAGATACTAAAAAATACTCGCCTCTTATCTATAAATTTAAAGAATACGTTGCAACTGGCAAGCGTTTGGGCTTAAATTTTGGTTTTAAAGAGGTTTGATCTGACATTTAGGGAATTTGCAGGTAAATTTATTTGGTTTTGACTTTGGCTAAAAAACTTTTGGGTACAAATTTAGTCTATTTTGTAGCATTAAAATCAAATTTATAGTATCTCGTATCTTGCTTGTCGCTAAGCCTTAAAAGTAGCTGCCACCTGCCCTCTTTTAGGCCAACACTCTCGCTTACAAGCTCGTTTTCTTGCCATGAGGCGTTTAGTGTCTTGTTGTCTTTGTTTGTTTGTGGGCGAGTGAGTAAAATTTCATAGCTAAGACTTGAAATTTCGCCGTTTTTTGGCGTTAGATGAAATTTAAACTTACCCTGCAAGCCTTTAAATTCTGGCTCAAATTTAAGCTCAAATTTTTCATCAAATCTAGCCTCACTCTCTTTTATAAATGTGATGTTTTCATCGACGCTTTGGTGACTTTGCATATAAGCACTATCCATCTCGACTGGGTTGTTGATCGCAACAACGATGGTTGCGACACAAGCTAAGATGATAGCCACTATACTAAGCACGATGCCATAAGGCCAAAAGCTCTTTTTAGCCATTTTTTACCTTTTTATAAAAGATGATGAGAACGAAAAATGCGATCAAGCCGTAGATGAAAATTCGCAAGAAATTTAAGGTCGTTTTGTTTGAACTACCGATGCCACTTTCTAGCTTTAAATTTAAGCTCCCAGCGATCTGCTCGGCGATATCAGCGTAGCCGTTTAAGATGGCAGCATTATAGACATCTTTGCCGTTTTTTGAGACTAAAATGGGGATGATTGTGCCTGATTCTGGACTTACGCTTAAAATTTGCTCCTTGTTAAAAAGCTGTGAAGTGCTTGTATCGCTAAAAATTTCAACCTTTTGCTTATCTTTTATGAGCGCTAAGAAGACAAAAGGCGAGCTTAAATTTTGCTCTTTAAAAAGCATGCCAAGCTCGCCATCTTTATATACGCCAACTACTAAATTTATGCCGCTTTTTTGATAAAACTCGTCTCCTATCTCATTTAGCTTTTGGCTCACTTTTTGGCTTAAAATTCTATCATCATTGATAACAAAATTTGCACCCCAAGCCAAATTTTGCCAGAGCAAAATGATAAAAATGAGTGCAAATTTCTTCAAATTTAGCCTACAAAGAGGTGATTTGGTGTAAGCACTGACCACGCACAAATGGCGCCTGCGACGATTATTAGCAGGATAATGGCTTTTTCTATTATGCCTAGCATCACTTCTCCTTTACAATGACATGTTTAGCGTTATCAACGCTCTTCATCTCGATGCTAGCTGCATCTTTGAGTGAGTAAGGCTTGGTCGCGACCTCTTTTTGCAAGCCGATGCCAATGTATGTAAGCACCGCTAGGATAGAGAGCAAAAGCACCACCGCTATTAAAAACCCGCTAATGCCGTTTAAGGCAAAGATGTTTCTATTTTTATTTTCCATTATTCGCCCTTTGATAGCGATATGACGTACTCGCCAACTGCGCTTTGCTGGATCTCATTTAGCCTGCCATCATTAAATTTAGGCATAGTGCCGATCGCTCCTTTTTTGCCACGATTTAGCACATCAGCCACAAAACTAGCCGAGCCATATTTGCTAAGATCAACCGACATACCATCCATGCCCTTGCCATCTTCGCCGTGACACGCCGCACATGCAGCGTAAAGCTCTTTGCCAGTTGCTACTAAATTTTCATTTTTTGTGCTTTTTATCGCACTTATCTCTTTAGCTACGTATGCTGCGATCGCCTTTGCGCCATCAGCATCGGCTAAGCCTGCTGGCATCTCGCCCATAGGATATTCAAGCCCTTTTGAGCCATTTAGTATAGTCTCAACTATGCCTTTTTCACTGCCCCAAATTTGTAAATTTGCAGCCTTGCCACCTATGCCATCGCCTGTGATGCCGTGACATGCCGAGCACTGCACGAGATATATGCTCTCGCCCATAGCGTGAAGCGTCTCTTTGCTTGGATTTGCATACTCTTTTTCAAATTTAGCGTTTGCTTCTTTGACCTCTTTGTTGTACTCGCCGATTTGTGAGTAAGAATTTAAAGGATAGCCTAGCAAATAGTACCAAACCGCCCAAACTAGCGCTAGCAAAAAGACGACCGCCCAGCCAAGTGGGACAGGGTTTTTGTACTCACCTATGCCGTCCCAGTTATGCTCACTAAGCTCAACACTCTCATCTTTTTTAACCTTCATCTGCCCCACGTACCTGCCAGCCACAACGATGGTAAGCACGATGATTAGAGCCGCTCCTATAAGAGCTAGTAAATTTACATTATCTTCTAAATTTAGCCATTGCATACGCTCTCCTTTGTAGCCTTACGCTCTAAAATTTCGCCACCAATCTCATCGTTAAGCGCTAGTTTTGAGTACTTCTCGTAGTTTCTTCTGCCAGTTTTTTCGCTCTTATAAAGATGAAAAAAGTAGGCATACAAAGTGATCGCCAAAAATGCTGTCAAGAAAAAATAGCCATAAGCTTGAAACTCTCTAATATTCTCCATCTTACGCTCCTACTTTAGGCTATTTAGATAAGCGATCAGTGCTACGATCTGGCGAATTTCACCTTTTGCAAATGCACTTTTTACCTGCTCATCTTTCATATTTTCAACTATAGCTGCAGCCTCGGCCTTGACGTTAGCATTTGTCTGCTCTAACGTGCCAAGTGCTGGCATATCTTTTTCGTCATAAGGCGTGTTAAAGACCTTTTTAACCGTTAGCGCTTCAGCGTAAGCAGTCTCGATATCAGCATTTTTCTTAAACAAAAATGGATATGCTGGCATGATCGAGCCTGGCACTACTGAGGCTGGATTTAGCATGTGATTTTCATGCCAGTCAGTCGTTCTATAGTTACCCACACGCATAAGATCAGGTCCCGTTCTTTTTGAGCCCCAAAGGTGTGGACGATCGTATGCAAACTCGCCACTTAGCGAGTACATGCCGTATCTATCAGTCTCAGCTTTAAACGGACGGATCATTTGAGAGTGGCAAGTGTTGCAGCCATTTTGCATATAGATGTTTTTGCCAGCTAGCTCTAAGACGGTGTAAGGCTTTGTGCCCTCAAGCGGTCTAGCTCTGTTTGCAAAGTCTGGTAAAATTTCAACTATACCAGCATAAGCGATGACGACAAATACACAAACTGCAAAAAAGAATGGATTTTTTTCTAACCAAGCAAACATCACATCACCTCCGCACTAGCTTTTGCCCCGCCGCCCATTGGCGAAGCGCTTTTTGGCTCTGCTAAGATAGCTTTAGCAGAAGTTGATTTGTAGATGTTATAAGCAAACATCAAGAAGCCAACTAGATAAAGAAGTCCGCCAATAGCCCTTATATAGTAGTATGGGATAAGCACAACTACCGTGTCTATGAACGAGTAGAGTAAATTTCCGTAGCTATCAGTCGCTCTCCACATCATACCTTGTGTGATACCAGCAATCCACATAGATGCAAAGTATAAAACGATACCTGTTGTTTGTATCCAAAACTGAGCTTCCATTAGCGACTTTGAGTAAATTTCACGCTTAAACACACGTGGTGTCATGTGATAAAGTGCCGCCATGATCATAAAGCCAACCCAGCCAAGAGCGCCGTCATGAACGTGTCCTGGTACCCAGTCGGTAAAGTGTGCTAGGGCATTTACAGACTTGATAGAAAGTATCGGTCCTTCAAGTGTCGAGAACATATAAAATGTCGAAGCTAGAACCATAAATTTAATAAGCGGACTCTCTCTAAGCTGCGCCCACTCGCCCTTCATAGTAAGAAGGATATTTATCGCTGAACCCCATGAAGGCAGGATCAAAACGATAGAAAAGACTGAGCCCATAGTCTGCATCCAATCAGGTGTAGCAGAGTAAATGAGGTGGTGTCCGCCAGCCCAAAGGTAGATAAACATAAGACCCCAGAATGAAAATAGCGATAATTTATATGAAAATATCGGCTGGCCACTCTCTTTTGGCAAGAAATAATAAATTTGAGCGATGATAGCCACTGTAAAGACGAATGCAACTGCGTTGTGGCCGTACCACCACTGAACCAAAGCGTCGTTTGAGCCAGCATACATAGAGACAGAGTGTAGCCATGAGCCATATCCGCTAACAAGTCTTGTTGGAACTTCCATATTGTTAAATAGATATAGCATCGCAACGCCTAAAAATGTAGCGATGTAGTACCAAACTGAGATATAAAGTGTCTTTTCGCGGCGGATACCAATAAGGCCAAATATACTAACGCCCCAAAGTACCCAAACCAAAACCACTGCGATATCTAGTGGCCACTCAAGCTCAGCGTACTCTTTAGCTGTGCTCTCGCCCATAAAAAGCGTCACAACAGCTAAAATCATAACAAGCATATATAGCCAAAAATGAAGCTTGCCGATAAACATCAAAAATGGCGACTCGCTCATCGAGACCTTTAAAACACGCTGTCCGATGTAGTACCAAGTGGCAAATATGCCAGATAGCATGAATCCAAAGATGATGCCATTAGTATGAAGAGGACGCAACCTCCCAAACGCCGAATATTCGCCGGCTATGTAGTTAAGCTCTGGACAGGCCATTTGAAAAGCTATAACTACGCCAACAACCATGCCTATGATACCAAAGAGTATCGTGGCAAACATAAATAGCTTTGCTACACTATAATCATAGTGTAGTAGCTGAGATGGTCGCATAAAATATCCTCCTAGTTAAATTTATATTAATGATTTGTTATTTTAGAGTATAAGGACTATAAAATAACTTAATTAATATAAATTCTCATTAACTAGGAAAGTCTTCTGTCTATTTTGTAACCAAGTCCTGGGACATTTTTTATAAAGTTGTTACCAACCTTATCTCTAACACGTTTAACAAAGGTTCTAATAGCTGCCTCAGTAACGCTCTCACCAACCCAAACGACGCTTTTGATCTCATCGTGAAGCACAAGCGTACCAAGTCTTTTTATCAAAAGTGAGATAAATGCAAGCTCTTTTTTAGTAAGCGAAATTTCAACTCCATCTCTGATAAGTACGCGCTTGATCTTATTAAAGCTATATCCGTTTGCAACTTGGATGATATTTGCAGTTTCTATCTTGCTTTTTGCGACATTTTCTATCGTTTTTAAAAGATCGTCTGCCATGATAGGTTTTATTAGATACTTATCAACACCAACATCGATCGCCTTTAACAAAGTCTCTTTTTCGCTATGCGCACTTAGGACGATGACAGGTGTGTCTTTAGAAATTTCTTTGATATATCTTGTCATATCAAGTCCATCACTAATTGGCATAAATACATCTGTAATTACCATATTTGGGTTGTATTTTTTAAATTTTTTCAAACCTTCATCGCCATTTTGAGCAGTAAAAACTTTCTCAAAATTGTCACTTAGCACATCGTGCATGATCTTTTTGCTATCGCTATCATCTTCGACAAGCAAAACCGTTAGGTTCTTTAAAATTTTATTCATCTATCTCTCCTTTGTGTGGTAACTTTATTAAAAAACAGGCCCCATTGTCGCTGTTGCCCGCTGTTATTTCTGCGTTAAATTGATCGATTATTTGCTTTGACATATAAAGTCCTAAGCCAGTGCCTTTGGCATTTTCTTTGGTGGTAAAATATGGCTTAAATATCTCATCTATCACATTTTTATCTATGCCACCGCCATTATCTTCTATGCTTAGGTAAGCAAATTTTTCGTCATTATCAATCTTTATTTTTATATTTTTTTCTTCTATCTTTTTTAAATTCAGTGCGTCTTTTGCGTTGTTTAGTAAATTTATGATGACTTGCATGAGCCTGTTTTTATGACCATAAATTTTAGAGTCCCCTAGCACCTCAAGCTCTATACGAATGCCATCTTTTTTCATCACGCCTTTTACGATCTGTATTGATGCTCTAGCTGCGTCTGCTAGGCTAAATTCTTGCGAAAGTGTATTTGGGTTTAAAAACGAGCTAAACTCATCAGTAGTTTCTGACATATACTTTATGATCTGCATAGCTCTCTCATAAGAGCCAATAAATTCGCCATCTTCGCTGCCTGCAAGCTTTTTCATCTTATATAAAACTAGGCTTAGCTCATTTAGCGGCTGCTTCCACTGATGGGTTATATTTGCCATCATCTCGCCCATCATCGCAAGCTTAGCAATCCTCATACCCTCGCTACTTGATAGAAAATTTTCATCTAAATTTAAACTAGGCATTTGCTCTATATCCTAAAAATGATAGATAAAGTCCGTTTAAGATCATTATGCAAGCTGAGAGCTTAAACATGATCTCTTTAAATTTCTCTCTTAGCAAACCAAAAACAAAGCTAGCTAACAGCATCGCTGGCAAGGTGCAAAGCCCAAAAATAAGCATTATGAGCGACGCATCGACTGCATTTGCGCTTAAAATTCCAAGCGCCAAGAAATAATAGACCACGCCACAAGGCAAAAGCCCATTTAAAAAGCCAAGTAGCAAGAAATTTGCTAAATTTCTCTTTTGCACACTTGTTTTTGCCATTTTTACTATAAATTTAAGTGCTTTTTCGCTCTCTATAAATTTTAAAAGCTCGCCCCTAAAAAGCAGTGCGATGCCGATAAATGCGATCACTAGGCCAACTATGAAAAATATAATACCTCTTGCTTGCACACCAAAACTAATGGCTGCCCCAAAAGCGCCAAATAACGCGCCTAAAGCCACATAAGCAAAAATTCTAGCCATGTTATAAAGCGTGCTTAGCATTAAAATTTTACTCTTACTTTTGCCTTTAAAAAATAGAGCTTGCAAGCTCAAAAACCCGCTACACATGCCAACACAATGACTAAAGCTGCTCATAAAAGCAACCGCGATGATCGTGTAGAGGCTTATATCTTGCATTATAAAATTTCTAAAAACTGCTTAAATATATATTTGCTCTCGTTAGGACCACTGCTTGCTTCTGGATGATGTTGCACCGAGAAGATCGGATAGTCCTTGTATCTTACACCCTCGATCGTGTTGTCAAACAAATTTCTATGTGTCACAACCGCTACTTCAGCGATGCTCTCTGGCACGTTGTAGTTGTGATTTTGCGTTGTTATCTCGATCGCTTTTGTCTCTAAATTTAGCACAGGATGATTTGCTCCGTGCTGACCAAATTTAAGTTTATATGTCTCGTATCCAAAGGCATTTGAAAGCAGCTGGTGACCAAGGCAGATGCCAAATATCGGGATCCTAGCCTCTATCATCTTCTTAATCTCGGCGATCTCAGCCTTTAAATTCTTTGGCTCACCTGGGCCATTTGATAAAAATACCCCGTTTATCTCGCCATTTTTAAATTTCTCTATCAAAACCTCAGCCTTGGTATCGTGTGGTACGACGATAACCTCAAGGCCAGTTTCGCATAGCTCATTTAGGATATTTCTCTTTACACCAAAGTCAAAAACAGCTATCTTTTTGCCGATACTTTTTAGCGGTTTATATGATTTTAAATTTCTATCCCAAGCACCTTTTTTATGCTCGTACTCATCCATTGCGCTGACTGTTTTTACGTAGTTTATATTTTCTATGCGTCCGCTGCTTTCAAGTCTGCGCTTCAGCTCATCTTTATCGCTTATCTGCGTTGAGATATAGGCCATAAGTGCGCCCTCGTCACGTAACATCTTTGTTAAATATCTAGTATCAACGTCATAAACGCCAAATTTGCCCTGCTCTTCAAAAAATTTGCCCAAAGATTTTTGCGAGCGGTAGTTTGAGGGAATTTCGTTATAGCTTCTCATTATGACGCCGCTTGCGTGAATTCTAAGACTCTCCATATCATCTTCGTTTATGCCAACGATGCCGATCTCTGGCATAGTAAAGACGATAAACTGACCAGCATAGCTTGGATCGCTCATGATCTCCTCATAGCCAGTCATAGAGGTATTAAAAACGAGCTCGCCTGCACACTCGCCGTGAGCACCAAAGGCTTTTGCCTCTAAAAAAACGCCGTTTTCAATGTAGATATAAGCTTTCATTAAAGCATTCCTCTTTTTTTAAGCTCATCTTGATACAAACGCTCGAAAATCAGGTCGTATTCGTCAGTTCCAGGGATAAGTTTGCGTTTGTAGTTTTGCATCATCTCATAGACACTATCTTCTATCTTCTCATAGCTCTTTAGATACTCATCTATCGAGCCATATATCACGTTTTTTACGCGATTTTCAGATACGCTATAATCAACCAATCCGCTCTTCCAAATAGTCTCAAGTATCTTGTGAGCGACATTGCTAAATCTATCTTCATGAGTTAAAATGACGTCAAATTCGCCAGCAAGTTTCTTTTTAACGAGCCAAAACATATTTTTGCGGTCGATTTGCATAGTTTGCATCTCGTCCTCGTTTTTCTCTAAAAGCTCATTTACTCGCTCGTCTAGCGCTCTTTCTTTTTGAACGTCGGTAGTTAAAATTTCACTTGCTTTTGCTACGATTGGCTCGATACCTTTGTTTAACTTTACAAAACCACAGTTTAAAAGATCTATTGCTATTTTATGTGAGACATAAGGTACGTGTGGAAGTTTTATACGCATTTTAAACCTTTAAATTTTTATGCCATTGTAACTAAATAAAGGTAAAACTTTACTTTGAAATTTTAACGACTTTATCATTGTCACTTCTTAGAAAATAAATTTCTCTTCGTCCGTCATAAAGGACTTTGCCGCTTGTTTTTTGCTCGTTTTGTAAATTTGAAGATAGATCCATCTCAAGTGGATTACTCATAAAATAAGCCTCGCCCAAGCTTCGTCCAAAATCAGGATACCAACTAAGTGCGCAAAGCAGGAGCAGGAGCAGATAAAAGGCTCTAAAAATTTTTCTAAATGGCGCATAAAAGAAACAATATCCAAATATAAAAAACACAGGTAAAAGCCACAAAAAAGGCACATTATCCACAAAAATCACATTGAAATACTCATTTATACCATAAAATGAAAAGTAGTTGTTGTAAATTCCAACAAATAGCGTAAAAATAGGAGCAAGAACAAATATAATGCCAGTAAAAAATGCATTAAAAATTTTCATAAGCCTTCCTTTTTTCGTGGGATTATATTAAATTTTAGCTTTATTATTGCTCTAAATTTATTAGCCAAGATGTTTTAAACTCAAAAATGTCACAAATTTTCAAATAAGGGGGAGTTAAAACGATAAATTTAAGATGAGTGTGACATTTTTTAGATAAAAAATAAGAGATTTTTTTGAAACTTTTAAGGTAAGAAAGAGAGAAATTTAAAATTTAGCCTTTGCCATAAAAGCAAAGACTAAAAGTTAGTTTTAAGCTTTTTTCTTCATATCAAATTTATTAGCCATGAAGCCAACAAGACCAACAAAGAAAAGACCACCGCAGATGTTGCCAAGTGTAACTGGGAGCAAGTTTTTGCTTAAGAAATTTGTCCAATTGATGACATCTAGTTTATCAGCTGTAGTGTGAAGTAAAGCTGCTGCAGCGTTGATGTCGCCACCACTTGCTGCTATGTAGTGAGCTTTAGAGATGATAGCTTCAGTGATGATAAACATATTTGCAACGCAGTGTTCCATTGAGCAAGCAACGAATGCACCGATCATCCACATAATGGCAAAGAATTTACCAGATAGGTTGCTCTCGCTTGTCGCAGTCCAGATAGACATACAAACAAAGACGTTACAAAAGATACCACGAAGAAATAGCTCATGAAATGGTGCTGTGATCTTGCCAATAGCTGCTGGTACAAAGTGTTGCAAGATGTAGCCGTCGTATTTTAGTGGCAAACCAGAGTAGTAGTACATATAAGCGATCAATGCGCCACCAACGAAGTTAAATATCCAAACAATTACCCAGTAGCTTATGGTTTTGCCAAGTGGCAATTTGCCATCATATGCACTAACACCGCTTAAAACAGAGCTAGTAAATAGGTGACCACCATAAAATACAACCATCATGAGGCCGCAACTAAATGTGATACCACCGATGAAGTTTGAAAGACCGATAGACTGTTTTTCAGCCATACCAACTGTTGAGTGAGCCCAGAAAATATCACCCATTGCAATAGCAGCTCCAGCCATAATAGCAAGGAAGATAATGCTTACAAGTGGCGTATGAGCTTTATGCTCCATAGAACTTGACACCGCTTGAGCGGTTTCTGCCGGATTTAACATCACGTCTCCTTTTTATTTGACCTTCTTTGATCTATAACAAATATAAAGCAAAGAAGTAGTGCCAAAGATAGACATTTTAGCGTCAAAATTTAATGTTTAAAAATTAGTTTTACACTAAATTTCAAATCCAAAATGATCAAATTTATCTTTAGCAAACCCCAGATTAAATTTAGCTCTTACTAAATTTAACCAACTAAATTTTTATCAATCTCTACAATTCTTAAAAAAGCTTTTCTGGCACTTTTTTTAGCCTGCTCGCTTAGACCCTCCTCAAAATCAAGGACATTTTCAAGCAAGACACTAATGCCAAGAAAAAGCGTCTTTGGACAAATTTTACGCAAATAGCTTAAAAGCACTGGCGTTGGGAGGTTGTGGGTTGAGTAGATGTAGTCTCTATCGTCACTTAGGTCAAAAAACTCTATCTTATCCTCATCAAAGCCGCTCATCGCATCGACTACTATCAAAATGTCAGGCGCAAATTCTCTAATAGCTGAAAATTCATTCTCAGGTACATCTTGCCCAAAAAAGACCTTCCACTCTTTTAGCTCAGTTTCTACGATGCGACCAACTTCATTGCCAACATCATCATCACCACGCATAGGATTACCGATGCAAAGGATGGCCTTTTTCATCAAAAGTCCTTCCTAAGCACGATATATCCCTCTTTTAAATTTGCCAAAATTTCTTTAAGCTTACACTCACAAAGCTGCGGCAAGAGTCTAGCGATATGCTCAGCAAAAATTTCAACTTCAAAATACTTGCTTAAATTTCCGATCTTAAATTTCACATATTCGCCTGAGTTTTTGATCATCTCGTCAAATTCCTCATCGCTTAGCTCTAAGATCTTCTCGCTAAAATCAATCGTACCAACGCCGTGTCCCACGCAAGTGGAGAAAATTTTTATCTCCTTTAGCTCGCGTGGAAGCTTCTCGTTGTCGTCCATATGCCTTTTTGTAAGCTTATAAACTTGTATCATCTTTTACTCCAAACCTCACTATCAACATCAATCGCAAAATTTTTACCAGCTTTTGCGTATTTTAGATAGACGTCATTATGCAAAAGTGCCATACACTCAGCATATCTAGGATCATCTTCTTTTTTGATAGCTGCTATAACCGCTTCACGTGCAAGCTCTGGGTTGTGGATATCACTTGAGGCTTTGATAGCATCCATATATTTTTCAAATAGTGTTCTACCAAAGATATAGCTCATTAGCCTTTTACTTTCAGCATGCAAGTCACGCTCAAACAAGATATCGCCCATTACCGACTTCTTAACTGGAGGAGGCGTAGTGCTATCATTTTCGTAGCTTTTTTTGTGCAATTTTTGATCGATGATACCAAGAGCCATACCAAGACCATAGATAACACTTGCTGGGTGTGGAGGGCATCCTGGGATATAGACATCAACTGGGATTATCTTATCTATACCGCCCCAAACGCTATAAGCGTCGTGGAAAATTCCACCTGTGCTACCACAAGCACCAAAAGCAACTACGATCTTAGGATCTGGAGCTGCCTCGTAAGCACGAAGAAGTGGGTAATACATCTGTCTTGTGACTGGTCCTGAGCAAAGCAAGATATCAGCGTGTCTTGGGTTTGCTACAAGTTTAAAGCCAAAGCGCTCTGGATCCCACATCGGAGTGATAGCAGCGAAAATTTCGATCTCACAACCGTTGCAGCTTCCGCAGTCGATCCTATAAACGCTAAAGCTTCTTTTGATATTTTTTAAATGCTCTAGCTTTGCAGTTAGGTCATTTGCTGTTTTTATGTCCTCTGGGACTTGATATAGACTCATTTTATAGCCTCCTCAACGCCTTTTGTTAGCCTCTCAGCAGATTGATTTTTCTTGCACTCTGGGCAGATAAAAAGGTACTCTTTTGCCTCTTCAAGTCTGCCTGGGAGTAAATTTGCTGTGCCAAGCTTTTCAAGAGTGAAATTTATAAGCCTTTTTGGCGTAAATGGCTTGCCACAGCATTTGCAAGTTTGCATCTCAAGCTCACCTCTTTGGATAAGAGCACTCTTGTCAAATTTAACCGCAAGCTCAAAGCTATCACTTAGGCGAACAGCTCCTGTTGGGCAAACCTCATCGCAGCGACCGCAGAATATGCAGCGACCGCAGTCAAACTGCCAAACAAGTCTTGTTTGCTCATCATTCATCTTAAGCTCTATTGCGTTACTAGGGCAAGCGATACCGCAAGCTGCACAACCTATACAAAGATCGTATGTATAGTCTGGCTGACCGCGGAAATTCTCAGGCACAATATATGGCTCAAATGGATAGGCGTATGTCGCCTTTCCATATTTTTCTGTGATGTCAAATAACTTCATCATCTTAAATCCTTCTTACTAACCCCGCCATCTTGACAGAATTTTTTAAGGTCTTTTTCTGTTAAAATTTTACTTTTTTTAGTCCTTACATCAACCAAAGTAACACGCTCGGTGCATGAGTAGCAAGGGTCAAGTGAGCAAACGATAAGTGCAGCGTCACTTATGTTGTTTCCTCTAAATTGATACCTTAGGCTTGGCCAGTTGTTATATGTCGCAGCCCTACATCTCCAGCGATATACTTTTTGAGCGCTACCTTGCATGATCCAGTGGACATTTTCGCCACGTGGTGCTTCATCGTGACCAAGTGCGAAATTCTCAGGCTTGATCATAGTCACAGGATCGATCATGATCGGAGTTTGAGGCATCATCTCAAAGCATTGGCGGATGATGTGGATAGAGCTTTTTAGCTCTTTATATCTAACCATCTCACGAGAAAAAACGTCGCAACCATGCTCAACTGCTACTTCAAATTCTATCTGTTTGAAGAAGTCGTATGGATGATCGTAGCGGTTATCACGTTTAAAGCCAGAGCCTCTCATATTTGGACCAACTGGGCTAAAGTCGCGTGCTACTTGGCGGTCCAAGATACCTACACCTTTCCAGCGTCCGATTTGGCGTTTATCTTCCAAAACTGCATCCCAAATTTCTGAAATTTGAATATCAAGTTTGTTGATGATCTCTAAGCCTTTTTTGATCTCATGATTTGTCATATCACGTCTTAAGCCACCCATAACAACGTTGCCGTATGTTTTACGTCCGCCAGTTACAAGTTGAGCTAGCTCCATAGAGTACTCACGAACCCTAAAGATATGCATGAATGCGTTGTAGTTACCAGTGACCTCACAAGCTAGACCGATATTTAAAAGGTGGCTGTGAAGACGCTCGATCTCAAGACAGATGACGCGTATAGCTTGAGCTCTTAGTGGGATTTCAAGCTTTATAGCTTTTTCTGCTGCTTCGATACAAGCTATAGCGTGAGCATAACCGCAAATTCCACAAACACGCTCTGCAAGATAACCCATTTGATCATAGTTCATTCTGTTTTCAGCTAGCTTCTCCATACCGCGGTGTTGATAGAACAAGCGGTAGTCAGCGTCGATGATCTCATCGCCGTCACAGAAAAGTCTAAAGTGACCTGGCTCATCAGATGTAACGTGTAGTGGTCCAAGTGGCACATCGACTACTGCGTCGCCTGTTGGGAATAAAAACTCCGCATCAGGCTCATCTCTGTGATCTACTGGATCAGGGCGGTAGCGGTAGTCCATAGCATCTTTTCTAAGTGGGTGAAGTCCATCTGGCCAATCATCACTTAAAACTAGACGTCTTTTATCAGGTAGTCCTTCAGCTACTAGACCAAACATATCATAAGCTTCTCTTTCATACCAAACACAAGCTGGTACAAGTGGAGTAACTGATGGAAATGTCGGATCGTTTCCTGGGATAAGGGTTTTAACTGTGATAAAGCACTTATCATCAGCTGCAAAGTCGTCCGCCTCAGTCATCTTGCTACCTTCCATTGAGATAGCATAGTAAAGCGCATAGCAGCCATTTATCTGGCGCTCGTCGTTTGGTATCATAGTGCTTATAAAGCCACCGATATCATAATAAAGTGTCTTAACAGCTAGTGGAAGATCGTTTCTATCAACCAAAACTGTGATCTGATCGTCTGCTTGACGAGTTACTTCTAAAATTTTTACCTTTGTTTTTAGGATTTCAACAAATTTATCGCCTCTCATTTTAAAGCTCCCATCATTATATTAACACCGTTATTTACTAGCGTATAAAAGCTATCTACGTGCCATACGCCAAAGATTATGATAAGGGCACAGAGTGCTATAAGAGGTAAATTTTCAAACAAACTCATCTCTTTATTATGAACAACCACACCTTTTGGCTCGCCAAAGCTTGCCATATTAAAGTGCGCAAAGTCAGCTATGAAAATAACTGCAAGTGCAATAGCAAATAGCGCAACTGCGATATATTGACCACTTGTGATAGCTCCAACGAAGACGTTATATTCGCTAACAAATATAGCAAATGCTGGAACACCAACTAGTGAGCATACAGCTGCACCAAACAAAATAGTTGTAATAGGTGCGATCTTAATCATGCCACCCATCTTACTCATATCTTTGTGACCGTAAATTCTTGCTATGTTGCCTGTTGTGCAGAAAGCCAAAGCTTTTGTGAAGCTGTGAGCTAAGCAGTGGAATATCGCTGCAAATAGACCAAATTTACCGCCAACACCAAGTGCAAATGCGATAACACCCATGTGAACGATTGAGTGGTATGCAAACATTCTTTTTACGTTGTGTTGTCTTATTAGGAAAAATCCCGCTACAAAAAGTGTGATAGTTCCTGATACGATCATTATGCCTTCAACAAAGCTAAATCCAACTGCTTGAGCTGCGATAGCGTAGTATCTTAAAAGTGCAAGCATCGCACATTTTAAAAGCACACCTGATAGCAATGCTGAGATAGGTGCTGGACCTTCAGCGTGAACGTCTGGCAACCAAGTGTGAGTTGGAGCAAGACCAGCTTTTGTACCAAAACCAATTAGTGCAAATACAAAGATAAGTTTTGCTGCATCTGGGTTTAGATTTTTAGCATTTTCCATTATGCTTGAAAACTGCATAGAAGCCTCGCCATCTCCTAGTGTGCTATATGTAGCTGAGTATAGAAGAACGGTTGCATAAAGAGCAAATGCAAGACCGATTGAACAAAGAACGATGTATTTGTAACCACTCTCTGTTGATTTTTGATCTTTATGGATAGCAACCAAAAATACAGAAGCTAGTGTTGTAGCCTCGATAGCTGCCCACATAAACGCAACGTTGTTGCAGATAACGCTTAAAGTCATTGTAAAGATAAATACATGGCTTAATGCGTAGTATTTTTTAAGATCGCTTAAGTGGATGTGTCCATCTTCAAGTTCCCATCTCATGTAATGGATAGAGTAGAAATTTACTATAAATCCAGTTACTGCGATAAGTACCAAGAAAACACAGCCTAAGCTATCTAAGAATAAAAATTTATCAAAACTATAAAAAGTTCCGCCACTTAAAACTTTAAGAACATTGTTAAGTAAAGCCACTGATGTCGCAGCAGAAAACAAGACATGAAGTCCGCTTAATACCGCATAATTTTTAGGACTTAAAAACAAGATCAAAGCACCAAGGAGCGGTAAGATAAGTATTAAAGCTAAACTATCCATCTCTAACCCCTTAAATTTGAAGCTTTAGAAGTATCTAAGCTATCATAAGCTTTATAAAATCTAATCGCTAGAACGCTCATTATGATAACAGCAAATATCGCATCTGTTAAGATACCAAGCTCAACTAGCTCATGTGAGTTGTAAGCCATTAGAGCAAGGCTTAGGTGGATACCGTTTTCAAACAAGCAGTAAGCTAGAATTTGTTTTATAAATGAGTTTCTTAGCATGAAGCCAAAAATTCCCATCATAAAGACTGTTCCAGCAGCGATTAACATAATCTCTTCTTTGATAAGAGAGAATTTTAAAAATATAGGGTGGATACTCATTGAAAGAGCTAGAGAAAATCCCATAGCAATAACAGGACTTACAAAAAATCCACCAACTGGCTCATCTTCGCTAACTACGCCAAGTTTTTTGATAAGCCAGAACAAAATTCCTGGCACGAAAAGAACTTTGGTAAAAAACGCAACGATCGCCCAAGTTTTTAGCTGCTCAGCGTTAAATTTCTCAGATAGCAAGAAAAATATACTAACTAAAAGTAGTGTCTCTATCGCATAAGCGATGATTGAGAGTTTCAAGCTTCTAAGACCAAAAACCGCAAGCGAAGTTACGATCATGCAAATGGCTAATATATCTAGTGTTTGCATCTCACGCTCCTACTACATAAAGTGTTAGTGCAACAAACGAAATAGCAAGTGCACCAAGAGCATTTTTGCGTAAAGATGAAGTCATTTTAAAGCGTGGTCCAAAGTTGTCTATAAATACAGCTGCGACGTAAAATACTCCAGTTTTTATCACAAAAACGATAATAGCTAAGAAAGGATTGCTAAAATTCCATGGCTCAAATATGCTTAGGAAAAGTCCGATCATAGCAAACTGTTTTAATATAAGTGATGCTTGAACTAAGCCAAGGTCGCTACCAGCATACTCACCAAGAACACCCTCTTGAAGCTCTTGTTCTGCTTCAGCTAAGTCAAATGGCTTTCTACCAGTCTCAACATACATACACCACAAAAATGCGATAGAAGCAACGGCAAAACTTGGAATTTGATATCCGATAACGCCAGTTCTTACCATCTCTTGGATCTCAACTAAATTTGATGTTTTAGCTGCAAGCATAACTACGATTAAGCACATAATCATAACTGGCTCAACATAAACACCAAGCATTTGCTCCCTACCGCCACCTGTTGCTGCAAATGGGTTGCCGCTATCCATTGAAGCTGCACCAAATACAAATCTAAGTAGCGCACCAAGATAGAGGATAACAAATATATCTGAGTAAGCTCCAAATACAGTGTCTTTGCTATAAGTGATAGGTATAGCAGCTAGCACTGCAGCTGAAGTTGCAAAAAGGAAAAATGGAGCCCATCTAAATACCCAGTGTGAGCACTCAGGGACGGTTCTTCCTCTTCTAAAAAGCTTTATAATGTCGCGATATGTTTGAAAGAAATCGCTACCTTGTTTTGATTGAAGTTTAGCTCTAAGTTTTCTTGCCATACCATCAAACAAAGGAGCTACCAAAACGATAACGACTACTTGAAATATCATTAAAAGTATAGTTTGCATTTTCGTCTCCTAAACTAAAAAGTAGCCCACAGCAAGTATGACACAAAGATATAGCAAGATATAAAGTGCATATACATTTGTATAACCACTTTGAACGATACCTAGCTTATCAGCAAATTTCACACACCATTTAATGACTGGCTCATAAAACATTCCCCACCAAATATCTTTTGGATGGTTGTGATACTCAACCGCGTCAAAATAATTTCTAGTAACTACTTTTTTATCAGCTCTAAATAGCCATTGCATAATTTTTCTAAGGTCGCCAGTGAATGGACCACCTGTCATTTGCATACGTGAGCTATATTTAAAGCCACAAGCCCAAGGATCAGTTTCGCGTGGTTTATCTCTGTTTGCTTTCATAACAGCAAGGATGATAAATGGCAAAATCATAGTTGCACATAGGACTAAAGCGATAAGTGGAGTTGAGATCATGCTACCCATAGGTGAAGTTACATTTATAGCACCAAGGCTAGCTTTATAGTCGCTTATAGCGATAGAATTTACAGCTTGCATGATGTAATCAACTATGTAGTTTGCGCCAAGACCAAAGCCAACGCAGCCTATCATTAGAATGATCATACCAAGAACCATACCTATCGGACTCTCTTTAGCATTTTCCCAAATTTTTTGATCTCTTGGAGTACCTGCAAAGATAACAGCGTAAAGTTTAAGGTGCATACCGACCAAAACGCCTGTTAGCGCAAGAGCTACGACGCCAAGTGTAAATGCATATCTAACTAATGTTCCTTCTCCCATCGCACCTTGAAGCATACCTTGATATGTAAACCACTCTGAAACAAAGCCATTTACTGGAGGTAAAGCTGCGATACCCATGATACCTATAAACATACCAAGGCTTGTCCATGGCATCTTTTTAGCAAGACCACCAAGGATGTCCATATTTTGTGTATGAGTAGCGTGGATAACTGAACCAGCGCAAAGGAAAAGCAGACCTTTAAATATAGCGTGGTTAACTACGTGGTAGCAACCTGCTAGAAAACCTACTGCTGCAAGTGTTAAATTTCCAGCTGCAACACCGTAGATACCAGTACCAAGACCTAGTAAGATAATGCCTATGTTCTCAACTGAGTGGTAAGCAAGCAAAGCCTTAAAGTCGTGTTGGCAAAGAGCGTATAAAACACCAAATAGTGAGCTAGCTGCACCAAGAGCGAGTATTGTAAGACCAAAATATGTGCTAAGTGGTAGGTAAAGTGTAAATTTAACTAGTGTAAATAGAGCAACTTTAATCATAACGCCTGACATAAGGGCTGAAACGTTTGATGGTGCTGCTGGGTGAGCTTGTGGAAGCCAAACGTGGAATGGCCACATACCAGCTTTACTACCAAAGCCAACCAAGAATAGTATAAATACAGCAGCAGAAGCGCCAAATGGCATCTTAACACCCATAAATGCGCTAAATTCAAAGCTTCCTGCATAGTAAGCTGTGATAAGCAATCCACAGGTTATACAAAATGCACCAATTTGTGCGATACCAAGATATACCATAACCGCTTTAAGTGTATTTTTACCGTCATTGACAATGATAAGAAATGATGATACAAGAGTCATAAGCTCCCATAAAACAACAAAGCAAAATACATTATCAGCGCTGATTACTAGAAGCATTGAAAGGATGAATGTGTTAAACAAACATGCAAACACACCAACATTTGCTTTTTTTATGTACTCTTCTGCATAGCTCATACCATAAACACTACTTGCAAATCCGATGAAAACAACGACAAAGCTGAAGAAATTTCCAAGTGGATTTAGTGCAAATTTTGGCGAATACAAAAAGCCATCCATAAGAGCAAAGCTATCACTTACTCCCATATTTGCAACGAAGTGACACATCGCATAAAAGCAGCTTATAGCACTTAGTCCAAAACCAACTTTAACAGCGGCTTTTGGAGCGCAGTAGAGCAAGATACTAACGACGGCACTTACAAGAAATAGCATATAAACCGTAGTCATCTTATGCTCCTTGTCCGTTTAAAATTTTAGTAGCAAATTTATTCGCTGCTTCGTAGTCTATCCTCTTGCCAAGCTTATGTTTGCCCTCTTCTGGATCTACCATTATAAGAGCGCTTGTTGGGCATACATCAACGCAAGCTGGTCCATTTTCACGGCCAAAGCACATATCACATTTTACTGCGATGTTTTTTGCGCCTGATTGTGACTCTACTTCAAGATAGTATTTTGGCTCTACAGCGTAATTTACTGAAGGCATAAGCTCTGCACTTGAGCTTATCGCACCATAAGGGCAAGCGATCGTGCACATCTTGCAACCTATACAAATTTCCTCGTGAAGCTCGATGCAATTATCGTTAAATCGCAACGCTCCAGTTGGGCATACATTTGCGCAAGGGCCATCGTCGCATTGTCTGCACTGAGTCGGCATAACACCGCTGGCTTCTCTTAAGACGCTTAGCCTTGCACGTGATAGTTTGCCGCGTTCATAAGCACTTTTAAAACATGCAGCCATACAGGTCGCACATCCTATGCAGCGTTTAGAATCGGCAATCACAAATTTATGTTTTTTCATAAATTCCTCCTAAAAAACAAGGCAAGACCGCCCTGCTCACTAATAGAGTGATTGTTAATCACATGAATAGAGATAGTTAAATTTTTATTTAACATCTCAAACGCTCCTTCCTGAAATTTTTGAAACAATTCTATAACTTCTGGCGATTAAATTCCGTAAGCTATCTGACAAATTTTGTATTTTTGAATTTAAATTTTTATTTTATATTAGTTTAAGATATT
>NZ_POYX01000096.1:0-15496 GCF_002913865.1 Campylobacter concisus
GGATACGCACCACAACAAACCTCACCGAGCAAAAGGCAGCGGCGGAGTAAGATGTGTATAAGAAACAAAAAAAAGATACAAAATCGACATAAAAAAACTCTATACTAGTGGGGATAGCGGGGATTATAAGATATAAATTTTCAATAAAAACCCCCGCAAAATATAGCATCATTTTTAGCTAAAAAGATAGATGACCGTCCTCTTCACTTAAATACTTGGTCGCTTTTAATCCATATTTAGCATATTTTGCTCTTACCTCCAAAGTTGAGCGCGTAAAAAGAGTTTCATCCTGGCTAGCATATACGCTTTGCCAAGGCGGAGCGATAAGCTTATGTGGCCCAACAAATAGTTTAGTGTATTCGCTTTGCAAATCGCTCAAAAACTCATCATTAATGGCTCTATTTAGTAGCCAGGCAAGAAATTCCCCGTATCGACTCATCTTAAATTTATCATCCGAATCACTGCATGACCTAGCGATATACTCGTTGTTCAAAGAGTGCATATTAGAATTATTTATTGGCTCTAGAAACAACAAATAAAAAGATTTGTAGATATAAAATCTACAAACCAGATAAAAATCTAAATCCTCCGCTTTCATTGAAGCCCTACGGATGTAGTTACCATCGCTACGTAAAATATTAATTTCGCCAAAATCGCCGCTAAAAACAGTAGTGCTGCGGATACGACGAATAAGTTTACGGGCGATAACGCGGCTGTATTTTCTTTTTGAAATTTTATACCGTTAAAGAAAAATAGACACATGGATATTCCGCCTAGAGCCCAAATTATGCCCATTAGCCAAGAATATGAAAAAAGCACCGCTTCGCTCTGTCTTGCCGCTATACTTTCCTGAGATAATCCAAGCCCATGAAATACGTAAGATACGGCTAATAGTCCGACCGAAAGCAAGATTATGACGCTAAAATTATAAAATTTAGTTACACTAAGCTGCCCATACATAATCGCATAAAAAAACATAGCTCCAAGCATTACGGCCGATAAATAATACTCAAAATAAGTATTTACGCTATCCCAAAACGGCACGCTTGTGCTAATATAAGCTTCACTCATAACATATAGCGTAATCAAGCCTATGATCACAACGCCAAATCCCAGAATATCAAAAGCTGGATTAAAGCATCCTTTAATAAATCGTAAAATGAAATATAAAAATAATGCCCCAGTATAAACAGACACGATAAAAATCTCGCGGGATAGCCACGATGAGGATATATTATTTATCGTTAGATAGGCGTTAGTAGGATTTCCTAAATGCAAAAAGGAACTTAAAACTCCAACAACAGCTATGCATAGCGCGGTAAATACTAAAATTTTGGATTTAAGGGCGTTAAATCTCTCGAATATAAACAAAAACATCATCATGCCGATGGATGTTTGCAAGCAAACGGAAAATATACTAAGTCCTAATTCTTGTAATAAATTTTGCATCTCAATACTCCTGCTTATTGAAATTCTTATCAAAAGCTTGCGGTTTGGCTTTAACAAATAAACTCGGATGAGTTATATTAGAGCTTGGTAAAATAGGCAAATTTTGCGTCAAATTTTCATCTTGTTTTATATCGTCTACATCAACGATAGTCAGGCAGCGCATTATGCAAGCATCGACGCAGGCGGGATTTTCTCCGACTTCTTGTAGATCTTGACACATATTGCATTTACTGACCGTACCGGTTTTTACGGAAAACTGCGGCACGCCGTAAGGACAGTTCCAAATGCAGTATTTACAGCCTACACATTTTGAGGCATCGTGTTGCACAGTTAAATCGCCGTCTATGTGCATAGCACCCGTCGGACAGCCAGAAACGCACTTTGGATTGGAACAGTGATTGCATGAAGTGCTATAGTGATAAACCTTGGCGTCCGGAAAAACTCCGGTCTCAAAGCTTACGACCTTTCTAAACAGCGTTCCTACGTCCAAATTATTTTTATCTTTACACGCTATTTGAACTGCGGCATTTTAAAAGAATTTGGTGATAAAGAGTATATGGCATTTAGCGAGGGCAAGAGTGAAATGGACTGGATAAAGCAGTTTTATAATGCCTCAAAGAAAAAGGGCGATGATGCAAAACTAGACATGCCAAGTTTTGATGAGTTTTGGGCGAAAGGTTATGTTGAGTTTAAGGTCCCGCCTCACGCACACGAATACGTAACTATGGCTGAGTATAGAAAAAATCCTATCATCAACCGCCTAGGAACGCCATCTGGCAAGTTTGAAATTTTGTCTAAAAAGATCGCAAAAGCAGCTTATGATGACTGCAAGGCGCACCCAACTTGGATGGAGCCGATGGAGTGGCTAGGAGATGTGGAAAAAACAAAAAAATATCCATTAAATTTAGTAACCCCGCACCCAAAATATCGCCTTCACAGCCAACTAAACAACACATGGCTTAGAAACCTTGAAGAAGTTCAAGGCAGAGAGCCTGTATGGATGCATCCAGACGATGCAAAAGCTAGAGGTCTTGAAAACGGTGATGTGGTAAGAATTTTTAACGATCGCGGTCAAACTTTAGCAGGAGTTATCGTGACTAAAAACGTAAAACAAGGCGTTGTTAGAATGCAAGAGGGTAGCTGGTGGGATCCAGATAAAAACGGACTTTGCAGACACGGAAACGTAAACGTTTTAATACCAAACGAGCCAACCTCAAGCCTTGCTATGGGAAATCAAGCAACTGCACTCGTGCAAATCGAGAAATTTGAGGGTGAATTGCCAAACCTAGAGGTCTTTTCTCAGCCAAAATTTGCAAAAAAAGGATAAGAAGTGAAAAAAATAGTTATGTTTTTAGGGCTTAGTGCTGCACTTTTTGCTAACGATGCCTATGTCGGTACGCCAGCTAAAATTTTAGATAAGGTTGGTGGCAAAGAGATCGGTCAGCTTTTTGTTGGCGCAAAAGTCAAGGTATTAAAAGATAGCGGCAATTTCGCCGAAGTCGAATATAACGGCTTTGTACCTGGCGAGGGTAATACAGCTTATGCTAGACTGGGCGTCCTAGAGAGCGACATAAGTGTTAAAAACGATAAAAATTTCAAGAAAAATGGCGTCCAAAAAGACGACTATGACAATGAATGGATCAAAGTTAGTGTGAAGGGAGCGGTCGAAAAAAAGGCCTTAAGGCCAAATTTAGACGAGGTTTATAAGCCTGGCGAAGAGTTGTTTAAAGAGCGATGTGGGGCGTGCCATGCACTACACGGATACGATGAGTTTAACGTAAATGTTTGGCCAAGTGTTATAAAAACTATGATCGGCAACGCTGGACTTAATGAGACAGAAACGCAAACTTTGACTAGATTTTTACAAAGTAAAGCCCCAATAGAATAACTTTATTTGTGCTTTACTTCTATAAACTAGAAAATTTCGGCCTTTGATGGACTATATCTCCAGGCTTAGGTCGAAATTTTCAGCAATTTTTAAATCAAATCACGGAATTGCTTTTAGACTTAAATTTACTATCAAGCCTCATCATCAAGAGAGAGCTTGTAACCAAGTCCTTGAACGTTTTTGATAAGCTGCGCATAGGTTTTATTACGCAGTTTATTTATGTAGTTTCGCATAGTTTCAAATGACGCTACTTTGCCACTCCACGTGAAATTTTCTATCATCTCAAACGATACGACTCGCTCTTTATTTATCGCTAAGATATGCAAAAGTCGCTGCTCAGTTCTAGTTAAAACGATATTTTTATTCTCATTATAAAGCAACCTATCTTGCGTATCATAGCTAAAGCCACGACCTAAATTTAATCGCTTATTAGCATTTGAACCATTTTTTGTAGCCATTAATATCATGATTAAAAGTTGCTGTTTATCAAATGGCTTTTTAAGCAGATTTGAATTTTGTATGTTTAGTGAGTTTTGTAAATTTTCATCGGTATCATAGGCTGTAATAAAAATGATAGGCACGCGTGCATCAAGCTCTCTAACCCGTTTTGCCATCGATGTTCCGCTCATATGGGTCATATTTATATCAGTGATGATAATATCAATGTCATTTTTGCTAAAGCACTCAAAGCCTTCTTGTCCGTTTTGTGCCTTATAAATTTGGCCTACATATGGCGCAAGAAGTCCAGCCAAAACTCCTTGCAACTGCGTGTCGTCCTCAACCAAAAGCACATTTAAGTGTGCTAACTCTTTAAAAATTTCGTTCATTTTAATAGCTCTATTTCAAATTTTGTCGGATTTTTAGCTTTTGCAAGCCTTATGTCACCACGTAGTTTTTTCTCAAAAATAAGCTTACAAAGATAAAGTCCCATACCGGTGCCGTCGTCGCCTTTTGTGGTAAAAAACGGCTCGAAAATTTTATCTAAAAGCTCACTATCTACACCATTTGCATTATCTTCGATAGTAATAATAAATTTGCTCTCATCTTGGCTTAAATTTATAGCCACATAAGGAGAGAAATTTTCTCTATTTTTTGCCTTCTTTACCAGCTCATCTTTTGCATTTGTGATAAGGTTCATAAGCACGTGTTTTATGTAGTTTGCATAGCTTTTGATCTTATAAGAGCCTTCCTCGTATGTAAAACGTAACTCGATATTTTTTACTTGAAGCTGCGGTCGGCAAATGTATAAAACATCATCTAGCACGTTGATTAGGTCAAATTCTTTCTCACAAAAATCCTCTTTGTAAAAATCCCTAAAAACATCGATAGTCTCATTCATAAGCTCAACGTTCATACGTATATTTTCAATGTTTTTTAGCGCTATTTTATCGCCATTCTTGCTGCTTAACAGCTCATGAGTATCGCTTGCAAGAAGCAAAAGCGTATTTAGAGGCTGCTTGTATTGATGTGAGATCACGCCTATCATCTCACCAAGTGCTGCCATTTTGGAGTTTTGCAGTAAAATTTGCTCTTGTTTTTGCCTATTTTGCTCCAAACTCACCTCATGCGTGATATCGTGCGACATGATAAAAACACCCTCAAATACGCCTTGCTTGTCAAGCAGTGGCAAAAACTCTGTTTTATAAAACAGCTCGCCCTTTTTTGAAGTCAGGCTAAAGCTCTTGGTTGGGTTGCTGCTGATTTGCGCAAATATACTCTGTGTGGTTTTCTTTGAGCAAAAAATACTAGAGAGTTCTTTTAAATTTTTACCGATATTTGCCTTAAATTTTAGGCCAAAAATTTTCTCGAATTCTTTGTTGATAAAGGCGATATTGCCAGCTTTATCTGTGATGACAAGCCCACCTATTGGGTTTTTGGCAAAAAGATTTAAAAGATGCTTGTTTTTATAAAATTTTCGCTGCGCCACATAAAGAGTAGCAAAGGCACAAATGCCAAAAAAAGCCAATGCTAAAAAAATACCAAGATCTTTTAGCGCTTTTTTGTCGATTTGCCTGTAAATCATACCCTCATCAAGCACGCTAACTAGCATCCATTTGCTATTTGCGAGCGTATCATATACAAAAATATAAGGCTTATTTTTGATCAGAATTTTCTCATTTCCTTGTTTTTTAACTGAAATTTTTTGCAATATCTCTTTAGTTTGAGCACCTGAAAAGTCTAAAATTTGCTCTGTTTGATCGAGGATATTTTTGCCATCTACCATTAAAAACGCTGAGCCATTTGCAAGCGGAAAGAGCGCGGCAAGCTCTTTTTGAAAAATTTCAAAGTCAAGGTCAGCCGTCAAAACACCTATAAATTTACCATTTTTTAAAAGTGGCGTTGAGACAGAGATGACGTAGATGCCAAGCTGGCGGTCGATATAAGGCTCGGTAAAGCTTGTTGTCATACTCTCTTTTGCAGCCACAAACCAAGGGCGGTCTGAGAAATTATATTGCGGCTCTATATCGTTGCTTGCGACAAATCTGTAGCTATCTGGATATCCGGCATAGACTGCTAAAAAGCTACCCGTTCTAGCAACAATGCTAAGCACGCCTTTTATCGTAGCATAGTCTTTTATATAGTCTTTTGTCTCTATAAATTTAGCAGTCTCCTCAAGCAGTCGCTTTTGTTGTTCGATGCGCTCATTTATGATTGCTTTGTATTTTTGCACTGTTTTTATCTGGCTTGAAACGGCAGAGTTGTATGTTTGTTGTTTGTTCTCATCATAGTTTGTAAAAACTAGATAAAAATATCCCACAGCAACGGCAACCAATAAAATATAAAAATAATTTCTCTTAAATTTCATCTTGGAATTATAGAATTTTAAAGATAAAAGTGCACAGTGGCGACCAAAATTTGTTAAATTTGACATGTTCTGTGATATTTAGTATTGCTTGATTTAAGGCATGCATTGAGATATTTAAGCATAAAGTTATAAGCGAAAAAGCAAAAAGCTGGCAATATTTTTGGAGTCAATTCGGGATGAATCAAATTTCGTTTGAGGATTTTTTAAATTTGACTAAAAATTTAAGCTGCTTGCCTATAGAAATTTAGCAAATTTTATAGACAAGCAAAGAGTTTTGGTCCAAAAGGTCGCCCCGTTAGACCAAATTTATTATAGAGTTACAACAACATCCTCTTTGATATCTACGCTTATTGTAGAGCCTGTTGCCGTGTATGTTTTGTAGCCATCATGCGAGCCAGCCTCTCTAAAGCCACCTTGTAATGTTACTTTATCGCCATTTTCGCCGTCTATTTTCAGCTCATTGTTTCTAAAGATATCATCTTTAGTTAGCGTGATATTTAAATTTTTATCAGCTCCACCAAGCTCAAGGCTTGTTATTTTCTCAACCTTACTAAAGTCCACAGAGCTGTCTTCTATGCTAAGTTTGCTAGCTTTTGTGCCGTCGCTAGAGCCAACTACTTTACCATTTATAGTAGAGCCTGAAATTTCGATCTCACTATCGCCGCCGCGAGTGCTGCCCTCTACAGCGCCTTTTACTGTGGCATTTTTGATGATCACTGTATTTTTATCAGAGTCTTGAGCGCCGCCATATACACTAGGGTTTTCACCACGACCGCCGCTTACATATTGATTTACAGTGGCTCCGTCTAAAATTCTAATAGTATCGGCGTCTTCGTTGCCCTGTACATATTCAGTCACAGTAGTGCCAACACCTGTTACAGTTATGTCGTCATTGCCCCATCTACCAACTATGCCCTCAACCGTTGCTTGGTCGCTAACCACGATAGTATCGTTGCCACCTCTGCCATTTACTGCGCTTGTAAATGTGCCAGCGCCAGTTACAGTTATCTTGTCATCACCCTCGTCTGCTTGGATAAGTACAACACGCGCGCCATTTTCTACTGTGATAGTATCATCGCCATTTCCGCCACCTATATTTTTTACACTAGTTCCTGCGCCGCTTATCGTTATAGTGTCATTACCAGCGCCATTATCTGTTATATCCATAGATGGATCTACCTGTTTTTCATGCATATCGTTTTTAGTCTTTGTATCGCCAAGCACCCAGCCATCTACCTTAGCACCGCCTTGGACTACTATCGTATCCTCGCCAGCGTTACCAAATACATTCTTACTAACAACAGAGCTATTATCTATCGTTATAGTGTCTTTTCCGTCGTTTCCATATACGCTTTTAGTAACTTTTGAGCCATTATCTACATTTATAGTGTCGTCGCCCTCGTTGCCCACAACTATGCCAGTGATCGTAGTTTTGTTTAGATCGACCACGTCATCGCCCGAGCCACCAGAGATGTTGCTAAGCTTTGCAGAATTTATACCTAAAATTTCATCAACACCAACGCCGCCGTAGACGTTATTTATCTTCGCATTATCTACAACTATTTTGTCGTTGATATCTGAGCCAAAAACATTTAGCTGTGCATTTGAAGCTACTATCTTTGCAACAGTGCCATCATCTGGGTAGTTGCCCTCATTTGCGTTGCTCGTTACTGCTAGCTTTTTAGCCTCGTCTTGGCCGATAGCTAGCTGGCCGTCGTTACTCACGTACCAGCCATTGTTATATGTAAATTCATTCACACCATCATCAGGCACTAGATAGCTTCTGCCGTCAGCTTGCTTTTGTACGCTATATCCGCTAGGTATCTTTGTTGTAAATGCCTGTATCAGCTCAGCCGCTGGGTCCTCGCCCTTGTGAGCTGAGAGTGGGATTTTGATTATTCCATTTGGTTGTGGTGGCAATGGTGGCAATGGTGGTTGTGGTAATGGTTGTGGTTGTGGCACTACGTTATCAGCAGCCGCGCCGTCACCTAAATTTTCACCCTGTCCGCCGCCAACCGAGCTAACAGGAGCTTCAAACGCGGCACCTAGGTCGCCAAGATCATTAAAATTCGCACTTATATTTGAGTAGTGACCACCTTGTGCAAAGCTAGCAGCACCAAGGCTTACTCCGTCACCTCCAGCGTTTCCACCAGCTTGGTTTCCACCAGCTGCAGTCTCTTCTAAAGCGTTAAGGTCTTGACCGCCTAAAATTGCTTTTTGAAGTGAATTTATATCTGCTGTTGTTTGAGAATTTTCACTAACGCTTTGGTCTAAATTTATTGAGTCTTTGCCTATTAGGCTTATCTCTTTTCCATCTGCTTTTGCTATTACTACTTTTGCGTCAGTTGTTTCAGTGACTATCTTTTCACCTTGATATACTATGTCACCTACTTTTAATTCTCTGCTTTCACCTGTTGGGCTTACAGCTTTTACGCTTCCTTGCGTTACATTTTTTACTACGCCTATTTCCTTTGACATGCATCTCCCTTTTTAAATTTTTTCTTAAATTTAGCGGTTTTATTAAAAACAAACCATTGTACTTCGGTACAATTGTGACATATTTATGACTTGAAATTTTGAAAATTTAGATTTTGTGGAGATTTGAAAAAGTTAGAAATTTTAGATATTGCAAAGAAATTTAGATCAAATTCCTTTGCAAATTTGGATTTATTTTACAAAAAACTCTTGTGCTAGCTTTTTATCTTCAGGCCTAATAATAAATTTCTCATTAGCGATGCTAACTTCGAATTCATCTTCTTTGCTAGCTTTTGTATAAGCTAGTGCGAGCCTTGCAGCAAGCTCTTTGTCGGCTTTGCTAGCGTTTTTGCTTATGAAGCTAACAGCTCCCACGATGTCATCACTCTCTTTAAATTTCACCTGCTCAAATTTATCATTTGGATGGGCCAAAAGTGCGTTATTATCACTCTCATCACGCCCTATTATCATTTTAGCGCCATCTACCAAGCGAAGATGCCTACCAAGCTTTAGCCACACGACGTCGATATCTCGCATCTCTTTGTCAAATTTCAAGTAGTCTTTTATCTTTACTGCAAAGCTCTCGATCGTAAGCAAACACCCACCTCCAGGCGTTGCAAAGTCCTCAAAGCCAAATTTCTTTGCCAAAGCAAGCTGCGGCTTTCTATCGCGCCCGCTTATGTCAAGTAGCTTCTCTCTATCGACCCAGCCCTCGCGCTCTGGCTTGGTTGGCGGCAAGAGCTTAGCACACATCGGACGAAGCACTAGATCATCCTCGTCATCAGCTAGGCGCTTAACCTGAAATAGCGCGTCTCTGCGCTGGCTCATCGGCCTTTGTCCTACGACTTCGCCAGTGATTATAAAATTTGCATTTTCGCTTTTTAGCATATTAAGAGCGGTTTTAAACATATATCCGTGGCAGTCGATGCAAGGGTTAAACTGCTTGCCGTAGCCGTATTTTGGGTTAAAGAGCACGTCGCGAAGATACTCGTTTCTCATATCAACCACCTTTAGGCTAGCCCCAGCCAAGGCTGCACGGCGCCTTAAAACTTCGTGCTTCTCCTCATCCACGCCAAATCCAGTATCCATATAAAGTGCGACCACTTCGATGTTTTGATCGCTTATTATTTTCATAGAGAGCATGCTGTCAAGCCCTCCGCTAAACAAAGCTAAAGCCTTCATTTTTGTCCTGAAAGTAAAATTTAAAGCCTAAATTTACTAAATCTAGGCTTTTATGAAGTTTATTTAGCAGCGTTAATTACGATTTTTTTAATCACTTCGCTTGCGGCTTTTAAGCTGCTAACTGGCAAGTACTCAAAGATAGAGTGAAAGTTGTTTCCGCCTGTGAATAAATTTAGCGTTGGCACGCCCTTTGCAGAGATCGCAGCACCGTCGTATCCGCCACGCATCGGCTTTATGTTTGGCGTGATATTTAGCTCGCTAAAGGCATCTTTTGCTAGTTTTATAGGCAGTGAGTTTTCATCTTTTAAGAACTTAAAGACATTTTCATAGCGTGTTTTTAGCGTGATCTCACAGCACTCGCCATAAATTTTGTTAAAAGAATTTGCCATCTCACTTAAAAACTCAAGCCTTTTTTGAAATTTCACCTCGTCAAATTCTCTTATGTCGATCTTGAGCGTCGTTTTCGCGCTGTTTCCGCTAAGCTCTTTTACCCAGAAATAGCCCTCTTTGCCCTCGGTGCACTCTGGCACTTCGCCGCCTGGCAAAAGCGAGATAAATTTATGCGCAAGAAGTAGCGAATTTACTAGCTTGCCCTTTGCGTTCATCGGATGAGCCGAAACACCTTTAAAGACCACCGTGCAGTCAGCTGCGTTCCAGTTTTCATATATTAGCTCGCCTATCTCGCAGCAGTCTAAGCAGTAGCCAAAGTCAGCCCCAAGCAAATTTACATCAAGCGCCTTTGCACCAAGCAAGCCCTGCTCCTCATCAGGCACGAAGCAGATCACGATCTTGCCGTGCTTGACCTCAGGATTTTGCATAAAAAAGCTAGCCATATTTACGATACTAGCGATCGCTGCTTTATCATCAGCGCCAAGCAAGCTAGTGCCGTCAGTCACGACTATATCATCGCCAACGTATTTTTTAAGCTCTGGGTTGTCGCTAAATTTAAGATATATGCCCTGCTCTTCGTTTAGGCAAATGTCGCCACCTGTGTATCTTACTATCTTAGCTTTTGTGTCGTTTTTTTGCTCGCTACTTGTATCTAAGTGCGCAAAAAAGGCGATACTTGGGGCGTTTTCGCAGTTTGCAGGGATTTTTGCTATCAAGATGGCATTATCTTGCAAGATGATATCTTTTATACCAAGCGAGCTAAGCTCATCTTTGATAAAAAGAGCCAGCTCATACTCGGTTGGATTAGAAGGCATGATGCCTTTTAATCCATTCTCTTTATTTGTCGTGGTGTTAAATTTCGTATAGTTTATAAATCTCTCTACGATATCCATCTTTCATCCTTAGATGACGAAAAATGCGATCGCCACAACAGAGAGAAACATACCTAAAAACGTTCTTTTTGCAAGCTCGACTGGACTAACCATAGCGATACCAGCGCAAACGATAGCAGCTCCAGCGATCGGAGAAGCTGAACGTCCAAGTGAGCCAGCGATGGCTGCAGCCATACCAAGCTTATCTTGCTCAAAGCCAAGAGCAGCAGCGTTTGTTGTGACAGCTTCGTTAAATGCAAATGTAGCAGCGTCGCCTGAGCCTGTAACTATACCCATGATAAATGGCACAAATGTTCCGCCAAATTTAACGTAGCTTTGATCAGTTTTTAACCACGCTATGACCACATCAACAGCTCCGCACGCCTTTAGACCTGCGACGAAGACGCCAGCTGCGATGATGATACCGATAACATCAGCGTAAGCGTGACCCATGCCGTTAAAGAACTCTTTTGTGATCTTTTGTGGGTTTGTAAGCGTAGCAAAGATAGCTATGATAGCGCCAAGTATCATCGCCTCAGCAACGCCCATCTTTGTCCATGCCAAAAAGCTGTAGTCTTTTGCAAGGCTTGTTCCACCAATAATCAAGATGACAAGTGGGACAAGTGGCATAAGAGCGTAGATCAAATTTACTTTAAACGCTGACTTCTCTTCGCTAGTAGCACCGCTTTCGATAGTGAAATTTGTACCTTTTTGATAGTCTTTAAATAATATTGCGACGATAGTTAGCATGACAACTACGATAACAAGAGCTGTAAATGCGCTAGGAATTTGCACTTTTATGATGTCTTGAACTGTGTAGCCCTCAACTGTCTTTTTAACAAGGTCAGCCACATATATGTTGTGCGCAGAGCCTGGGCTTAGGACTGAGCCAAATGTACCAGCAAAAACAGCCGCACCAGCCATCGCAGGGCGAACGCCTGATGCCATTAGAAGCGGTATAAGTGTCGCACCAACAGCAGCCGAGCAGCCAGCAGCTGAAGGGATAGCGATATTTATAAAGTAAGTTAGCACGGTTGTTACAGGGATCAAGATAAATCCCACGTTTTTAAGCGGCTTTGTAAGAAGCGCAACAAGGTGCTTATCGCACATTGTATATTTCATAACGAAAGCAAAACCCATACTAGCACATATAGCCTTTATAAGACCAGCTTTTGTCATATAGTCAGTAAAAGCATTTAGTGCGCCCATCGGTTTTAGTGCGATTATACAAAGCACCAAACCAACACCTATTAGCACCGTTCTCGTCTCTTTTTTTAAGACTAGAAGTGCTACAACTGCAACGATGCCAAGAATGGCAGCAATTAGCTTGAATGTTTCCATACCTCTCTCCTTGTTTAGATTTTAAATTTAGTTCCAACTTCTATTTTTTCTATCTCTTTTTGATACTCAAATTTTAAAATTTCGCTATGTCCTATGACCTCAGCTTCGCTACCCGCTATGAGCAAAGCCGTGCCCTCAGGCAACGCGTAGATAGTATCTTTTGGATTTGCTATTAAAAACTCTTCTAGCCTCTCCTCCCTGCTCTCGCCGTTATGACCTGCTAGTTTGCCACTTATAAAGTGCGGATTGATCTGATATGGGAAGATATTTAGGCCCTCAAATGACTTTGGCATGATGATAGGCATATCGTTTGTCGTCATCATCGTCTTGCCAGCGATATTTGCGCCAGCTGACCAGCCAAAGTACTTTGCGCCATTTGCCACAGCCTCTTTTATAGGCTCAATTAAATTTAGCTTATAAAGCGTGTAAAGCAGCATAAAGGTATTGCCACCACCAACTGCGATACTGTTAGCGTTTTTGATAGCTGAAATTTTATCCTCGTAGTGGTGGATCGATTTTATATTTTTATTTTTTAGGCGGTCTATAACTTTTTGCTCGTATTCGTCATTTGTTCGCCTAACTCCAGCGTAAGGGATAAATAAAATTTCCTCCTTGCCACTCTCACCCAAGAAGTCCTTAACCCAGTTTTTGCAGTGTCTCAAGTAGCCGGTATCTTGGTAGCTTGAAGCGCTGATTAGTAAAGCATTTTTCATTTTTTAGCTCCGTTTAGTTTATAAGCAGCCCTTAGATAGATATCAACCCCAGCGACCAAACAATCCTCGTCAAAGTCAAATTTGCTGTTGTGATGTCCTGCTTTTAAATTTGTGCCGATCATCATATATCCGCTCTTTGCGCCTTTGTCTTGAAGCGATCTCATAAAGTGAGCGAAGTCCTCGCAAGCACCAAAATCAAGCTCTTTAACGATCTTATCATCATCTATAAATGGGCTTTGCTTTGCTGCCTCATAGAAAATTTCAGTCACCTCTTTGTCGCTATCAGCGCCACTTGTGCCCCCTGTCATCACGACCTTGCTCTCGACATCATAAATTTCACTCACACCTTTTACGATATCCATACATTTTTTATACATAAATTCATTTAAATTTGTATCCTCGCCCCTTGTTTCGCAGGCTAGATAGCCATTTGGTGCGATGACGTTTCTGCCCTCGCCTGCTCTTAAAACGCCTACATTTATCCTAGTCACGCCCTTTGCATGTCTTGTGATGCCATGCATGTTTAGAGCCATTTGAGCAGCGGCTAAAAGGGCGTTTGCTCCCTCCTCTGGCGCTCCTGCTGCGTGAGCTGAGCGGCCAGTGATATGCACGTCAAATTTAGAAGTTGCAAGCAGTTTGTTTGTGCCGCAAACTATGCCCCCATTTGTTTCTGCTTGAAAGCCAATGTGTCCGCCAAGCAGGTACTCAACCCCATCAAGCACCCCAGCAGCCTCCATAGCCACAGCGCCTCTTGTGCCCTCTTCTGCGGTTTGAAATATAAATTTAAATTTACCGTTAAAATCGTCTAAATTTTTAGCGATCAGCTTTGCAAGCGCTAGACCCATCGCCATGTGTCCATCGTGCCCACAAGCGTGCGTGATACCAGCGATATCTGAGCCAAAGCCCTCTTTGCAAGGTCTATGAGCAGCCTCTGCACTCTCTGTCACATCAACGCTATCGATGTCAAATCTAAAAGCGCTAAATTTACCAGGTCTTTTTGTGTCGATAAAAGCAGTTAGCCCAGTTAGGCCATCTTTCATGCATTCAAGGTATTTTGCCTCATCAGGATTTAAAAGACTTTTTGCTCGCTCGATCGCCTTTTGACACTGCTCTTTGCTGCCAACGCCAAGCCTTGCATCGCTTTTTACGACCTCTTCGCCAAGCTTCACCTCATATCCTAGCTCGCTAAGTCTTTTTGCCAAAACCGCAGTCGTAAAAAAGGTAAACCAGCCAGTTTCTGGGTGCGAGTGAAAGTATCTGCGATCTTTGATCATATCCTCTTTTAAAGATAGTGCTAATTTTGCTATTTTGTCCATGACTACTCCTCGTTCGAAAGTCTTATTAGTGCGTTTGTTAAAATTTTTGTTGCTGCTACGGCGTCTTTAAAATTTATCGCCTCTGCGATATTGTGGCTGATACCATCAACGCAAGGGATAAAGAGCATGCCAATGCTGTTTGCAAGCTTTGTTAAATTCATCGCATCATGCCCAGCCCCACTTGGCAATGTAAGCGTTTCTACGCCAAGTTTTTTGGCTTCATCTTCAAGTAAATTTATGGCATGTTCGCTTAGTTTTACTGGCTCGTCGCTACTTAGCTCTCTTATCTCGTAGCTAAAATTTAGCTCACAGCTTAGCTCATCTACGAAGTTTCTTAGCTCTAAATTTAGCTCATCAAGGCTTTTTTTATCGATATCTCTTAGATCAACGCCAAGCCTTGCCTCGCCTGGCACGACGTTTAAAACGCCTGGTTTTGCATGCGCGTAGCCAACGGTCGCGACGGCTGTTTTTTTGTTTTTAGCAAATTTATTTGCGGCGATTATGATGTGTGAAGCAGCAAGCAGGGCGTCACTGCGCATATTCATAGGAGTTGCACCGCTGTGATCAGCCTTGCCATGTATTGTGATCTCAAATCTAATAGGAGCTGCGATCCCACTTACCACGCCAACGCTTATACCGCTTCGCTCTAAAACTGGGCCTTGCTCGATGTGAAGCTCGAGGTAGGCGTGTAGGGAGTTTTCTTTTAAGATGGCTTCATCTAAATTTTGTGGTTTAAATCCAGCCGTACTCATCGCCTCAAAAAGCGAAATTCCATCTTCATCTTTTAGCTCATGAAGCCTTTGCTGGCTTAGTTTGCCGCTTATTATCTTGCTGCCGATAGTCGCTGTCTTAAAGCGGCTTGACTCCTCACAACAGAAATTTATAAGCCAAAGTGGGCGTTTTAGCTTGATACCAGCCTCTTTTATCGCAGTTAGCGCCTCAAGCCCAGCCATAACGCCAAGTGTGCCGTCATAAAAGCCGCCATTTGGCACGCTATCTATGTGAGAGCCCACGCAAACTGGCTTCGCGTCCGCTTCGCAGCCCTCATCATAGATGGCATAGAT
>NZ_POYX01000097.1:0-37115 GCF_002913865.1 Campylobacter concisus
ATTTTAACTTGGCATTGTAACAAAAAAGGATTAAAAGGGCGTAAATTTAAAAATGTAAGCAACTTTTGGCTAAAATCGGCAAAAATTTATGGAGAAAAACTTGGATAGTTACGAATACAACGAGCTTTTAAAGAAGCTACAAACAAAAGTTGAAAACATAGGCTCTATCGTAAAGCCTGATGATATCAAGGCCAGGCTAAAAGAGATCGAGGCGACCGAACAAGACCCTAGCTTTTGGCAAGATATCGCAAGAGCTGGGGCATTAAATAAAGAAAAGACAAAAATTTCAAACATGCTTGCTAAATTTAGCGACGCTCACCAAGCAGTTAGCGACGCAAAGGAGCTCTTTGAGCTAGCAAATTCTGAAAATGATGAGGAGACTATAAATTCTTTATTTGAAGATGCTAAAAATTTAGATGAAAAGATAGTAAATTTAGAAATTTCCATGCTTTTAAGTGGCGAGGATGACGGCAAAAACGCGATCGTATCGATCCACCCTGGAGCTGGCGGCACTGAGAGCAACGACTGGGCGAGCATGCTTTATAGGATGTATCTTAGATTTTGTGAGCGTGAGGGCTTTAAGGTCGAGACTTTGGACTTTCAAGAGGGCGAAGAGGCTGGACTAAAGGATGTGAGCTTTATCGTAAAAGGTGAAAATGCCTATGGATATTTTAAAGCAGAAAATGGCATCCACAGGCTCGTTCGTACAAGCCCATTTGATAGCGCAGGACGTCGCCACACGAGCTTTTCTAGCGTTATGGTAAGCCCTGAAGTAGATGATGATATAGAGATCGAGATCGAAGAGAAAGATCTAAAGATAGACACTTATAGAGCTAGTGGCGCAGGCGGTCAGCACGTAAATAAAACAGAATCAGCCATCCGTATCACGCACATACCAACTGGCATCGTCGTGCAGTGCCAAAACGACCGCAGTCAGCACAAAAACAGAGCCACAGCGATGAAAATGCTAAAGTCGCGCCTTTACGAGCTTGAGCTGATGAAGCAACAAGAGGCGAGCAACAGCGTCGAAAAGAGCGAGATCGGCTGGGGGCACCAGATAAGATCATACGTGCTTTTCCCATATCAGCAGGTTAAAGACAACCGCAGCGGCGAGGCATACTCACAAACTGACGCGATACTTGATGGGGATATTAAAAAGATGATAGAGGGCGTCTTGATCGCTCAAAAGGCTGAGGCGTAGGAACTAAAATATAGCTAGCTGTTAAATTTGTACGTTAAAATGCTTTAGGCTATTCAAAAAAAGATAATTTCAAAAATTAGATGAAGCCAAAGAGCGCTTAGGCATGCTAAAATTTTGGCTCGGGATTTTTGTTACAATTTTGGTTGGTCTTATTAGTTGGATTTTTACCCACTATAAGGACTATGTCGATAAGCTAGAATTTTATAGTGTTTGCATGTGCGCAGCTCTTTTATTGATTTTGATATTGCTTGGCAATGCAAAGTCCAAAAAGATACTAAAAGAGATAAAAGATTTAAAAAAATAAAGGATAAAAATGGGAATTTTTGTATCTGTTCTTATGATAGCAAGTGTGATTTTGATCGGATATTCAGCTCTAAATTCTGTTGAAACTAATTAAGAGCTAAAATTTCATCTCTTTTAGCTTCGTGCAGGCTTCTTCTTTTCCGTGATAGCAAGCCTCATCAAGATAAATTCTAGCTTTTTTATAGTCATTTTTGCCAAGATATATAAGCCCTAGATCATAGCTGGCCTCGCTTGAGCCAAGGCTTGTGGCTTTTTCATAAAAATATATCGCTTTTTCTAAATTTTTATTGACCCCAAGGCCGTACTCATAGATATATCCAGCGCTTCTAAGACCATCTATGTTGCCGTATCTGCCAGCTGTCTCAAACCAAAAAAGCGCCCTTAAGATATCCTTACTAAAGCCTTTGCCGTCACGAAAACAAACGCCAGTTTGCTGCATGGCTAGGACGTTGCCATCTTTTGCGTAGTCGTAAAATCTCTTGCAAGCCTTTGGGTAGTTGCCCTCGTTATATAGATAGATGGCGTCTGCTATCTGCTCTACTTCAGGATCAAGTGGTGGCTCGCTAAGACCTAAATTTTGCGAAATTTGATCTGCAGAACAGCCCCAAAATAGCAAAATGTTAAATAGAAAAATGATAAATTTTTTCATATTTGTCCTTGAAAATTTAGGCGATTTTATCGAATTTTATCTTATAATGATCGCAAATTTAAGCAAAAAGGAACGATATGGATCATAACGCACTTTTGACACAGCTTGGCTACAACATAGATGAAACGACCACTGAGCATATGCGTAGAATTTTAAATAACACTGACGGCCTTTTGCCAAAGAGTGTGATCGAGCTAAACGATCATCTAAAGCCGCACCTTTGCTTTGTAGCGATGAGCGGGAGTGAGGATAGGCTAAAGATAAAAAACGTCGCAACCGTCAAAGAGATAAAAGAGCGGGTTGATGAGATCATCAAAAGCTGGGCAAATAAATACAAAATGGATATCAAAAAGATAAACGAAACTACATACTACATAATAGGAAAAATTAAATGAAATATGACATTGTTATTATTGGATTTGGTAAGGCTGGCAAGACGCTAGCTGTAAAGGCTGCTGCGCTTGGCAAAAAGGTCGCGCTAATCGAGAGATCGCCAAAGATGTATGGTGGCACTTGCATAAACGTGGGCTGCATACCAACAAAACGTCTAATCACAGCTGCAAAAGAGGCGATATATGCAGATAATAGCGTTGAAAACGAGTATTACACGCTTAGCATCGAAAACAAAAATAAGCTAATCTCAGCTTTAAATTCTAAAAACTATGCGATGCTAAATGATAAAGAAAATATCGACGTGATCGATGGCGTTGGCTCGTTTAAAGATAAAAATAGCGTCCTAGTTACAACCTCAAACGGCGAGCAAAAAGTCGTTGAAGGTGAGTTTATCATCATAAATACCGGCTCAAAAGAGGCGTATGCGCCATTTGGGATAACAAACTCAAACGTCTTTTCAAGTAAAACCTTGCTCGATCTAAAAACTATGCCAAAGCATCTTGTCATCGTTGGCAGCGGATTTATCGGCATCGAGTTTGCATCGATGTTTGCAAATTTTGGCTCAAAAGTGACCATCGTCGGACGCTCACCACTTCTAAAAAACGAAGATGAAGATATAGCTAAAAGCGTAAAAGATGCGCTAAGCGTGCAAGGCATCGAAATTTTAGAGGGTTGCGAGATAGAGAGCTTAAAAGACAATGCGCTAAATTTCAAACAAGATGGTGAAGATAGGCTCATCAAAGCTGATGCGTTTTTAGTAGCGCTTGGCAGAGTGGCAAATTTAGATGATCTAAATTTAAAAGCAGCTGGCGTCGAGCTAAACGAAAAAGGCTTTATAAAGACAAATGAGCGCCTTCAAACAAATGTGTCAAACATCTACGCAGTGGGCGATGTGCGCGGCGGAGAGCTTTTTACCTACACTAGTTTGGATGATTTTAGGATAGTTTTCTCGCAAATTTTTGGTGACAAAAAACGCACCACACAAAACAGAAGCATCCATGCAAACGTGCTATTTACCGACACTCCGCTAGCAAGAGTTGGCGTAAATGCAAAAGAAGCTAGCAAGCTTGGGTTAAATTTCAAGGAGCTAAAACTTAGCATGGCAGCAGTGCCAGGAGCAAAGGTGCTAAACCACGATGTGGGCATGCTAAAAGCGATCGTTGAAGCTAGTAGTGGCGAAATTTTGGGGGCTAGCTTTCACTGCATCTACGCAAATGAGATCATAAATGAGATCGCGATCGCTATGAATTTAAAAGCAGATGCAAATTTCTTTAAAAACCAAATTTTCACTCATCCAAGCATCAGCGAAGCCCTAAATGACTTGTTTGGACAATACTAAAAGGATAAAAATGAAAAAATATCTACTACTTTTAACTGCTCTATTTTTCACAGGCTGCTTAAACGTGATCGGCATCGGAGAGACGCCAAAGCAAGATGACTCGTGGCAACAGCCAAAGGACGAAAAGGTGGTGCAAAACAAAGAGCAAATTTCAAAAAATGCGATCGATCTTTTAACACCAAAGTGCGAGAGCGGCGATGCTGAAGCTTGCAACGACTTGGGCGTAAATTTTGAGCTTATGAAAGAGTATGACAATGCCTACGCAAACTACAAAAAGGCTTGCGATGCGAAAGTGCAGCTTGCTTGCTCAAACCTTGGCACGCTCTATGAAAACGGCCTTGGCGTGAAAAAAGATCCAAAAAAAGCGGTCGAAATTTACAAAGATAGCTGCAATAGTGGCGGTGTGCAAGCTTGCTATCATCTAGGCAACGCCTACCGCAAGGGCGAGATCGTAAAACAAGACTACTATCTAGCGATGGAGGCCTACACAAACGCTTGCAACGCTGGAGATCTGCCAAGCTGCGCAAATATCGGCGCGATGTATGAGCTAGGTCTTGGCATGAACAAGGACGAAAAGAGAGCTTATGGAATTTACAAAGTCGCTTGCTTTCGTGGTCTAAACAAGGCGTGCCCACAGATGAAAAGACTAGGCGCAAAGCTTGGCATGTAAGCAGGAAAATAAGTGAAAAAAGTTTTAAATTTTGGGCTTATCGTAGTTGCTAGCTTTATGCTAAGTGGCTGCTGGTCGTGGCAAAAGATGGTGAGCTTTGGCTTTTGGCAAAGTGATGAGGAGGCTAGGGCGGAGCGTCTTGAGCTTGAAAAAGAGAAAATGGTGCAAAACTGCGAGAGCGGAAATAGCATCGACTGCAACAACCTAGCTGTAAATTTTAGCAACGAAAAGGACTTCGTAAAGGCAAAAGGCTACTACGAAAGGGCTTGCAATGCTGGGCTTGCGACGGCGTGCTCAAATTTAGGTCAAATTTATGAGCAAGGGCTAGTTGATGAGCAAAAAGATATCGAAAAGGCTCTAAAGCTTTATAAACTAGCTTGCGATAGTGGCGACGGCGTTGGCTGCTATAACGAGGCAATGGGACTAAAATCCTACATCGAAAGCGAAAATTTAAAAACTCATAAGATAGATAGAACCAAGGCTGAGGCCAGGGTGCTAAGGCTTTTGGCAAAGAGCTGCGAGCTTGAGTATGCGCAGTCTTGCTTCTTGCTTGTAAAGCTAAGTGGCGATGAAACAAAGGCAGACGCACTTTACAAAAGAGCCTGCCAACTTGGCAAATGCGTGGATAAAAGGTAAGAATTTGTGTAGCTTAAATTTATAAAAGCTACACAAAGTTAAATTTAGCTTGCTCTGCTAAGTTTATATCCTACACCTGAGATGTTTTTGATGAGGTCGGTGTCCGTTTTTGCCCTTATTTTTTGATAGTCATTCTAAGAGCTTCGTTACTCATCGACTTCTCGCTCTAGACGTAGTTTTCTATCACTTCGTAACTCACTACTTTTTCTATATTACTCACAAGTAAAAAGAAGGGTTTTGCCTCATTTTTTGGCATCTGCACCTCTTCGCCATTTTTAAAAAGATGCTTACACTTCATATCGTATTCATAAATTTCTTTAAATTTGATCCTATTTTCAAAAAGGTCTTTTGTTGCCATTATGATCGTAGTTTGAAGCTCTTTATATAGTTTTATAACCTTGCTTTGTGCGCCAGAGCCTGCGTGTAAGAGCTTGTTTGGTGTGGTGGTGGCTCTAGCTAGTTTTTATATCCATGCCTTTGTTGAGGGCACAGCAATTTTAAATTTGATGCGGAGAAATTTATCAAACTTGGTTACTTCAGTCCAAAAACTTTTATGTTAAAGGTCGTGTGGATCTTGTCGTTTTCGCCCTTCATGACGATAGGAAATTCGGCTTTTATGATGCTATCGTAGCTGCTAAGTGCGTCTAAAAAGTCATAAAATTTCTGCGGGGTTTTAAGTGAGCTGGTGACATTTAGGCGGTATCTAAAGAACTTCTCGGTTGCGTTATTTTCACCTTCTTCTATCTTGCTAAGGCTTACCTCGCTAAAAAATTGCGATGCGAAATTTATAAATTTATCCTTATCAAAAGCTGTATCATAGGCCAAGATGATAGCACCATCTTTTTGTCTTGTCGCTTCAAGCGCTTTAAATTTAGCTTCAAATTCGTTTTTTACCTTCGTATATGATGAGGTTTGCGAGTAGTTTTGCCTTGAGAGGCTTTTAAATTCTTTTATATTTGGCACGATAAAGCCAAATATCATAATGAAGCAAACTATGATAAAAGCAAATATAAAAAGTAAAAGCTTTACAGGGTCGATTTTTTCTAAGCTCGTATCTTTTTTACTCATTATATCCCTCAGAATTATCAATCTTATTTGTGCTTATAAAGCCGTACCAGCCGTTTTTGCTCTGATAAAAGCTTGTATTTGACGTGGTGAAAATCGACCTTAGCGGCGACGCTAAAAGCTGGTTAAAGACATCCTTTGTTGGCGTTATGCCGCGGATGATGAGCGAGTTTTTATCCATAAAGACCTCTTCAAGCGTGATGCTATCAGGTACAAGGTCAAAAAGGTTATGCAGGCTTTGCTTTAGGATAGAATTTGACGTGAAAATATCATTTGCTGAGTCTATCTGTACGCCAAGTTTGGCTGAAATTTCATCAGTAGTGACTATCTTTTGACTAAGCTCTTTTTGCTCGTTTGCTAGAAATTCTATATTTTTCTTGGTTGAGTAGTTTTTATAAACGATGAAGAAATTTGCCACCAAAAGCACCACAAAAACAAAGCCAATAAGGCTTAGCCAGAGCTTACTAAAGATAGATAGAAGCGGTCTTGGTTCTGGAGTGATGAAGCTAAATTTCATAGTGTTATCTCTTCTTGCATGATCTCATTCATGATGTGATTTGTGTTGATCGGATAGGCCGAAGTCTCCACAAACAGCTCAGACTGCAGGTATTGTAAAAATGTAGCGCTTGTCTTTGTGTTTTCAAAAACGATGATCTGCTCGATAAAATCGCCGCCATAGATTGGATTTTCATAAAATTCTTTCATAGCCTTTGCAATGTAGTCAAACATCTTCATATCGCGCCCAAAGATCGCCACTGACTTCTCGACATTGGTCGAAGCTGGCATGTTTAGCTCGTAGTTTAGATCTTCAAATTCTTTTGGCTTATCGTCGCTTAAGAAATCATCCAAACTCTTGAAATCATCAAGCGCCGTTGCACCATCTTCTTCTTTGACGATGAGATTGTCGATGTCTGTTATATCCTCTTCTTTTAGGCTTTCGATCTCTTCGTTGCCCTCTTCAGCGTCACTCATATTTAAAAACGTAGAGAGCTTCATCTGCTTGTCTTTAAATATCGCAAGTGCAAAAGAGTGCGAGTGGATGTAGAGATATAGCGTGGTTTTTGGCGAAATTCCACGCTTTAAAAGCTCGTGAAAGAGCAGGGCGATAGGCGAGTAGATAAGATCGACGCTACCTTGTCCAAAGAGGTTTTTATATCTTCTTATAGCATTTAAATTTGCATATATGCTCCAGCTATCTTGCATCACAAGGCTGGTTAAATTTTGTGTGTTGATGTTAAATTTTTTATACTCGTCAAAGTTAGCAGTAGGCAGCGCACCTTGTGAGTCGTCGTTAAAAAAGAGCGAAACATAGACGCCAAAATAGGCCTTCTCTTGCTCTTCTATGTATTTTATGACCTTTTCATCGACATTTTCGATGCTTATGTCGGTAAATTTAGCATTTGTGGTTTTTATAAGCTTGCCATTTCTAAAGACCTGACCGTAGAAAATGCACTCATTGCCCTCGATCACGACGCTTAAGAAAAGGTTTGAAAAAAGCTTTTTGATGCTAAAAGACATAACTCTCCTAAATTTAGTGCATTATTTTTGATATGTTAGCTAAAAAGGGATTAAATAACTTTAAAACAGCTCATTTTTGAGCTTAACAAAAATCTCTTTTGTGCTTAGTGCTTCGTCTTTTAGGGCGTTATCAAGCAGTGCAGAATTTCTTAAGCTTTCAAAATCCTCTATCATCACATCACACATCATTTTGATACGCTCATTATCAGCCTTACTAACGCCACTTTGGCTCATTTTTTTGATGCGCTCCACATACTCTTTGCCATTTTTTATGTATGAGCTAAATTTTATCGCTGCCTTGCTTTGATTAAGCGTGGTGGCGGCCATTTTGTTGTAAGCATCAAGATCAAGAGCTTTTTGGCTTAAATTTATAGCCTTTTCATACTCTTTGCTCTTGTAGTAAAATTTCGCTTCAAGAGCGAGCTTGTAGGAGTTGTCGCTGTAAAAAAATAGCCCAAACAAGGCTATTATAAAAATGGCTATAAAGATAGAAATTTTATTTTTCATAAATTTCATCCAAAATTTCTCTTATTTCGTCACTTATTTGCGGATTTTTATGCGCATATTTTTTCCACCAAATTTTTAAATTTGATCTAAAGTCCTCTTTGTTTTGCTCTACGCTCTTGCCGCCGTCATTTTGTGAGGCCTGCCAAAGCTCGTTTTGTATCTTCTCTTTTGCCTCTTTTTGCTCTAAATTTGCCACGCTAAAAGGGGCTGAGAGACTAAATTTTATAGTTGAAAATGGCTTTGGAAGTATCATCTTATCCCAGCTTTTAAACTCCCAAAACGAGTTTGCTTCAAAATTTAGAGCATAAATTTCGCAAGATGACTTTTGCGCGATCACTGCAGCTCCGTCTGCCACGCTGTGTCTTGGTCCGCGTGGGCCATCTGGTGTGATGATGACATCGTGACCTTGCTTTATCTCTCTTAGGGCCTCTATAAGTGCCCTTGCACCGCCTTTTGAGCTGCTGCCTCTAATGGTACCGATGCCAAAAAATTTGATTATTTTGGTGATGAGCTCGCCATCTTTGTGGTCGCTTATTATTACCTTGCCTTGTTTTCTGTTTTGTCTGCTCCACCACTGTCTGTAAGCAAAGCTCATAAAGCTAAGCCTGCCGTGCCAAAAGACGACGACGCAGCCATTTTGTGGTAAGAGATTTGGAGTGTAGCTCTTTTTGCAGGTTAGAAAAATGAGCCACATCAAAATGTAGATGAAAAAGACGCCAACATTTAGGGCGACCTTTTCAAAGGTGTTTTTAAATTTGCAGCTCGCCATACAAAACCATTCGTTTTGGATTTGTGATCTTTACTTTTTGCGTAGTGCCAAGAAGCTCTTCGCTGCCATCAACTTGAACTAAAAAGTTGTTAAAACTTCGCCCAGCAACGCCGCCATTTGCCCTTAGCTCTTCAAAATATACATAAAAAATTTTATCTTTTTGCTCCGCCACGATCTCGTCTAAAATTTCGCTGTGGCGATTTTGCAGGCGTGTTAGCCTTTCTGAAGCGGTTTTATCATCTATTTGATTTGTAAAAGTAGCTGCTTTTGTAAGCGGACGAGGTGAATACTTAAAGCTAAAAATTTGCTCAAATCTAACTTGCTCAAGCACGTCCATCGTATCTTCAAATTCATTGTCGCTCTCGCCTGGAAATGCGACGATGATATCAGTTGAGATGCTAACATCTGGGCACATCTTTCTAAGTCTTAGCGCGCGGTCTAAAAACCACTCTTTTGTGTATCCGCGCTTCATCTCGCGCAAAACTTTGGTATTTCCGCTTTGAAGTGGCATGTGCATCGACTTGCAAATTTTTGGGTTATTTGTAAAAATTTCAAGAAATTTATCATCCATGTGAAGCGGGTGCGGACTTGTGAATCTTATCCTCTCAACGCCCTCTATCTCGCTTATCTTCACTAACAGGTCGCTAAAATCGATATTTTCTTGCACACCTGAAAATCTTTTGCCGTAGTTATTGACATTTTGCCCTAGTAAAAATATCTCTTTTGCACCGCTTTTTGCAGCCTTTTCTGCCTCTTTTAAGATGAGGCTTGATGGGATGGAAATTTCATCGCCTCTGGTGTGTGGGACGATGCAGTAGGTGCATTTTTTATCGCAGCCGATTGAGATGTTGATGTGGCTTTTATATGGCGAGCCTCTAAACTCGCCAAATGCGTATTCGCTCTCGTCGTGGTTGATGTCGGTTGAGATAAATTTAGGTGTATTTACCGCCTTTGTGATCTTGCTGACGTTTCTTGCGCCAAGGACAAAATCAACATAAGGCGCGCGCTTGAAAATTTCACTACCCAAATGGCTTGCAGTGCAGCCGCAAACGCCTATCTTTGCACCTCTTTTTTTGGCTTTTTCAAAGGCTCCAACCTCGCTAAAGAGCTTATGCACTGGCTTTTCACGAACCGAGCAGGTATTTATAAGGATTAAATCAGCTTCTTCAATGTTTTGTGTTAAGGAGTAGTCTTCTTTTTGTGAGAGCTCGGCTATGATATGCTCGCTGTCACGAACATTCATAGCACAACCTAGAGTTTGGATAAAGAGTTTTTTACTCATTAAAGTATATGCACTTCATACATATAATCGCTATCATCAAGGCCGTATTTCACGGTTCTGTGATAAACGCTTAGCCCTTTTTCTTCAAAGTGTTCGACTAAGGCGATTAGTTGTTTGTGTGTGTTTTCTTTATCAAAATAGAAAATTTTCTGACCCTCTTTTTCGACAGCTGCCTCTATCTTTTCTAGTGAAATCGTTTTTGGTTTTGCGTCTAATTCGGCTCTTGCAAGTTTTAGCTCCAATTTTAATCCTTTCAAAATCTTAAATTTTAATCGGTCAATATACCCAAATCATCATAAAAAAAGGATTAAATAAAAGTTAATAACAAGCTTAATCTTATTAAAAGTATGGCTTATGTATAATTTCAAAACTTCACGAAAAATCCCCGAAATTTATCGTCACAATGGAGAAAAAATGGAAAGAATATCAGACATTATAGAGTCAATTGCCAATGAGAAAAATTTAGAGATAGAAGATGTAAAAGAGCGCGTCATAAGAGCCTTAATAAACACTGCAAAAAGGGTTTATGGCGAAAATTATGAGTATGACGTGAGCATCGATGCAAATAAAAATTTAAAGCTTTATCAAAAAATTTCAATCGTAGCAAACGACGATGAGAGGCTTGCTGAAGACAATGAGCACTTTTTAAGCTTAAAAGAGGCTAAAAAGATAGATAATGGCGTAGAGATCGGCGACGAGCTCACTTACGAACTAAGCCTTGATAATCTCGGCAGAACAGCCGCCCAAACGCTTCACAAGGAGCTTGAGTATCACATCCAACGCCTAGTCGAAGAGAAAATTTTACAAAAATATAACGAGATGAGCGGCCACATGGTATTTGGTCCGGTTGTTAGGGTTGATAACGACGAAAACACCTTTATTGAGATAGATGAGCTTCGTGCCATCTTGCCACGTAAAAACCGCATAAAAGGTGAGAAATTTAAAGTAGGCGATGTGGTAAAAGCGGTCATTAGAAAAGTTTTTACAGATAAAAATTTAGGCATAAAGGTCGAGCTTTCAAGGACTTCGCCTAAATTTCTTGAGGCGCTGCTAACTTCAGAGGTGCCAGAGATAAAAGATGGCGGCATCATCATTCAAGGAAGTGCAAGGATCCCTGGTGAAAGAGCTAAAGTAGCGCTCATCTCGACCACTCCAAATATCGATCCAGTCGGCGCAACGGTCGGCACAAAGGGAGTTAGGATAAATGCCGTAAGCAAAGAGCTTCATGGCGAGAGCATTGATGCGATAGAATACACCACCGAGCCAGCGATCTTGGTAGCTCGCGCTATGGCACCTGCGATCATCACATCTGTAAAGATCGAAGAAAACAAGGCGATCGTGACACTTGCAAGCGAGCAAAAGAGCAAGGCTATCGGCAAAAATGGCATAAATATCCGCCTAGCAAGCATGCTAACTGGCTATGAGATCGAGCTAAACGAGCTTGGCTCGAAAACTAGCAGCAGCGGCGAAAATGGCGGAATGGTCAAGGATCTAAAAGCACTCTTTGGTGACAACTAATGAAATTTGAAATAAGAAAAGCGACTAGAGGCGATATAGACGTGATCTGTGAGCTTGTAAGAGAGCTTGCAGCTTACGAAAAAATGAGCGATCAAGTCACTTTTACAAATGAAATTTTTGCAGACTCTATCTTTAATAAAAATTACGCAAAAGCCCTTATCTGTGAGAGTGAGGGCAGGGTGATAGGATATGCTATCTATTTTTACACGTTTTCCACATTTTTAGGGCTTGGCGGTATCTATCTTGAGGATATTTATGTCAAAAAAGAGTTTAGAAATCAAGGCATCGGCAAGGCATTCTTTAAATTTCTAGCTCAAATTTGTAAGGATGAAAATTTAAAAAGGCTTGAGTGGTGCTGCCTAAACTGGAATGAGCCAAGCATCAAATTTTATGAAAGCATGGGCGCTAAAAACCAATCTCTTGAGTGGAGAACCTACCGCTTAGACGGCGAAAATTTAGAAAAGCTGGTAAATTTATAGTTTCTAATAAAAGCTCAAATTTGCTTTGAAATTTGAGCTTGCTGGTGATTAAAATTTATATGTATATCCCATATAAAGACCGATGTTTGTCTCTTTTATTTTTGCATTATCATATTTTGCTATAGAGCGATATTTTGTTCTATCAGCTTTTAGACCAAACTCAATCGCATTATTTTCATTTATAGAGTATTCAGCACCAACTTTTGCGCCTAGTATCCAGCCAGTTGCATTGCCTTTTTCAGAGCCATCGTGTGTGTCAAACACATCCATTTTAAGTTTTGAAAAACCAGTATAGCCACCAAGAACTAGTTTTAGATCTTTTGCTACGCTTGGAGTATAGTCGGCTCCAACTATAAATTTATGAGTTTTCCATTTTATTATTGTGCCATCTTCGTCGCCAAGTGACTTTTTGGCTTGAAAGTCATATATGTAAGCACCATAAACTCTAGCCACATCAAAGTCATAACCAGCTTTTATACCAAGACCTGGCTGTGCTTTTTTAGCTTTTGATTTGCCATTGTCGCTTTTTGCTGTTAAATTTGAATTAAAAGAATAGTCTCCTTCAACTCCAACAAAGGCTCCTTGCGCTAAAGCAACGGCACTAGCTAGGCTTAAACCTAAAGCAACTTTTAAAACTACATTTTTCATTTTTACTCCTTATTTAAAAAATGTTACGCGGCTATTTTAAGTTTTCTTATATTAAATAAAGTTTAAATATTCAATGAAATTAATAAAAAACATAAAATAATTCAATTGTTTTCTTATCAGAATAAAATTTATAAAATCACTCAAAAAAAGGAGTGTAAAGTGGCTAAGATGACAAAACGTGATATGGCTTATCATTTAGACGTTGATGTCGCGACGCTTTACAACTGGCGAAAACACAAGCCAAACCTTTATCGTATCGTGATGCTTGGATTTAAATTTGATGAGCTTATAGAACAGAGCAAGAAGACTTGCAACGAGCTTTGTGAATATGAAAATTTAATCAATCAAGACATAGAAAAATTTAGTAAGTGACGTATAAATTTAAAGTGAGATGACGTAAGTTTTTAAAAGGTGGTTAGCCCACCTTTTGTTATTTTATCGGAGTTAGTTCTGTATCTTTATGGCTTAGTTTTATTTCCTCGCCTTTTATACATCTTGGATTTAGTGTTTCTAATGTTGCCAAAAATTCTGTCGCATTTTCGTCACCTATCTCTCCATATTTTTGTTCACCGTAATAATAAGGTGTCCCTTTTGCTATGCTATTTTTTATAACCTTGTAATCGTCTGATTCTTTTTCATTAAATTTATCTAGATCAACCTTTGTATCTTTATCTACTATCAGATAACCTTTTCCATTTTCTTCTAGTCTTGATTGGTCCTTTATATAGTCGTATTTGGTCGTATAGCTTACCCTTTTATAGACTTTCACTTCACCTTTAAAGTGCTTGATACTACCCATATCAGCTTTGCAAATTTCAGCCAAAGTTGTTGGCTCACCACATCCAGTTAGAGCAAGAGCAAGCATTGCTGTAATACCTGAAAGAACGACTTTTGTTTTCATATTTTTCCTTTTTGTAGAAGTTAGAAATTCGGATTTTACAAAAAAATAAAACTGAAAAATTTAAATTAGTATAACTATGAAAGATTTATTGAGAAATTTGATGTAAAAAAGAAATTTGAGCTCAAAGCAAGCGCTTCAAGCTCAGTTAAATTTATTCGTTTAGGATAGAGAGAAGCTCTTTGTTGTCTTTTGTTTTTAGCATCTTTGCGTATAAGAATTTAAGCGCTTCGACATCGTCCATAGTAGCGATCGCAGAGCGAATAGCCCAAATTTTTTGAAGCTCATCAGGCTTTTGAAGTAGCTCTTCTTTTCTGGTGCCTGATTTTAGCACGTTGATAGCTGGGTAAATTCTGCGGTCTGAGATGTTGCGATCAAGCACGATCTCGCTGTTTCCAGTTCCTTTAAACTCTTCAAATATCACTTCGTCCATACGTGAGCCAGTGTCAATTAGCGCAGTTGCGATGATGGTTAGAGAGCCGCCGTGCTCGATGTTTCTAGCTGCGCCAAAGAAGCGTTTTGGCTTGTGAAGTGCGTTTGCATCCACGCCACCTGTTAGCACCTTGCCGCTTGGCGGAGTAACTGTGTTGTAGGCACGTGCTAGACGGGTTATACTATCAAGCAAGATGATGACATTTTTGCCCATCTCAACTAGACGTTTTGCCTTTTCGATGACAAGCTCTGCCACGCGGACGTGGTTAAGCGCTGGCAGGTCAAATGTCGAGCTAAATACCTCGCCTTTTACGCAGCGCTGCATATCGGTAACCTCTTCTGGTCTCTCATCGACTAGAAGCACCATGAGCTGGGCTTCTGGGTGATTTTTGGCGATGCCGTGAGCCAGCTCTTTCATAAGCTCTGTTTTACCGCTTCTTGGAGGTGCAACGATGAGGCCACGCTGACCCTTGCCAATAGGCGTGAAAAGGTCGAGCACACGGCCCGTTAGCTTCATCGGATCATACTCTAAATTTAGCTTTTCGGTTGGGAAAAGAGGGGTTAGGTTGTCAAAAAGTGGCCTCTCTTTTGCGTCTGCTAGAGGCATATAATTTACCGCTTCGATCTTTAAAAGAGCGTAGTATTTCTCCTGATCTTTTGGCTCTCTAACTTGTCCTGTGATGATGTCGCCCACACGAAGTGCAAATTTGCGGATTTGAGAGTTTGAAACATAAGCGTCGTTTGAGCTGTCGCTTAAATTTGCATCAACAGCCCTTAAAAAGCCGTAGCCTTCGTTTGTGATCTCTAAAATTCCAGTAAATAGTATAAAGCCGCCTTGTTTTGTCTGGGTTTTTAGTATCTCAAATATCAAATCCTGCCTGCGAAATTCGCGTGGATTTTCGACGCCAACGCCATTTGCGATCTGCACTAGCTCGTCTAAGCTAAGCGTTCTTAGCTCTTCGATCTTGTGTCCGTCGACTGGTACGTGGGTTCTTGATGCTTGATGTTTTTTTGTAGTTTTTGTGTTTTGAGCAGCACTTTGCTCGGTTTGGTTGTTGTTTTCCATTTTTCCTCTTTAAATGCGGGGATAAGATTGCAGAATTCTGGGCTTCAAAAGTTTTTTGAAAGTTTTGGCATTTTATAAAAATAAAACTTTGTTGTCAAGAAATGCCACAACCAAAGTCGCTAAAATAGGCAAATTTGCAGGCAAAATGACCTGCAAATTTATCTTAATGCTCGCTTTTCAGACCAGCGCCACACATCGAGATGATGCTTTTGCCCTCAAGTTCGTGCGATTTTACGTAGCTTGCGTATGCCGCGTAGATGGCTGCTGTGGTGTGCTCGACGTAAAAGCCAAGGCTTGCTAGGAAATTTCTAGCTGGCTCAATATCATCTTCTTTTATCGTGATCACTTCGCGCTCGCCAGCGTAGTCGCTAGATAAAATTTCAGTGCCACGAGCAGGTTTTGCGATCGCTATGCCCTCAGCCAAAGTTGGCTTAGCTTTTATCGCAACTGGCTCGCTTGTCGCCCCAAGAAACGGCGCGCAATTTTCACTTTGAATGATGAAAATTTTAGGTAGCTTTTTGATCACTCCAGCCTCAAAAAGTTCTTTTAAAGCGATCTCGCAGCCTATTAGCAAGGTGCCGTTGCCAACTGGCAGAAATAAATTTTCAGGGACAAAGCCAAGCTGCTCGTAAATTTCATATATATATGTTTTAGTGCCTTGGTAAAAAAGCGGGTTAAAGACGTGGTTTGCGTAAAATATGCCCTCATCTTTTGCCCTTTTTCTGCAAGCATCTGCCGTCTCGTCGCGTGTGCCGTCAAAGACAACCGCCTTTGCGCCGTAGTACTCAAGCATCTTTATCTTTTTCTCGCTTGTGCCTTTTGGGACGTAAATTTCACACTCTATCCCAGCTCTAGCAGCGTATGCAGCGACTGAGTTTCCAGCGTTTCCACTGCTATCTTGCAAGATCTTTTTGATGCCATTGGTTTTACAAAACCAAATAAGCATCACCGCACCCCTATCCTTAAAGGAGAGTGTTGGCATCGCGTAGTCCATTTTAAGATAGAGTGAGTCAACAAATTTTACGCTCTTTGTTAGTCCTTCGCCAAGGCTGATATCGCGCCAAAGATCGTTTTTGATAGGGAAAAATTCGCGATATCTAAAGAGGCTAAACTCGCGCTGATCGATCAAATTTAGATCAAATTTGACTGGTTTAAACTCCAGATCATAAAGCCCGCCACACTCGCACGTAAATATCGCTCTTTCAAATTCTGCACTCTTGCCGCACTTTGAGCAGATAAATTTAGACATTTTTGCTCCTTTTAAAATTTTCTATCAAGTATCGCTGTGGCTTCGATCTCTAGTAGGCAGCCAAAGTGAAGTTTGTTTGTTGGCACTACGACACGAGCTGGTTTGTGCTCGCCAAAAAATAGCGCATACTCGTCATCTATCTCGTCCCAAAAGTCGATATCTGGCGTATAGATGCGGCACATCAAGATGTCATTTCTTGTCGCATTTGCTAGCTTTAGCACATTATCAAGGTTTTTTAAAGCCTGCCTTGTTTGCGCCTTTAGTCCCTCTGGGATCTGCCTAGTCTCAGGATCCATGCTAAGCTGACCTGAGATGTAGAGGATGCCGTTGTGCTCGGTCGCCAAAGAGTAGTGAGCCTTTTTCTTTTTTGAAATTTCGGTTTCATAAATTTTCATATTTTCTCCTTAAAAATTTAAAGGATTATAGATAAAAAATTATTATTACCACTTAAATTTCGTAAATTTTCATAAAAAATTATATTTTTTCTTATCGAGAATTTAAAAATATTTTGGCTAAACTACTCGGTAAAAAAAGGCGCCTTATGCATCCTATTTTAAAGGCATTTATCCCAACGGCAAATCTCATACAAAAAAGCTCGCCATTTGCCTGCGAAGTCGTGCTACACGACCTTTCACACCCGCAGCGCTCAGTCGTCTACGTAGCTGGCGACGTCACTGGCAGAAAGGTCGGACAAAGCTTTGACCACCTTGTAAGCGAGGTCTTAAATAGTAAAAATTTCAAAGACGACTACGTGGCAAACTACTTTTTTACCAAGGACGAAAAGCTGGTGAAGTCTTCAACCGCCTTTATCAGAGACGAGCACGGCGAGATCATCGGGGCGATATGCGTAAATGTCGATGCAAGCGTAGCAAAGAGCCTTTTTGAAATGGCTGGGAATTTCTTAAAGACGAGTGAAAATGAGCCCAAGAGCGAGCAAAATGACGACGTAATGCAGATAGTTTTAAATTTGATCGACAAGATCATCGCCAAAAACGAGGGCAAAAAGCTTAAAAAAGAGCAAAAGCTAGAACTCGTGGGCTTTATGAACGAAAAGGGCATTTTTAACATAAAGGGCGCTATCGAGGTCGTGGCAGCCAAGCTAAACGTCTCAAAGATCACGATATATGGCTATTTAGACCAGCTTAAAAAGAAGCGCCCGTGAAGTGTAGGTGCGCTCACTGCAAGCAAAGCTTTGATGAAAGCGCGATGATAGAGGCTAAAGGCGGGCTTAAGTTTTGTTGCGTTGGCTGCAAGGGCGTCTATGAAATTTTAAATGAAAGCGGCCTTGGCGAGTTTTACGAGAGGCTTGGCAAAAACACGCTAAATCCTGCTAGTAGCGGTGCAAATGTCAAAAATTTAGCGGCAAATTTTAGCGAGCTGGTGACAAAAGAGAGCGAGTTTTCTAAAATTTCACTTATCATTGACGGCATAACCTGCTCAGCGTGCATCTGGCTGCTTGAAAAGGCACTCTTTAGCCTGCCTGGAATTTTGGAGGTAAATATCAACTCGCTTAGCCAAAAGGCGGTTATCGTTTACGATGAGCAAGAGCTTTTAGTGGAGCAGATAATTGAGAAAATTTACACCGTTGGCTACACTCCAAAGGCCTATGCAGCGAGCCAAAAAGAGGACGAGCTGGTCAAAAAAAGGCGAAATTTCTACGCAAAAGCGCTTGTTGGTGTCTTTGCCACGATGAATATCATGTGGCTGGCGATCGCGCAGTATGGCGGCTACTTTAGCGGTATCAGAAGCGACGTGAAGGACCTGCTAAGCTTCGCGCAGTTTGTGCTGGCAACGCCTGTGCTTTTTTATACTGGTAGCGAGTTTTTCAAGGGTGCGAAGATCGCCATTAAAAACGCCTCGCCAAATATGGACCTGCTCGTTATCACGGGGGCTAGCATAACCTATATCTACTCGATTTTTGCGATGCTTACAAGAAGTGGCGAGAGTTATTTTGACTCGGTTGCGATGATCATAACCTTTGTTTTTATCGGTAAATTTTTAGAAATTTTAGGTAAGAAAAAGGCGCTTGAGACTTCAAATTTCTTAAGCGATATGTTGCTTGCAAAAGTGTGCGTTTTAGAGGATGGCAAGGACATTTTAAAAGAGCCAAAGGATGTAAATTTAGGCGAAAAGATCGTGCTAAGAGCTGGCGAGAGAGCGCTGATTGACGGAGTGGTGCTTAGCGGTGAGGCAAGCATCGATAGCTCAAGCTTAACAGGCGAAAGTTTGCCACTTTTGTTAAGCTACGGCGGTGAGGTAAAAAGTGGCGTCGTCTGTCTAAACGGACAGATCGTCTATGAGGCAAGGCAAATTTTTAAAAACTCGTATCTTAATAAGCTTATAAATTTACTCCAAAACGCAGAGCTAAAAAAGCCAAATATCGAGCTAGCAGTCAATAAAATCGCCTCGAAATTCTCTCTTAGTGTGCTTACTCTGGCATTTTTTACATTTTGGTTTTGGTACTTTAAATTTAGCTTTTCAGAAGCGATAGTGACAGCTGTGAGCGTCATCGTCATCGCTTGCCCTTGCGCGCTTGCCCTTGCCACGCCAGTTAGCAGCGTTTGCGCCCTTGGGGTTGCCTTTAAAAACAAGGTGCTTTTTAAGGAGGCTAAATTTTTTGAAAGCCTTGCAAAGTGCGACGTGGCGGTCTTTGACAAGACTGGGACGCTTACAAAGGCCAAATTTGAAGTGAGCGAGTTTTTTATAAAAGAGGGCGTGGATATCGATAAAATTTACTCGCTTTGCCTCATCTCAAACCACCAAATAAGCGTGGCGGTGGCCGAGTTTTTAAAGCAAAAAGGTGCAAAAAAAGTTGAGCTTGAAAATGCAAATTTAAGCGTAGCAAAGGGAGTTAGTGCTGATATCTTGGGTGAGCGTTTTGTGGCTGGGAGCAAGCGCTTTTTGGCTGAAAATGGGGTTAAATTTGAAGAGAGCGAAGAAAATGTGAGCTTTTTTGTGGGCAAGCAGGGCGAGCTGGTGGCTAAATTTTACCTAAAAGATAGCGTAAAGCCTGAGGCAAAGGCGCTTATGAATGAGCTAAAGAGTGCTGGTATGAAGGTGTGTATCCTAAGTGGCGACGTGCAAAATGTTGTAAAAAATGTGGCAGAGGGTCTTGGTGTGAGCGAGTTTAGGGCAGGGATGCTGCCTGATGAAAAGGCTAAATTTATAGCTGGTCTCAAGCAGCAGGGCAAAAACGTGCTGATGGTAGGGGACGGCATAAATGACGCAGCTGCGCTTAGCCTTGCCCACGTGGCCATTTGCATGGGTAGTGGCGCGGCGGTGAGCTTAGAGAAAAGCGACGTTGTGCTACTTGATGATAGCTTGCAAAGCCTAGCAAAAGCGGTGAAAATTTCAAAATTTACCTATAAAACGATAAAGCAAAATTTACTCTTTTGCCTGCTTTATAACGCCCTTAGCCTGCCATTTGCTGTCTGTGGCTACGTCATGCCGCTCTTTGCCGCGCTTTTCATGTCGGCAAGCTCGCTAAGCGTCATACTAAACTCGCTTTTTATAGTTAGAAAATTTAAGGATAAATAGTGGATACAACGACTCTTGCGATGCTTGTTTTTATCTCGGTTTTGATGGGGGCGGCCTTGCTTTTTGGTGTGCTTTGGGGGATAAAAAATAGGCAGTTTGAAGACTACCGTAAATTTTTAGACGGAGCAAATTTGGACGATGAAGACGCGCTAAATGAAGCCTACCAGCTCGAACTTCGCAAAAAAGAGGCGCTAAAAAAGAGGCTAGAAGCTAGCAAAAATGAGCATGAAGGCAAGGGCGAGCATGATGAGGCCGACAAAAAACTCTAAAATTTTCCAAGAGATGGGCCTTGCAAAGATGGACGCTAAAAACCTAGCTAGATAGCCAAGTGCGAAGAAAAAGCAAAATGAGGCAAGGCTAGCCCCCACGCCAAATATCAAATTTTCATCTTTAAATTTAGTAGAAACCGAGCCTATTAGGATCATCGTGTCAAGATAGACATGAGGATTTAACCAAGTAAATGCAAGCGTTAAAAGGATGTTTTTCTTTAAATTTGATCTGGCATAATCGCCGCTCGTATCCATGCTAAGATCCTTAAAAAAGCACGCGTGAAAGCTCTTTAGTGCGTAAAATAGTAAAAATAAAAAGCCACCATATAGGGCGATTTGCTTGATAATGGAGAAATTTTGCACGAGGCTGCCAAGCCCAAAAACTCCTGCAAAGATCAAGGCAGCATCGCTAATAGCGCAAATAAGGCAGATGATAAAGATATTTTCTCTTTTGATGCCCTGTTTTAGCACAAATGCGTTTTGCGCGCCAATGGCCAAAATGAGCGATAAAGAGGTGAAAAATCCAGATATAAATGCTTGCAAATTTATCCTTCTCGCTAAAGTTTGGCTTAAATTTAGCAAAATTTAACTTTATCATAACCATAAATTTATGCCTTTTTTTATAAAATCAGCAAATTAAAATTGCAAAAAGGAAAGCAGTTGCAAGCACTAGCCCTAAAATATCGACCAAAAAATTTTGACGAGCTCATCGGACAAGAAGCCGTAAGCAAGAGCCTAACCCACGCACTTGATGAAAATAGAGTGAGCCATGCTTATTTGTTTTCAGGCCTTAGGGGAAGCGGCAAGACATCGAGCGCTAGGATATTTGCAAAGGCTTTGGTCTGCGAGAAAGGGCCAACTTCTAGGCCTTGCGAGGTCTGTGCGCAGTGCGTGATGGCAAACGAGTCGCGCCACATGGACATCATCGAGATGGACGCAGCCAGCCACAGAAAGATCGACGATATAAGGGAGCTTATAGAGCAGACAAAGTACGCTCCGACGGCTGCTAGATATAAAATTTTCATCATCGACGAAGTGCATATGCTAACAAAAGAGGCGTTTAATGCGCTCTTAAAGACGCTTGAAGAGCCGCCAAGCTACGTTAAATTTATCTTAGCGACTACCGACCCTTTGAAGCTTCCAACGACGGTGCTTTCAAGGACGCAGCATTTTAGATTTAAGCAAATAAGCAGATATGAGATCGTAAAACACCTTGAATTTATCCTTAGCAAAGAGGGCGTGAGCTACGAGAGGGAGGCGCTTGAGATACTTGCAAGAAGCGGCGGCGGCTCGCTAAGAGATACGCTAACGCTACTTGATCAAGCTATCATTTATGGCGCTGGCAATATCACAAAATCAAGCGTGGCAGCGATGCTCGGACTTCTTGATCCAAGTAGGATCGAGCAGATCATCGAGCACATCGCAAATGCCGATAAAAACGCCATAAGAGTGCTAGTAACCGAGCTTGAGACCTATGAGCCAGAGATGATTATAGATGAAATTTTGGCAAATTTGAAGCAGAGATTTTTAGACAATGACCCAAAATTTTCACTCCTTATATATGAGAGATTTTTTAGGATATTGGCGCAGGCAAAGTCGATGTTAAGCGTATCAAGCGACAATGGCTTTGTGCTGATGCTTATGCTTTTTATGATGATAGAGGCGCTAAATTTACAAGATATCGATGAAGCCATAAAGCTTGCTAAGAGCGAGCCTAGCGTGGCTATAGAGCCAAAAACTGGCGTGAGTGAGCAAATTTTAGCCCTAAAAGAAGCGCCAAAGTCGCCATACGAGCAGTTTGTGGCAAAAATTTATGATAGAAGCTTTGAGCTTGGAGAAATTTTTAAAAATCACATAAGTTTTAGTTTTTTAAATGAAAATGAGCTTGGCTTAGTTGTCAATGCAACTGGCGATGAGCTGGCATTTTTCAAAAAAAGCTGGGGCGTAATGCATGAAATTTTACATAAAATTTTTGGTAAAAAGATCAAGATCGTAAATGCTAAAACTCAAATTCCTGCTGCAAAGTCTGAGCCACAAACTAAGCCACAAGATAAATATAGCTACCTTGACGAGGAGATCGCCAAGATAAAGGCTAGGCAGCAAGACGAGCAAAAAGATGAGCCAGTAAGCAAGCCCGAGGTAGCGCCTGAAACTAGCGTAAATGCGCTATCTCAGCCACAAAATGACTTTGCAAAAGAGCTGATGTCGCTAAGTCAGAGCAAAAGCCCAGAGGAGCTTAAAAAGCAAAGAGAAGAGGGCGTGATAAAAGAGGCAAATAGGCTCTTTGGACAGCCTGAAGTGCAAAATAGCTAGGGGTTTGGCTGTTTTGTAAATTTGCTTTATTTAGCGCTTTAAATTTGACTTTTCTGGCGTAAATTTTTAAATAAAAGTGGTCAAATTTAGCTTTTTTATAAATTTATCTGCTGCTATCCTGACTAAATAAAATCTCAAATTTATATTGCAAATTTAAAAGAGCTAGGGCTTGTTAAATTTGAACTTTTAATGAGGCGATAAATTTAAAACTATGGCAAATTTAACCCTTGTTTGCAAAATCAAACTTAGCTCAAATTTTTACCACCGTAGGATTTTGTGTTTTTAATTTTAGATTTTAAATTTGCCTGCTATGGCTATTTTAGATTGTAATTTTACATGCGCTAAGATATGTTAAATTTGACCTTTAAGCACAAATTCAAATTTATATCAAAATTTAACAACCGCAGATTTTAAATTTTATTAAAATAAGAAGTCCCCAAGCCCAAAAAGAGCTTGGAGGTTGCGTTTTAGCAAGAGAAGCAAGTCTTAAACTCATAAGCGGTTGGACGTGCTTCGTAAGGCCAAACCTGAGTTTCAAATTTCATGTGCTGATAAGTGTCGATGAAAAGATCGCTCATTATCGGTTTTAGGTATTCGTTATCGCGGATAAGCGCCTCAAGGCTACCACGAAGTGTGTGTGGGAGCTGCTCGATGCCGCGCTCTCTGATCTCATCGAGGTGAAGTTTAAATAAATTTTCATCCATCGGACCAACTGGCTCGTATTTGTGTTTAACGCCGTCAAGGCCTGCCATTAGCATCGCTGAAAAGGCTAGATAAGGGTTTGCCGTGCTATCAGGGAATCTCATCTCAGCTCTAACTGACTTCTCGCCAGCGCCGTAAGGTATGCGGATGCTCGCTGAGCGGTTTTGGCTAGAGTATGTGAGGATAGATGGTGCTTCAAAGCCTGGGATTAGGCGTTTGTAGCTGTTTGTACTCGGGTTTGTGAAAGCTGCAACGCTTCTTGCGTGTTTTAAAACGCCGCCGATGTAGTGTCTAGCAAAGTCACTTAAATTTGCGTAGTTGCCCTCTTTGTAGAATAAATTTTTGCCGTCTTTCCAAACTGATTGATGCACGTGCATGCCGCTGCCGTTATCGCCATAAAGTGGTTTTGGCATAAATGTAACCGTCTTGCCGTTTAGGTGAGCGACCATGCGAACGACGTATTTGTAAATTTGAACGTTGTCAGCAGCCTCGACTAAGTTACCAAATTTCACGCCGATCTCGCCTTGACCTTGAGCGACTTCGTGGTGTCCTAGGAAAACTTCAAGGCCAACTTGCTCCAAAACCTGCATCATCTCGGCTCTTAGATCGACCATGCTGTCGATTGGCTGTGTCATCAAGTAGCCGCCTTTTCTGCGTGGGCGGTGGCCTGTGTTGTAGCCATCTTTAAAGTCTGCAGCGTCGTTCCACTCACCTTCTTCGCTATCTACTTGATACATCGCGCAGTTTGGGCTGTCGATGATCTTGACATTGTCAAATACGAAAAATTCATTCTCAGGGCCAAAATATGCCTCGTCGCCAAGTCCGCTATCTTTTACATATTGCATAGCTCTTTTTGCGATCGAGCGAGGGCATTTTTCATAAATTTGACCTTTGTAGATGTCGTAGATATCGCAGAAAACAACGACTGTGATGTCAGAGGTAAATGGGTCCAAAAACGCAGATGTCGCTTCTGGCTTCATTATCATATCGCTCTTGTCGATAGGCTGCCAGCCGTTCATCGAGCTAGCGTCCATCGGGATGCCGTTTGTGAAATTCTCTTTTGTAACAGCTTTTATGTTGTAGCTTATGCTGTGCCAAGCGCCGTTTAGATCGGTAAATCTAAAATCTACAAATTTAACTTCATTTTCTTTGCAAAAATCAAAAAAATGATCGATGTTTTGGACAAATTTTCCCATTTTTTATCTCCTTTTGGTTTTTAATTTTCGTATTGTATCACAAAATTTTATATTTAAGATTATCTTTATATTTTATTTGACCCCAAACTAAAATTTTAATAATTCTCTATCTCTATTTTTAAATATCGCACACTTTGAATATCCCAAATTTCTAGCTATCTGCTCACAAATTTCGCCGTTTTTGCCGATGTCTTCTTTGGCGTGAGCGTCTGAGCCAAAGGTGATGGTTATGTTATTTTCGGCGATTAGCTCAAGTAAATTTATGCTTGGATATTGCTCGCCGATGGGCTTTCTAAAGCCAGCTGCGTTTATCTCAACTACCAAATTTGCCTCTTTTATCGCTTTTATCGCGTTTTTGGCTAGGATCCTGACATCTTTTTTAGGTAAAAATTTAAAGAGTTTTAAAAGATCGATGTGCCCCATGATGTCAAATTTACCAAGTTTGGCTGATCTTTCTATGTGATCAAAATACTCCTGCCAAATTTGATCCAAGTCTTTGCCCTCGTAGCCACCGATAAATTCAGGGTTGTCAAACGCCCAGCCGTTAAAAAAATGCACAGAGCCTATTAGATAATCAACCTTTCTAGCAAAAACTCGCTCGTCCATAAAGCCATCTAAAAAGTCCATCTCGTAGCCAAGTAAAATTTCTATCTCACCGCCAAATTCCTCTCTTAAACGTAAAATTTCGTCTTCGTAGCTTTGCATCTCTTCAAATTTCATCCTATAAGCTTCATCGTAGTTCATCGGCGCGTGATCGCTAAAGCCAAAGTATTTTGTGCCAGCTTTTATGGCGCATCTCACAAATTCTAGCGGTTCGCCAACTGCGTGGTTGCAAAGCGGTGTGTGGTTGTGAAGATCGACGGTCATTTTTAGCCTTTTAAAGTCGTTTATTTTTCAAAAATGCTACCTAAAATTTGATAAATTTAAAGATAAACGCATACTTTTTAAACTTTCTTTTTATTTAAATCCTATATAATCAAGGCAAATTTTATTAGGAGCTTTTATGACCCAAGAGGAACTTGACGCGCTTATGGCAGGCGGATTAGAGGATGATTTAGGTGATACTAAAGATGCCAGCCAAGAGGTCGCGGACGTCAAAGAGGAAACAGACGAGGTAGCAGAAGTTGCAGAGGCAATGAGTGCTAAAGCAGATGAGCCACAAGCAAAGTCAGAGAGTAGCTCAAAACAGAGCGAAAACTACAGAGTGAGTGCAGACGGCGTTTGGCCACCACCACCACCGACTGAAGACCATAAAATGGTACATCAGCTTGACGATGTGACAAGAGATAGCGAAGAGAAAGCTACTCAGATGTTTGACAAGCTTGAGACGATAAATAACTTTTTTATGGACGCTGAGAGCGACTCAAACAGCCTAAAAGATGCGATAAACTCAAACGTTGAGCTATTTACGACGCTAAGTGAGAAATTTCCAAATATTGCCGCATTTAGCGAAGCTTTAGAGAAAAACAACTCGCTTCTTGGCACGATCGATAATATCATCTCAAATTTACAAATGGGACAAGATGAGATCATGATGGCTATGGATATGATGCAGTATCAAGACATCCACAGGCAAAAGATAGAGCGTGTTATCAACGTTATGAGGGCACTTAGCAAATATATGAATACCTTGTTTGAAGGTCGTATCGATGATGATAAACGTGTTGGCTCTGCTGTTCATATCGCTGGTGATACAACGACTGAAAACCTAGTCAGCAACGACGACATCGAAGCCTTGATAGAAAGTCTGGGTAAAAAATAGTGCTAAAAAGGCCTGAGCTTTTATCTCCAGCTGGAAATTTAACAAAACTTAAAATCGCCCTTGAATACGGAGCCAACGCTGTTTATGGCTCTGTGGCTAGCTTTTCGCTAAGGACTAGATCGGCAAGGGAGTTTAACCTTGAAACATTCAAAGAGGCGATAGACTACACACACGAAAAGGGAAAGAAATTTTATGCGACCATAAATGCCTTTCCTTTTAACTCTCAGATAGAGCCACTAAAAAGGCACTTACAAACCATCTCAGCGATGAAGCCAGACGCCTTTATCATCGCAACTCCAGGCGTCATGAGCCTAGCAAAAGAGATCGCTCCAGATATCGAGATACACCTCTCAACTCAGGCAAACGTTATGAACGTTTTGGACGCTAAAATTTATCACGATATGGGCGCAAAACGCATCGTCGTGGCACGTGAAATGAATTTAAAAGATGTTATAAAGATAAAAGAGGAAATTCCAACTCTTGATATCGAAATTTTCGTCCATGGCTCGATGTGCTTTGCCTATTCTGGAAGATGTTTGGTAAGCTCCGTGCAAAGCGGTCGTATGTCAAACCGCGGCAGCTGTGCAAATGACTGCAGGTTTAAGTACGAACTTTATGCCAAAAATGAAGAGAGCGGCGTGCTTTTCCGCTTAGAAGAGGACGAAAACGGCACTCACATCATGAACTCAAAAGATCTTTGCCTCATCTCACACATCAAAGAGATCGTTGATAGCGGCGTGATAGATAGCTTTAAGATAGAGGGCCGCACAAAGAGCGAGTACTACGCAGCCTGCACAGCAAGAGCCTATAAAATGGCGATAGATGACGCCATGAACGACAAATTTGACGCGCAAATTTATGAAAATGAGATAAATACGCTGAAAAATCGCGGCTTTACGGACGGCTACTTGGTGCATAGACCTTATGAGCGAACCGATACGCAAAACCACGTTAGCAGCCTAGAAGAGGGCACTCATCAGGTAAATGCGATAAGTGAAGATGGTGAGTTTTTTAAGTGTAAATTTAAAATTTTTCCAGGAAATAGCTATGAGATCGTAGCTCCAACTGGCTCACACATAGATGATAGTGAAAATGAAATTTCTGAGATTTTTACACAAGATGGCAAGAAATTTATCAAATTTAAACAGCTCATCACCAAAAAAGGCAAGGTCATGAGCGAAATTCACAGCGGTAATGAAAATGAGATAAACCTCGGCGTTAAGCTGCCAAAATTTAGTTTTTTAAGGGAGAAAATATGAAATTTGTTTCTATTATAATGGGAAGTAAAAGCGACTATGAGATCGTTAGCGAGGCGGCAAAGACTCTGGAGAAATTTGGCGTAAAATATGAACTGATAATCAGCTCAGCCCACAGAAGCCCAAAAAGAACTAGCGAATACGTCGCAAATGCCGAGAAAAAGGGCGCAAAAGTCTTCATCGCAGCTGCTGGCATGGCAGCTCACCTAGCTGGAGCGATCGCTGCAAACACAACAAAACCAGTGATCGGCATACCAATGGCTGGCTCAGCTCTTAGCGGCGTTGATGCACTTTACTCAACCGTGCAAATGCCAAGTGGCATGCCAGTGGCGACATTGGCTATCGGCAAGGCTGGTGCGATAAATGCAGCCTATCTTGCGGTGCAAATTTTAGCCCTTGAAGATGAGGGGCTAGCAAGTGCGCTAAAGGCCGACAGAGAGGCAAAGATAAAGGCTTTAGAGGATGATTCTTCAAAGGTTGAAGTGATACTATAAAAGGAGAAGCGGTGCAGACCTATCTTGGAGTTGATGAATTTTGCAAACTTGTGCACTTGGAGCGCGAAGTTATCGAGGATATGATAAATCGTGGCGTTTTGAAAACCAAAGAGGAAAATGGAGAAATTTTGATAGAAGCGAGCGAGGGAACGATGAGCGTGGTGCCTAGTGTTTCGCAAAATTTATCCTTGCAGCCGCAAAGCCAAGATGGTTTTACCTTTGTCGAAAAGACGATCGGCACGATACTAAATTTACACGAAAAGGTGCTTGACGCAAAAGATGAGACGCTTGAGACCTTAAGAAATGAGAATAAATTTTTAAAAGAGGCACTCATTTCGATGCAAGAGCTCTATGACGAGGATAGAAAAACGGTCGAAACACTTACAAAACAGCTTAAAATTTCACAAGATGAAGTTGAATTTTTAAAACGAAAATACAAGCTCATGTGGAACCAAGCGGTTGAAAATTTTAACGGACAAAAGTAGTTTATGAAGATTATAAATTTAGAAAATGGCTTTGAAATTTACGGAGTAAAAACTCGTACTAAAAATGAAGATGAAATGGACGGCAACGGCAAAATTCCAGCTTTATGGTCCAAATTTATGAGCGAATACTATGATGGCAAGAGTGAAATTTATAGTGTTTACTGTAACTACGAAAGTGATTTTAATGGACATTACGATAACTTCATCGGCACAATATCACGCCAAAAAGATAGTGAAAATTTAAATATACAAAGCGGAAAGTACGCTCTTTTTAGCTTTGCAAATGAGCCACAAAATGTTGCAAAATTTTGGGATGAAATTTGGAGATATTTTGAAAGTAGCGAGCTAGAAAGAACCTATAAAACAGACTTTGAAAAATACCTAAAAAATAAAATAGAAGTTTATATATCAATAAAATAAAAGGCAAAAAATGACATTTTCACAAATAATACTAACGCTTCAAAACTATTGGCAAGAGCAAGGCTGCGTCATACTTCAGCCATACGACATGCCAGCAGGTGCGGGCACATATCACCAAGCGACATTTTTAAGAAGCCTTGGACCAAAGCCGTGGGCGACAGCATACGTAGCTCCAAGCCGCCGTCCGACTGATGGCAGATACGGCGAAAACCCAAACCGCCTTGGCGCTTACTATCAGTTTCAAGTGCTCATAAAACCAAGTCCAGAAAATATCCAAGAGCTTTACCTAAAAAGCCTTGAAAGACTTGGTTTAAATTTGAAAAATCACGACATCCGCTTTGTCGAAGACAACTGGGAGAGCCCGACGCTGGGCGCTTGGGGACTTGGCTGGGAGGTCTGGCTAGATGGCATGGAAGTGACGCAATTTACCTATTTTCAACAAGTTGGCGGCATCGCGTGCGAGCTCATATCTGGCGAGATAACATACGGCCTTGAGCGCTTAGCGATGTACTTGCAGGACGTAAATAGCGTCTATGACATTGTTTGGGACGACTCCAATGGCAACATCGTAACCTACGCTGACGTGCATAAACAAGGCGAGTATGAGTGGAGTAAATACAACTTTGAAGTGGCAAATGTTGATATGCTTTTTAACCAGTTTGAAAACGCATTTAACGAGTGCAAACGTTGCTTGGAGGCTAAAATTTCACTGCCAGCGTATGATTACTGCATGCTTGCAGCTCATACATTTAACGTCCTTGACGCGCGCGGAGCGATAAGCGTGACGCAAAGACAAGACTACATCTTAAAAATTCGCGAGCTAGCCAAAGAGTGCGCGCTAACATATAAAGAGAGCTTAGAGCAAAAGTAAAATTTGATGAAAATAGCTGAAATTTATAAAAAATTAGATGAAATTTGCCCATTTGTGAGCCAAGAGTCTTGGGATAATAGCGGTCTGCAAGTTGGCTCATTTGACAGCGAATTTGAGCGAATTTATCTAAGCCTTGATATTGATAGCGAGCTTTTGCAAAATGTCTTGCCAAACTCGCTCATTATTACTCACCATCCGCTCATTTTTAAGGGGCTAAAGTGCCTAGACTACAGCTTTTATCCAAGCTCGCTCATAAGAGAGATGATGATAAAAAATATCTCGCTCATCTCGCTTCACACAAACGCCGACCTTGCATTTTTAAATGAAAAATTTGTGACACAGGTTTTGGGGCTTGAAATTTCAAACAAAGAGGGCTTTTTGATCTACGCTGATGTGAAGATGAAATTTAGCGAGCTTTGTAAATTTGTAAAAGAAAAACTTGGGTTAGAAAATTTAAGAGCCGTTCATGCAAAAGATGAAATTTCTAAAATTTGTATCTGTACTGGAAGCGGCGCAGATCTCATCCAAGATGTCAAAGCGGACGCCTTTTTAACGGGCGATCTAAAGTATCACCAAGCCCTTTATGCAAAGGAAAATGGACTAAATTTGATCGACATAAACCACTATGAAAGCGAGCGTTATTTTAGTGATTTTTTAGCAAAATATTTGCAAAATCTAAAAATTGAAGTTATAATAAGCAATTCTAAAAACCCATTTACATATTGCTAACAAAAAAGGAAACATTATGAATAAATATTTGCAACAATTAGTTGAATTATCTGATCTTGACAAACAAATAGACGGCTTCACACCGCGCATACAAGAAGTAGAAAAAGCCTATAAAAGCATAGAAGAAGAGTGTGAAACTATAGCGGTTAATGTAGAAAGACTTGACGAAGAGGTAAATGATCTAAAATCACAAAAATCAGGCACAAACGCTCATATCGCTGAATTTAGCGCCAAGATCAAAGACGTAGCTAAAAAAAGCTCGAGCGCTAAAAGCGAAAAAGAGATAAAAGCACTAAGTCTTGAAGAAGATATCGCAAAAGAGCAGCTTGAAGCAGCAAACGAAGAGATCGCTAGACTTGAAAAACTAATAGACAATAAAAATGCTCAAAAAGATGAGCTAAACGCTAAAAAAACAGAGCTTGAAGGAAATTTAGAAAAGATAAAAAGCGAGGTTTCATCTGAGCTTGAAAAGATCGAAAAAGAGCGCAAAGAGGTTTATGCTAAAAAAGATAAGCTTGTCGCTGCGATGAACCAAAAGATCCTAGCATTTTATGAAAAGATCAGAAAATGGGCTCACAACACAGCAGTTGTGCCTGTTAAAAAACAAGCTTGTTATGGCTGCTTTATGCAGATAAATGATAAAACTTTCTCTGCGGTTGTAAAAGGCGAAGATATCGTTACTTGCCCGCATTGTGGCAGAATTTTATATAAACAAGAGCAATAACACGTTTCGTGATAATAATATATTATTTTTTAGCCTCAATACTCTATTTTTTTGGGGCTATTTTCCTACTTTTCTTAAGTTTTAAAAAAAAGTACCATAGATCGATCCCAGCACGTTTTTTTCTCTTTAATAATCCAAAATTTCAAGATGCAGATGTGCATTTTCATGCTTGCTCGTTTGGCGAGGTGCAAGCGCTTAAGCCTTTGATGCAAAAATTTGAGAGCAAGGCCATAAGTGTGGTGACAAATACGGGCTTTGAAGCGGCAAGTAAAATTTGTTCTAACACAAGATTTTTGCCATTTGAAATTTTCTTGCCATTTTGGCTAAAAAAGAGCAAAATTTTAGTCATTTTTGAGGCTGAGCTCTGGCTTATGCTAGTTTTCATGGCAAAGCTAAAAGGCAGTCGCGTGATACTGATAAACGCTAGAATTTCAGATAGAAGCTACAAAAGTTACTTGAAATTTGGCTTTTTTTATAGATATCTTTTTAAATTTATAGATAAAATTTACGCCCAAAGCGAGCTTGATAAAGAGAGACTAAAGTCGCTTGGAGCAGGCGAAATAGAGGTCGTTGGCAATATAAAAGCTGCATTTTTGCCAAGCGTGAGTAAAATTTATGAAAAGCCAAAAGCTAGAGTGATCGTGCTAGCAAGCACGCATGCTGGTGAAGAAGAGATGATTTTAGATAATTTAAATTTAAAAGCAAACGATCTTTTAATCATCGCACCACGCCATCCTGAGAGATTTGTAGAGGTTGAAAAGCTAGCGAGCGATTACGCTAAAAAGCATGATTTTAGCTTTGCAAAATTTAGTCAAACACATAAATTTGATGCTAAAGTAAATTTGCTTGACACTTTAGGCGAGCTTGTAAATGTCTATGCTATTAGCGATATAGTCGTGCTTGGAGGCAGTTTTGTGCCAAATATCGGCGGGCATAATCCAATCGAGTGTGCGAAATTTAACCCAGTTATAATTAGCGGCGAGTTTATATTTAACCAAAAGGCGCTATTTAGCCTAGTTGAAAACATCTATATCGCAAAGGCAAGCGAGATCGGCGGCATAATGGATGGTGACGCTAAAAAGAGCAAGATCGCCGTGCAGGCAAGCGCTGATGCGATCATAGAAGATATAAGGAGCACTTTATGAGTGAAGAAAAAGCGTATAAAATTTTAGCCAAACAAAAAAACATCTCAAACAACGAGGCAAAGGAGTTAATTGACAGCGGATTAGTCTATGCCAAGGGCCAAAAGGTGATGATCGCCCGTGCACTAATGAGCGAAAATACTAAATTTAACGTCGAAGAGATGCCAAAGCCAAGCGTTATCTTTGAAGATGAAAATTTAATAGCAATTAATAAACCAGCCGCCGTAACTAGTGAAAAAATCAGTCAAATGTATAAATTTCCACTCCTTCACAGGCTAGATAAAGACACAAGCGGCGTGCTGCTTCTTGTAAAAAATGACGAATTTACGAGCCTTGCCATAAATGAGTTTAAAAAGATGAAGGTTGAGAAAATTTACGTGGCCGCAGTTAAGGGTATCATGAGCGAGGAAGCGGTCGTAAATGAGCCGATCTTAACGATAAAAAATAAAAATGGCGCCTTTTCAAAGATCTCAAAAGACGGCAAAGAGGCGATCAGTGAAATTTCACCGCTAATGGTTGTGGGTAAAAAAACGCTGGTAAAAGTTGTCATAAAAACAGGTAGGACGCACCAGATAAGAGTGCATTTAGCTAGTTTAAATTTACCTATCGTTGGCGATGAGAAATACGGCAAAAATAGAGCAAATAGAATGTTTTTGCATGCTTACTCTATCGCTCTTTTAAACTATAAATTCAAAGCGCCGATCCCAAAAGAATTTAACTCTCTTGGATTTGAGATATCTAATAAATTTGAAATTTAAAGAGCAATAAAGAAATTATTTAGTAATATATGCCCTTTAATAACAACTTAGAAAGGTGATTAGTGTTCGAACAAATTAGCGAGTCTTTTAGATTAGCCGTTAGCAAGATACGTTTTGTAGATGACGAGAAAGCTCTAAAAAACGCACTTGACGTGCTTAAAAAAGCTCTTTTAAAAGCTGATGTTCACCATAAAGTCACCAAAGATCTACTCGCGTCTATCGAAAGCGAACTAAAGCAAACTGGCGTTGGTCAAAAGAATTTTTTAGATGCGATCAAGTCAAATTTAACGACTATCTTAACAGCTCCTGGTAATCAAGGCTTTGTCTATGCGCCAGTTGCACCGACTATTGTTTTGATGGCTGGCTTGCAAGGTAGCGGTAAAACTACGACAACTATCAAGCTTGCAAACTATCTAAAACTAAGAAAGAAAAAAGTTTTAGTTGCGGCTTGTGACTTGCAAAGATTAGCAGCGGTTGAACAGCTAAGACAGCTCTGCGTTGCAAATGAGATAGATCTTTTTTATATAGAAAATGAAAACAATCCTATAAAAGTAGCAAAAGAGGCATTAGAAAAGGCAAAAAGTGGCCTTTATGATGTGCTTTTAGTAGATACTGCTGGTCGTCTTGCGATCGATGAAAAATTGATGCAAGAGATAAAAGATGTAAAAAATGCGATAAATCCACATGAAATTTTTTATGTGGCTGACGCCATGAGTGGTCAAGATGCCGTAAAGACAGCTACAAGTTTTAATGAAATTTTGGGAATTTCTGGAGTTATCCTTTCTAAATTTGACTCTGACTCAAAGGGTGGCGTAGCTATTAGCATCGCTAAACAGCTAAATATCCCACTTAGATTTGTCGGTACTGGCGAGAAAGTAGCTGATATCGAGAGCTTTATACCAGATCGTATCGTAAGCCGTATAATGGGCGAGGGTGACTTAGCCACTTTGGTTGAGAAAACATCGACTATTATTGATGAAAAAGAGGCAAAACGTCTAAATCAAAAGATAAAAAAAGGTCAGTTTAACTTTAACGACTTTTTAGATCAAATGGAAAGCGTTAAAAAGCTTGGCAGTATGAAGTCTTTGATGGGGATGATACCTGGACTTTCAAATATTGCAAATCAGATAAAAGATATAGACCTTGATAATTCAAAAGAAATTTTGCATATTAAGGCTATGATAAACTCTATGACGCAAAAAGAGCGTGAAAATCCAGACCTTTTAAACAATAGCAGAAAAAGGCGTTTGGCAGCTGGCTCTGGGCTATCTCAAGTGGAGGTAAATCGCTTTTTAAAGCAGTTTGAAAATGCCTCAAAGCTTGCTAAGAAATTTTCAGGAAAAGGCGGAGCAAAAGGACTTGCAAACATGCTTTCTCAAGCAAATTTAAAAAGACCTGTTTGATAAAAGGGTTTAAATTTGGATATTTGTTATCTAAATTTAAGCTTTATTTAAAAACTAGAGGAGAATATAATATGGCAACAGTAGTAAGACTAACAAGAATGGGACGCAAAAAAAGACCTTTTTATCGTATAGTTGTTACAGATAGCAGAAAAAGACGCGACAGCGGTTGGATAGAGAGCATTGGTTATTACAACCCTATGGTTGAGCCAAATGTTATAAATTTCAACAAAGAGAGATTGGATTACTGGAAAAGCGTCGGCGCTAAACTTAGCGATAGAGTTGCGCAAATTACAAAATAATGGTTGAAAATTTTTTATACGAATACGCCAAGCTGATAGCTGATTTTCCTGAAAAGGTAACTATCGAGCGTCAAGAGCTTGGTGAAAATTTTGTTGAGATCATTATAAGTGCCGATAAGGTTGATACTGGAAAACTTATTGGTAAAGACGGCAAAATGATAAATGCTATAAAGACCGTTATTATTGGCTGTAAAGCAAAAGACAATACAAGTTATAGAGTAACGGTAAAAGCTATTGAATAGTGATATTGTTGAAGTCGCTACCATCGGGAGATGTGTTGGTTTAAAGGGCTACTTGAAGCTTCATAACAAGAGCGACTTCCCAGAGCAATTTAAAAAAGGCGCAACCTTTTTTGATAAAAATAATGATCAGCTCACTATAAAAGACTATAACAGACAAAAAGAGCTGGTTTTGTTTGAAAATTTTGATGACTTAGACCTTGCAAAAACACTTGTAAATAGAACTATCTACACTACAAAAGAGCTCACTAGAAAAAACTGCAAGTTAAAAAAAGATGAATTTTTTCAGTTTGATATTATTGGATTAAAAGTAGTAGAAAATAGTGAAATTTTGGGCATTGTAGAAGATATCCAAGATAATTTTGCAAATTCGCTTTTGTACATAAAAACAGACGAAGAGCTTGTCGTAGCTGGCAAACCAAAGAATTTTTATATTCCATATTTGGGGCATTTTATCGAAACTGTAAATTTGGAAAGCGGGGAGATTTTGGTAAAAGGCGCTAGAGATATCTTAGAAAATTCATGAAATTTACATTTATTACACTTTTTGAAAATTTAGTCAAACCTTACTTTTGTGATTCTATTTTAAAACGTGCGATTAGTAATAAATTTATTGAAATCGATTTCATAAATCCAAGAAATTTTACCAACGATAAGCACAATAAAGTTGATGATTATATGATCGGAGGCGGAGCAGGGCTTTTGATGTTTCCACGGCCTTTGGATGAGTCGATCAAATTTGTAAAAGAAAAAGATAAAAATGCCCACGTGATTTTTTTGACGCCAGCTGGTAAAAAATTTAGTCAAAATGATGCAAAAAGACTTTCTAAAAAAGATCATATTTGCTTTGTTTGTAGTAGATACGAAGGGCTTGATGAAAGAGTTGTTGAGCTTTGGGCGGACGAAGTTTTTTGTATAGGTGATTTTATTTTAACTGGCGGAGAGCTGCCTGCACTTTGTATGAGTGATGCGATATCAAGAAACGTACCTGGGGTTTTAGGAAACGACATGAGTCTTGAAGTGGAGAGTTTTGAAGGTAATTTGCTTGAAGCTCCATCTTTTACAAAACCTGATAATTTTAAATCTATCTTTGTGGTTTCAGAGTTTTTAAAGGGTAATCATGCTAAAATCCACAATTTAAAAAACAAGATGGCTCACTGCAAAACAAGGTACTTTCGCCCTGATTTATATCAAAAGCTAAAGCCACATAAATAAGGAAAAACATGAGAAATAAATACATTGAAGCGTTTGAAAATGCTCAAATTGCTGGTAAGAATATCCCTGACTTCCGTGCAGGTGATACATTGCGTGTGGCTACTCGTATTCATGAGGGCGACAAAACAAGAATTCAAAATTTTGAAGGCATTTGTATAGCTAGACGTGGTAGCGGTACTGGCGAAACATTTATTATCAGAAAAATCGGTGCTAACAGTGTTGGTGTTGAGAGAATTTTCCCAATATTTAGCGACTCTATAGAAGAGATAAAGGTTCTTAGAAAAGGTCGTGTTAGAAGAGCTAAACTATTCTACCTACGTGAACTACGTGGCAAAGCAGCTAAGATTCGCGAACTTAGAAAATAAAACTTTTTCCCTGAAATTTTCAGGGATTTTCTCCTATAAACTATATTTAAAATCATTTTTATATTACTCAATATTTATACTTCATTAATCACTCTTTGCTAGAATTTTACCTCAAATTTACTTTTAAGGAATGGAAATGAAAAAGATTTTGATTTCACTTGCAGCTATTGCATCTTTGGCTATGGCAGCAATCAATCTAAACACAGCTACAAAAGAGGAGCTTATGAGTCTTGATGGTATCGGCAGTGCAAAAGCAGATGCTATCATCGAGTATAGAAAAGCAAATAAATTTAACTCAATCGACGATCTTAAAA
>NZ_POYX01000098.1:0-1368 GCF_002913865.1 Campylobacter concisus
ATGCTATGGAATGCGTTTTTGGCATTAGCTTCCAAAATAGTAAAAAGCGGAAAAAGCGATGATAGATTAAAATTTATTTTAGAAAACATACCTTGTTGCTTGGAGATAATAAAAACAAACGCATTTAGTAATTATAGATGGGGTATCATGCCTAAGAAAAACATACTACTATATGAGCCGATAAAATTTAACCTCAAGGAGAATAATGAGTAGCGATTTAAAAAGCGCAATCCAAAAATACGAAGCCATAGAGCGAAGTTTTATCGATCAGATCGAAAACAAGTATAAACTAAAATTTGATAAGACGGGCGTTTTCATTAGGGCTTTAAATTTTAGTGGAGATCAAAGCCCCTTTATAAATTTTAAATCAAGCGCTTGTGTCGCTTGCAGAACCGGCATAAATACGAATACGACATATCTATCTCTTAGATGCAATAAAGACTGCTACTTTTGTTTTAATCCCAATCAGGAAGGCTACGAAAAGGATATCAAGCGTAAATTTGACGCCAAAAGCGTCGCAAATGCCGTATTTAAAAATAATCAATTTATAAAATATGTGGCATTGACCGGCGGTGAGCCGCTACTTTATAAAGACGATACTTTGGATTTTTTTAATACGATAAAGTCTAAAAATAGCTCGGTCCATAAGCGCTTATACACTAACGGCGAATTCTTAGATGTTTCTATATTAAAGCGCCTGCGAGATAGCGGCGTCGATGAGATCAGGATCAGTATAAAGTTAGAAGACGGCTTTGATAAACAAGCTGATATTATGGAAAAAATCGAAATCGCAAAAAGATATATAAGCTACGTCATAGTCGAGATGCCCGTCATTCCGCATACGGCCGAGCAAATGAAAAATATAATGAGGTATCTAGATATTATCGGCATAGACGGGATAAATTTGCTGGAATTTTGCTTTCCACTACATAATGAACAAGAGTATATCAAGCGCGGATTTTTACTAAAATTTCCTCCTTTTGAGGTTTTTTACAACTATTGGTACGCGGGCGGTTTGGCAATATCCGGAAGCGAGACCGAGGCACTATCTTTGCTACAGTTTGCAAAAGATGAGGGATTAAAAATGGGCGTGCATTATTGTTCGCTCGCAAATAAACATCTTGGGCAAATTTACCGCCAAAATACCGCTTATCCAACGGAAAAATGGCAATATTTTAGCCCCAAGGATTATTTTTTAAAGACGGCAAAGGTCTTTGGCGACGACGTTTTGAAAGTTAAAAAAATTTTATCCGAAAACAACATAAGCGAATATAGCGAAAACGACGAATTTAACTTTTTAGAGTTTCATCCGAAATATATCCCAACCTTTACGAATAGCGATATACAAATTGGACTGTCGTATTACAT
>NZ_POYX01000099.1:0-10332 GCF_002913865.1 Campylobacter concisus
AGATATTTAGAATGAGTGGCGGATAATAAGCTCCGCCGTGAACTTCACCGCAATTATACTAAACAATAATTATTTTATGCTTAACGCTTTTTACTCAAATATCAAAAACGGAGCTTGCAGGACGTTTCTTATGATCTTTAGTGGCGAGAGTAGGGCATCTTGCAAGATCTGCGTCGAATACTCGGGCTTTTCAGTCGTGCCACGTATGGCGATGACGGTTGAGAGCGAGCGGTCCTTGCCAAGGATGATTTGGTTGATAAGTGGTATCTTATCGATGATGCCGCTTGCGTCTTTTAGTATCTTTAGCTCAAGGTCGATATTTATCTTTTTGCTCTTTAGATCGATCGTGCCGCGTCCGCCGATATCTGCGCTCGTGCCTATCATCTCAATCGCTAAAAACTCGATCACGTCGCCTTTTCTAGTTAGTAAAATTTTGCCATTTTTAACAGTGTAGCCTTTGTCGTTAAAGTCAGGCGTTTTAAAGCTAAGTAGCGACGGCACCGAGTTTAGGAAGCTAAGAAGTTTTTGATAAAAGATGTAGTCTTTTAGATATGTGCCAAAAAATCTCACCTCAGCCTTGAAATTTTTTGAGCTCTCTCCAAGCATTTTTAGGCGAAATTTACCGCCCTCAAAGCTCTTGATACTAAAAAGATCGTTGATAAACTCGCCACTTATATCAGTTGCGTCTAAATTTATGCTTTTCTCATCGCTAAAATATCCAACTCTGCCTTGCTTTGCTAGTCCATTTAGTGAGGTGCTTTTGCCCTTTTTTTCGGCGCTAAAGCTGGTAAATGGCAAGGTTTTGTTAAGGTCTTGCAAAATGATGTCACCATTTTTTGCAGATAGCTCTATGGGCGTGCTTTGCGTTTGGTTGCCGCTCTCATTGTCGTCAAGAACGACTAAATTTAAATCCTGCGTATTTACACCAACGCCTTTTTCTTTTATCTCAAGAGCCAGCTTCTTACTAGCACTATTTACCTTTACTATGCCGTTTTTCACCAAGATATTAACGTCGTCGCTCTCATATTTTGAGCCATTTTTATCTAAAAATGGCAGGTTAAATTTAAGCCCTTTTGCCAAAATTTCAAGATCAACAAAGTCCTTGCTCTTTATACTCACATCATCAAAACCAAGCACGCCGTTTTGCTTTAAAACTGGGGAGTTTTGCATGATAAATTCGCTATTTTTAGTAGCTATCACGCTCTCATCGCCAAAGCTTAAATTTAGCCCAAATGGCTCAATGCTAAGCGTTGTTTCATTTTGCTTACTAAAGTCAAGAAGTGCAGTAAATGGCTCATTTTTAAAGGCTAAAATTTCATCATTTTTCTCTTTTAGATCAAAGCTCTCTATGACGCCTTTTATCTCGCCAGTATTTTTTTGTAAATTTATATCTGCTTTTGCATTTGCTCTGAAAAAATCAAGCCCAAAGCCGCTTGCATCGATGTTTAGTGCAGAAGTATTTACAAGCTTTACAAGGGCACTTTTAGCGTTAAATTTACTCCCAGCGATATCTAAAACCGCGTCACTTATCTTAAAGTCGCCATTTGCGATGACGCTTTTTTCATCAAAATTTTCTAAGCTCTTTTCATCAAGCTTTATCAAAATTTTTAGGCTAGCGTCCATTTTGCCGCTTAGCTGCCTAACTGGCACGTTGATCTTATAAGCTCTTAGTATCTCATTTATCGCCTCATCGTAAATAGAATTTGTCTTTATAAAAAGCTCTAAATTTGCACTTTTTTCATCAAAGATGTTGTTTATAGCAACATTTGAGCCATCAAGCTTTTTGCCTTTATAAACGGGAGCTGTAAGGTCAAATTTAAGCTTTGAGTTATTAAGCGTGATGTTTGCCTCAGCGACATTTACAGCTGGCAAGCCTTTATCAAATTTAACAAGTAAATTTTTGGCATTTGCAGTCGCGTTTAGCTCGTTTAAGAAAAGATCATTTTCTTTAAGGTCAGCCTTGCCGTTTATCTCATTTAGGTGATAGTCATCAGCCACGATGTAGCCATATATCCAGTTTTTAACCTCGCTGTTTAGGTGTATGCGACTATCAAGCTCAGCGATGAAGTCCTTGATACTGCCAGCATTTACGTCATAGGCTTTGTAGGTTAAAAGTGTATCTTTTAAGGCAAAGCTAAGCTTGCCATTTAACTCGTGCGAGGTGAAATTTCCATCAAATTTATAGTCATCCTTGTCAAAATTTGCACTGCCCTCGCCGCTAATGCTGACGTTAAAATCTTTAAGGCTTAAATTTTTTACTATGAAGCGATCTATGCCATCTTTCTGCTTATTTTGAAATTTGATATCGATGTTTAGATAAGGGCTATCAACGAAAAATATATCATCTAAAAATAAAATTTTGATCTTAAAATCATCGCCTATTTGCACGCTCTCAAGTGAAATTTCTTGAAAAAAGGTCTCAAGATAATCCACGCCCTGACTAAGGTTTAAAAGTTGCTTGTCGCTAGCTTTTTGCTCTGCGTTTTGTTTAAAATTAGGTAGCTTGATCTGCTTTGCTCTTACAATTATTTTTTTATCTAACTTTATATATAATTGCTCCAATTTTACGCCGTAAAACTCGAAATCGTTAATTTTTATGCCGTATTTTAAAAGCAAAAGAAGCGAAAGAATCAAGATGATAAAAAATTTTATAAAAAAACCATACCTAGATATTTTTTTTGATATCGTACTCATCGTCGTCCTAAGCGTATTTGTCTATTTGGCACGCCCCATAAACACGAGCAAAGTCGTCTTTGTGCCAAAGGGAAGCGTGGGCGAGATTATATCTTATTTAGCTAATCGCAACTTTAACTTAAGCGCGATCGACAAGTACGCCATGCGCTTCATCGGCTCGCCTCAGTCTGGCTGGATCGAGATAGGCAAAGATAAAATTTCAAGGGTTGATTTTTTAAAAAAATTAGCCAAAGCAAAGGCAGCAATGACTGAGATCACGCTCATCCCCGGCGAAACTACGATCGTTTTTTTAAACCAGATAGCAGCCCAGCTAGGACTTGACGCAGCTAAACTAAATAGCGAATATAACGCCCTTGCGCCAGTCGCTGATGGCTTTTTAATGCCAAATACTTATAAGATCCCAGTTGGCATCAGTGAGAGGCATCTAGCTTATTACCTTGTAAATTCATCTAAAAAGGCGCAAAGCGAGATCAGTAGGAAAATTTTTGGCGAATACAACGAAAAAAAGTGGTTTAAAATTCTAACCATCGCTTCAATCATCCAAAAAGAGGCCGCAAACGACGCTGAGATGCCACTTGTCGCCTCAGTCATCTACAACCGCCTAGATAAAGGCATGAGGCTGCAGATGGATGGCACGCTAAATTATGGCATCTACTCGCACGATGTGATCACGGCTGAGCGCATAAGAAGCGATATGAGCGAGTTTAACACCTATCTAAACGACGGCATACCGCCAAGTCCAGTCTGCTGCGTCTCTATAAGTGCGATCAAAGCGGCGATAAACCCTGCAAAGAGCGATTATCTATACTTTGTGCTTGATAAAAAGGCAAAAAAACACATTTTTTCAAAAACCTTAAGCGAGCACAATCAAAATATCGTAAAATAGGGCTAAAATACAACTAGCTTTAATAAAAAACGTGATAAATTTCAAAAAATCAAAAGGGCTAATATGAGTGACATTATCTGGACTAAAACCGACGAAGCACCGCTATTTGCAAGCTACTCTCTCTTTCCTATCGTTAAGAGCTTTTTATCACGCGCTGGCATTAGCATAACTAGGGCCGACATAAGCCTAGCAGGGCGAATTTTATCTCTTTTTAGCAAAGAGCTTGGGCTAAACAAGGCTGACGAGCTAGAGCTTTTGGGCGAGCTAACCGCGCACAAAGAGGCAAATATCATAAAACTGCCAAACATCTCAACCACGCTCGTTCAGCTAAAAGCGGCTATTGATGAGCTTAGAAGCAAGGGCATAAACGTGCCATTTTATCCAGATGAGATCATCACAGACTACGACGAAGAGGTCGCTAAAAAATACCAAAAAGTACTAGGAAGCGCGGTAAATCCAGTGCTAAGACAAGGAAACTCAGATAGAAGAGTTTTGCCGCCGGTTAAAGAATTTGCCAAAAAACATCCTCATAGCAACGGCAACTGGGACAAGGCAAATAAAACTAAAATTTGCTACATGAAAAAGGGCGATTTTTATGAAAATGAGCGCTCAATCATCGCTAGCAAAGATGAGAAATTTTATATAAATTTCATAAGTTTAGATGGCAAAAAAGAGCTTTTAAAAGAGCTTAATGTTCAAAGCGGCGAGATCGTAGATGCTACCTTTTTAAGCGCAGATGAACTGAATAAATTTTATGAAAGCTGTTTTGACGAGGCAAAAAAAGAGAATTTGACCTTGAGTTTGCATCTAAAATGCACGATGATGAAGGTTAGCGACCCAGTCATCTTTGCTCACGCGATAAAGAGCTATTTTAAAGAGGTTTTTGAGCTATTTGGTGAAGAGTTTAAAACTCACGGCGTTGAGGCAAAAAATGGCTTAAAAGATATGTTTTCTAAAATTTCTCAGCTTAAAAATAAAGATGAAATTTTGGCTAAATTTGATGAAATTTTGAGCAAAAAGGCAAAAATTTGGGCACTAAATGAAAGTGCCAGCAACTTTGACGTGCCAAATGACGTCATCATCGACGCCTCAGTGCCTGCGCTCATTAGAAACTCTGGCAAGGTAAAAGATAAGGACGGCGAGCTAAATTTCTCACTTTGCATGATCCCAGATAGGACCTACGCTAGGGTTTATGAGGCCTGCGTGGCGGACTTTAAGGAGCATGGCGCGCTTGATGTGAGCAACATTGGCAGCGTGGCAAATGTGGGGCTTATGGCTAAAAAGGCCGAGGAGTACGGCAGCCACGATAAGACTTTCATCGCAAAAGAGGACGGAGAATTTGTTGTTTGCAACGAAGCTGGCGAGAACATCTTTAAATTTAGCGTTAAAAGTGGCGACATTTTTCGGATGACGCAGGCTAAAGAAGATGCGATAAATGCGTGGTTTGAGCTTGCTTTAAAAAGAGGCGAAATTTCAAAAGATGAGCTTATATTTTGGCTAGATAGTAGCCGCGCTCATGATAGAAATTTGATAGCTAAATTTGAAAAATTTAGAGATAAATTTACTAGTGCTGGCGTGAAATTTGAAATTTTAAACTACGAGCAAGCAACTAAAAAATCACTTGAAGCAATAAGAGCTGGCAAAGACGTCATAGGCGTCACTGGCAACGTTTTAAGAGACTATCTAACCGATCTTTTCCCGATATTTGAGCTAGGTGGCAGCTCAAAAATGCTCTCAGTTGTGCCACTACTTGCTGGTGGAGCGATGTTTGAGACTGGTGCTGGTGGAACGGCTCCAACACTTGTAAAAGAGCTAAAGGAGAAAAATCACCTGCTTTGGGATAGCTTGGGTGAGTTTTTGGCACTTAGTGCATCGCTTGAACATCTAGCATTTTTTAGGCAAAAAAAAGAGGCAAAAGAGCTAAGTGATGCGCTAAATAGAGCTGTTGCTAGCTATTTGGACGAAAACAAAACGCCAAATGCCACTCTTGATACCAGAGAGTCGCACTTTTATCTGGCACTTTTTTGGGCGAGAGAGATGGCAAAAAGTGGCGGGGTTTTAAGCAAAATTTTTGAAAATTTAGCCCAAGAGCTAGAAAAAAATGAGAGTGAAATTTTAAAGCAGATCAGAGAAAAAGATGGTGCAAGCGTGGAATTTGGCGGATACTACCTGCTAGATGAAGCAAGAGCTAATGAGGTCATGAGACCAAGTGAAATTTTAAATCAAATAATAGGATAAGAGATGAAAATAAGTGTAGTTGGAGCTGGAAACGTCGGTGCTAGCATAGCTTATGCGCTTTGTATGAGAGAGCTTTGCGATGAGATAGCGCTTGTAGATATCTTTGGAGACGTGGCGCGCGCAAAAGCGATCGATCTAGCGCAGTCAAGCTGCGTCTTTAACGCAAAAACTAGCGTTTGTGGTGGCGATGATTTTGTGCTAATTGAAGGCAGTGACATCGTCATAGTCACTGCTGGAAGCCCAAGAAAAGAGGGTCAAACCAGAGAAGATCTGCTACTTAAAAACGCCGTTGTCGTAAAACAAACTGCGCAAAATATCGCTAAATTTGCACCAAATGCAGTGATAATCGTAGTCACAAATCCGCTCGACGTGATGGTCTGGACGGCACATAAATTTAGCGGTTTTAGCAAAAACAAAGTGATCGGCATGGCTGGTGAGCTAGATAGCGCAAGGTGCAGATATGAGCTAGCGCTTTTAAAAGATAAGGACGCCAGTAAGCTAAGAGCAAAGATCGTCGGCGCTCACAATGACGAGATGATCGTATCAGCCAGCAATATCAGTGAAAATTTAAATGAAAATGAGCTAGCAATCCTTAAAAAAGAGACAAGCACTGGCGGCGCAAAGATCGTTAAACTGCTTGGCACTTCGGCTTACTACGCACCAGCGGCTGCAGCTGTGAAGATGTGCGAGATGATCGTTGGTAAGAGTGATGAGATAATAAGCGCTAGCGTGCTAATCGATGATGAGCTAAGCTGTGGCAGGCTAGTAAGGCTCGGACGTGATGGCTTAAAAGAAATTTTAGAGCTAAATTTAGACGAAGACGAGCAAGAGCAACTAAACAAAAGTGAAGCTGAAATTAGAAAAAATATCAAATTTTTAAAAGAAAACTTAGAGTAGGAAGATATATGATCGTAAAAGAAAATGTCCCAGTTTGGGTCGATGAGAGCAGGTGTAAGGCCTGTGATGTCTGCGTGAGCTACTGCCCAGCAGGCGTGCTAGGTATGAGGCTTGAGCCAAAGGCGGTGCTTGGCAAGATGATAGAAGTGGTCTATGCTGACTCATGCATAGGATGCCGTGACTGCGAGCTTCACTGTCCTGATTTTGCCATCTATGTGGCTGATAAAGGCTTTAAATTTGCAAAGCTAACGCCTGAGAGCAAAGAGCGAGCTGCGGCTGTAAAGGCAAATAAATTTGCCAAGCTTGGAGAGAGCGCATGAGAGAGGTAGTATCAACTGGAAATGCCCTAGTAGCAAGGGCTGCGGTCGAGTGTGGCTGTAACTTCTTTGGCGGATATCCTATCACTCCAAGCAGCGAGATCGCCCACGAGCTAAGCGTGCTTTTGCCAAAACATGGCGGCACATTTATACAAATGGAAGATGAGATAGCTGGAATTTCAGTAGCTCTTGGCGCAAGTGCGAGTGGCGCTAAAGCGATGACTGCTAGCTCTGGTCCAGGAATTTCACTAAAGGCTGAGCAAATAGGGCTTGGCTTTATCGCTGAGATACCGCTTGTCATCGTAAATGTCATGCGCGGTGGCCCTTCAACTGGCCTGCCTACCCGCGTCGCACAAGGCGATATCTTGCAGGCTAAAAACCCAACTCATGGCGATGTAAATATGATAGTGCTAGCGCCTAGTAGCCTAGAGGAGTGCTATACGCAAACGGTGCGTGCCTTTAATCTCGCAGCTAGGTTTATGACGCCAGTTATGCTGCTACTTGATGAGACGATAGGCCACATGCAAGCAAGGGTTAGTTTGCCAGAAATTAGCGAGCTAGAAATTTATAAAAGAAGAGAATTTAGCGGCGAGCCAAAAGAGTATAAACCATACGAGGCTGCACCAGACGCGCCAGCTACGCTAAATCCTTTCTTTAAAGGCTATCACTACCACATAACTGGGCTTCATCACGGCGCAACTGGCTTTCCAACAGAAGATGGCAAGATCGTTGAATACTCAATGAATAGGCTGTTTAACAAGATAAATTTACACACTGATGAGTGCGAAGAATTTGAAGAGTTTATGCTTGAAGACGCTGAAATTTGTATCATCGCTTTTGGCAGCGTGGCGCTTTCAGCTAAGCAAGCGATATTAAATTTACGTGAAAAAGGGCTAAAAGTAGGGCTGTTTAAGCCACTCACACTTTTCCCAGCTCCAGCTAAAAAGCTAAAAGAGATATCAGATAAATTTAAGAAAATTTTAGTCTGCGAGCTAAATTTAGGTCAATATAGTGGCGAAATTTCAAAGATCATCTTAAGAGATGACTTTGCAAAACTGCTAAAAGCAAACGGCAGACCGATAAGTCCAAGCGAGATCGAGGCGAAGATAGGAGAAATTTATGGCTTTTGATTATGATAAATACTTACGAACAGACAAAATGCCTACTCTTTGGTGCTGGGGCTGTGGCGACGGCGTCATACTAAAGGCTCTCATCCGTGCGATAGACACGATGGGCTGGGATATGAACGACGTTTGCGTGGTCTCAGGCATAGGCTGCTCTGGCCGCTTTAGCGGATATCTAGACTGCAACACCATCCACACGACGCACGGCAGAGCCATAGCCTACGCCACTGGCGTAAAGATGGCAAATCCAGACAAACATGTCATCGTAGTAACTGGCGACGGCGACGGACTGGCGATCGGAGGCAACCACACGATACACGGATGCCGCCGAAATATCGGGCTAAATCACATCTTAATCAACAACTTCATCTACGCGCTAACAAACTCGCAAACTAGCCCAACGACGCCAAAGGGCATGTGGACGGTCACAGCGCAGTATGGCAACATCGATCCTAGCTTTGACGCCTGTAAGCTCGCAACCGCCGCAGGTGCTAGCTTTGTCGCGCGCGGAAGCGTCATCGAGCCAGAGAAGCTTACAAAGCTCTTTGTAGAGGGCTTTAGCCACGATGGATACAGCTTTTTTGATGTATTTTCAAACTGCCATATAAATTTAGGACGCAAGAACAAAATGGGCGAAGCGGTGAAAAATTTAGAGTGGATAAAGGGCCGCACGACGAGCAAGGTCAAATTTGACATGCTAAGCGATGAGGAGAAAAAAGGCATTTTCCCACTTGGTGTGCTTCATAAAGATGAAGAAAAGATTGAATACACCAAAGCTTACGACATGGTAAGAAGGGCTGCTATGAGCGGTGAAGCGATCGATTTTAAGGAGCTAGCATGAAGTCACAGCTAAGATTTGTCGGCGTTGGCGGACAGGGCGTCATACTAGCAGGCGAGATCCTCTCAGCTGCCAAGATAAAAGCAGGCGGATACGGCGTCAAGGCATCTACCTATACATCTCAGGTGCGCGGCGGTCCAACGAAGGTCGATATCATACTTGATGAGAAAGAAATTTTATATCCTTATGCAAACGAGGGCGAGATAGATTTCATGCTAGCAACTGCGCAGATAAGCTACGATGCCTTTAAAAGTGGCGTGAAAGAGGGCGGCGCGATCGTTGTTGAGCCAAATTTGGTAAAAGTAAGCGATGAAGACAAAAAGCGCTGGAAAATTTATGAAATTCCTATCATCTCTATCGCAAAAGACGAGGTCGGAAACGTCATCACCCAAAGCGTCGTGGCTCTTGGTGTGGCTGTGGCGATGAGTGGGTGCATGGATGAAAATTTAGTGCGTGAAGAGATGCTAGCAAGCGTGCCAGCTAAAGTCAAAGAGGCAAATGCTAAAGCTTACGAGCTAGGTCTAAAATACGCAAAAGAGCTTTTAAAATAAATTTTTTGGCTAAATTTGATTTAGCCAAAACCTCACAATATGGATCAGATAAAACTAGAAAATTTCCGCAAAGAACATGGCTTTGATATACCTATCATTAGAAGCTTGCCGGCTGGTGAGTGCTTAAAGATAAGAGAGAATTTACTTCATAAATTTAGTCTAGATGATGTAGATGAGTTTTTTAAGATAGATAAATTTAGCAGGCTTGATGGCTTTAATGCGGACGAAGAAAATTTTGATCTCAAGGCTGTTTTTAACAAGCTTAACATCGCCACGCCAAATGAAATTTGCATAAATTTTAATAAATTTGAGAGCATTGATATTTTGCATTTTGATGACCTTTCTAAATTTTTTAGCGATATCTGGTATCCGTCACTTGATGACATTGAGATATTTGATATAAATTTAAGCTTTATTTTCTCAGTCAGACACTACGGTGGGATATACTACGTAATTTTATAAAATTTACCGCAAAAAGATAGCATAAATTTATCCCACGTCTTTTGGCGTGGGAATTCCTTAAGAATTTATACCAAATTTCTATTTTACTTATCAAAAATATGCAAATTTTAATAACATTATCGTTTTAAAATTTACTTTGTAACGATAAAACATCTCGTTGGTAAATTTCATAAAAATTTAAAGTTTTATCTTACTAGAAGCTAGCAGCGATTTTTTCGTAAATGTATAAAAATTTCAAGTCGTTTTTAAATTTAAAAACAACCCAGAAATGACAAAAATTCTTATATAGATTTTTTATTTACATTATTATTGTTTTGGTTATAAT
>NZ_POYX01000100.1:0-2600 GCF_002913865.1 Campylobacter concisus
TTTTAATCTCCAATATATTGATTGTTTTTTGAACAAGAAAAAACATTCCACAAACTGCAAGACAAGAATAAGTAATGGATAAAATAGTTGAGCATATTTTATAAAAATATCTAATTTTAATCATTTTTAAATAACCTTCTTGATTTATTCTTTACTTGTATCAAAATAACCCAAAGTAAGTAAGGTTAAAAACGATACTATTACGACCATTAGAAAACCAATAAAAAAGATATCAACTATCATTCATTAGCCATCACTTCTTAAAACTATTTTTAATTCATTAATAGTCTTAATCTTTAATAAAATATTTAATAGTTCATCGCCGCCAAAAAACGTCGGATACGAATTTTCCTTATCATAGTCCTTTATACATTGTTTTAACTCATTTACGAGCGGATCAAGATCGTTATTTATTATTTCAATATCTACACAATAGCTTCCTACAGATGCTCGTATCGTTGAATACCCATGTTGATCAACATTAGATATAGGCTCAATATTAACAGGAATGGCGTTTAAAAACTTTAAATTGCTCTTGTTTATAGAGAGTTGGTTGCTATTGGCTACTTTTGCGCTTTCAAAATAATTAGTTGATACTTCGACTTTATGAACGTCGAAATTTACTTGTTCTGATTTTGGTGTTTTATTCATTATTCTGCTCACAAATACCTTTTTATTACAATTTTGATATCCTCTTAATCGTTTAATATCAAAAAGTTTTCCATCAAATTTGTCAAATAATTTCCAAAGCGTATTACGTCCAACCGTTTCATAGTAGTTTTTATTTGCAAGTTTTTGTATGGCTATTGCAAGATCGCTTTGACAAATTTCACCTTTTTGATCAATAATTTCTTGTGCCAGTTGCAAAGATATCTTTTCTTTGTCGCTTAGCCCAATAAAATCATCTTCAATAAATTTTAGATCTAATTCCCTGGTATCGATTAAAGCAACCATCTCTTTTGTATGGCTTCTCTTTTTCTTTGGTTTTAAGCTAACAATCATTTCATTGTCGTTGATAGAAATCGAGCTGTCACTTTCGTTTTGTAAATAGTAAGCTTCATCTACACTATCCATAAAGGCTGTAGCGCCTTTATAATTCTCATCGTTTTTATCCATTCCCTGCTTAGGTTGGTGGTGGAGGAATATAATGGTAGCACCCTTGTCTCTCAATCCTTGCAGGTCTGCCATAAATCTTGTTATATTATCATCTTTACTTAGACTACCTTTTATAAAATTTCTAATACTATCTATAATAATAAGTCGATTTTTTATTTCACCTGCTTTAAATTCTCTATTTAACTTTTTAAATATAGTAAATCTATGCGAGCTGTTAGAGAGAATATATTTTATTTTTCCACTGCTATTATCCATAATTTTATCGACTTGTCTACTCTGTAATATATCAATGCCATTATCAGCATCCATATAAACGATTTCATCTAGATTGACATTGTTTTTCACTAAGTAATTACAAAGATGGATAGCAAACATGCTCTTGCCTGCACCAGCGCCAGCATATACCATGTTTAAGCTCTGTTTTGAAAGGAAATTCGGTATCAGCCATTCAAAATTAGTATTTTCAATATCCAAAGCAGTGAATTCCTTGACATTTATGATTTTATTTGATAGAATATCAGTGCTTTTGTGGGTTGTGCTATGGCTATGGTGGTGGTTCCGCTTCATATCACAACCTTTTTTCTTTTACTGCAAATCATTATCTTCTTTCCTGTTCTATTAACCATTCTTTTACACTCTCTAGTCTATACAATATTCTTTTACCTATTCTGATATATGGTAAAGGAGGGATCTTTGCTTTACGTTTCTCAGTATAATTTACACTAAATCTAAGCCTAGTTTGTTTATCTATGCTTATTCCAAATAATTCCTCGAACTGCTCTGGAGTAATAAATTCATTCTTTTTTTCTATTTTTTCATCTACTACATCAATCATAAAAAGACAACCTCCTAAAAAATCTAATATCATTTTATATCTCACAACCTTATACTACTCTTAATACATTAACAAATAATTTTAGATTTGCTAAAATAAATAAAAAAAGGAAATTTATGAAAACAAATGGATGCGGTGACAAACTAAGAAGATTACGCAATGCCTATGGACTTACTCAGAGTGAGTTTGGTGATAAGATCGGAATAAGTAGAGTTAGGGTAAATTCTTATGAAAATAATATAAACCCACTTCCCATACAAGTCAAATACAAGATTGCTGAAGCTACTGGTTTTGGAATTGACTACTTTGATACAGATATCGATATAGCTACTGCAATTAGCAAATATAATATTGAAACTGACAATGGTAAGCTTCAAATAAGAGCTAATTCTGAAAGCATTTGCACAATTTATGATGATCTATACGATTTTGCAAACCAAAAAGAAAGCATTGATCCTTACTTACAAAGTATTAAAATTCTTTCAAAACTATTTAATCTATCAAAGCCATATGACTATAATTTTATTACCGTAACAAACAATAAGGCAGCTCCATTCGCAACAGATGGAGATATTTTAATTATTGTAAGAGATAACATCCCAAGAGATAATGCCCTCTTGGTTTTAAGAGTTAATAATGAGGTATTAAT
>NZ_POYX01000101.1:0-625 GCF_002913865.1 Campylobacter concisus
TTAGATTTAAAATTCCAAGTTTTACAACTATCCGTGCAGCACTCGCAGCTGCCAAGTCACTAAGCACAGTTCAAACTGGCAAAGCACTTGAGGTAAAAAGCTTGCAAGAGTATCTAAGCGAGAGATAGTAAATTTAGTGGCAGTTTTGGCTGCCACTAGCTAAATTCCTCTGAATTTGATTAGCTATTTTTTTAAAGCGCTAGCAACCTTTAGAGCGCTTGCAAATGCAAAATGTAAGTTATATCCACCAAGCATACCAGTGATATCTAAGACTTCTCCTATAAAATAAAGTCCTTTTACACTTTTGCACTCTAAATTTTCATCTAAAAATATAGTTTTTACACCACCTTTTGTAACTTCAGCCCTTTCAAAGCCAAATGTCCCAGCTGGGGCAAATTCGTAAGCAAAAAGCCTTTTTATGATACTTTTTCCATCATCACTAAATTCATAAAACGCTCTATCTTTTAAGCCAAAATTTCTTAAAAATTCTAGCACAAATCTCTTTGGTAAAGGCAAAACCGAGCTAAGTTGTTTTTTGCCATTTACTAAATTTTTCTCACTAAATTTAGGCAAAAAATTTATGCAAATTCGACCCTTTTGCCAAAAAAGTGAGGCGTTTAGTATC